>JAPSHS010000157.1 GCA_031179495.1 Kocuria sp. | reverse complement strand
CGCCCCGGTGCCGGGACTCCAGTAGACCGTGTGGGACTTGGAGAACGACTGCCGGCACCCGCCCCCGGCCAGACCGCAGGACTCGTCCCCGAGGGGCCAGCCGAGCACGTCCACGTCTCCGGCGCGCAGCCACTTCTGTCCGATCGCGCCCCGCAGCTGCACCCAGTGCGCTCCGTGGGCCTCGTGCCACAGCACCACGCCGTTCTGGTGGGGCCACTCCCAGCCGCCCTTCCACGGGCGCATCCCGGCGGTGGGCTCCCCGGAGCGGGCGGCCACCCGGGCGGCGCCCGCCTCGAGGGCCCGGCGGACCTCGGCCGGGACGTCCGCGGTCGCTCCGGGCTCCGCCGCGGCCGCGCGGCCTGCTGCGGACGGCTCCGTCGCGAGCCCCTCCGTCGGCCCGGCCGCCGGGTCCTCGGTGGGCTCCGCGGCGGCGGACGGCTCCGCGGCGGGCTCGGTCGCAGGCTCCCCGGAGGGTTGGGGAGAGCGTTCCGGGGAGTCCGTGCCCGGGGTCTCCGGGGTCAGGGTGAGCACGGCGCGCGCGTCCGCGCCCGCGGCGTCCCGCACGGCGTAGCCGACCTCGACGGCGCCGGCCGGTGCCTCCGCGTCCGGCAGCAGGACGAGCACGGGGTGCTCGGGCGCCTGCCAGCCCTCCGGCAGCTCCTGCGGCGCGGTGCCCGGGGAGATCACGCGCAGCGAGCCGAGCTCCGTGCGCAGTTCCTCCCCGAGCTCGCCCTCGGCGCGGGGGGCAGCCGGGTCCACGAGCAGCAGCCGCACCTGCGCGGGGTCCACGAGACCGTCGTTGGCCAGGACGTCGACGGCCACCGCCCGTCCGGTGCCGGACACGGTGAGGTCGTCGTCGACGGGTTCGATCCGCTGCGCCGCCGTGGCGGCGTCGGTGCCGGACCCGGCATCCGACGTCGGCGCGGCCGGGACACCGGGAACGGGGGCCGACGGGGCCGCGGTCGCGCCGGGGGCGCCGGCGAGGACGACGGCGAAGCATGCCGCGAGGGCGGCGGGGATGCGCAGAGCTGAGATCTTCATGGTGGTCCCTCGCTGGGGTCAGTCGGTGAACTCGACGTAGTGGTCGGGGGTGGTGTTGTCGAAGACGCGCACGGCGAGGTCGGCGTCGTGCGCCGCGCTGTAGGCGACCTCGAGCGAGGCGGACCCACCGGGGGCGATGGTCGGGAAGGTCTCCATCCGCACGCCCAGGGACTCGTCGTAGGCGGGAACGGCCGGTTCGTCGCCGGCGACGGCGACCGGGAAGGACCAGGGCACCGCGTCGACCGGGGTGCTGCCCGTGTTGGTGAGGGTCAGGGTGAACACCTGCACCGGGGTCCCGGGGGCGGCCCGGACGGGGCGCTCCCCCGTGGTCGCCGGGCGCGGCCCGTCGACCGTCCCTTCGAGGGAGTCGGTGAGCTGCTGGGTCGAGCCGAAGGCCGCGGCGGCGTCCCGGGTGGCGGTGTCGTCGTAGGGAGCCACGTCGTTGCCGGAGGGCGCCGGGCTCTCCGGCGCCGCGGACCCGGTTCCGGGGGTCCCCGACGGCGCCGGCGCGGAGCTCACGGCCTCGGCGGGCACCGACTCGGAGGCCGCTGCCGGGGAGGCCGGGGCGCCGCCGTCCGGGCCCTGGGTGCACCCGGTGAGGGCCAGGGCGAGCAGGGCCGCGCAGACGGGCCCGGGGCGCCGGCCGTACGACGGGGGGAACAGGACTGTCATCGGTGACTCCTCGTCACGGTCCAGGGGAGGGACCCGACCGGGCCGGTCGTTGGGGGTCACGCTACACCGGGATTTGCTATAGCTATCCGCATGACGCGGTGTGGCGCGGACGGCCCTCAGCGGGGGACGATCCCGAACAGGAACCGGGTCCGGACCATGACCCACAGCAGGCCCAGGACACCGACGTAGGCGAGGGTGTTGACCAGCACGTCGCCCTGCTGGAGCACCGGGATGTTGGCCACGGCCAGGATCAGGAAGACGTGCATGACGAAGACGTACAGGGTGGCGCGGCCCAGCGGGATGAGGAACCAGCCCAGGACGCGCCGGAACACCGCCCAGTAGGCGCTGAGCAGGGCGTAGCCCGCGACGACGACCAGGAGCACGTTCACCAGCCGGCCGATCCCCAGGTACGTGCGGCCGAAGAAGGCGTCGTAGACGCTGCGGAAGGCGGCGTCCGGCAGCAGGGCCAGCCGGACGTCGTAGGCGCTGCTGGCGTGCGGGCTGGACCACGAGAACAGCGCGAAGGCGACCGCGAGCAGCAGGCAGGCGACGAGCACCGGCCGGCGGCGCCGGTCGGAGAACCACGCCACGACCTGCTGCCGGTAGAACCCCGCGACCAGGCCGAGCACGAACAGCACCTGCCACACGAGCAGGGGGAACGAGTCCTCGAACTGCGAGGGCAGCAGCCGGATCCGCAGGAGCGTGCCCGCGGCGTAGAGGGCGGCGCTGACCGCCAGGACGAGCCAGGCCCAGCCGCGGGCGAGAGCGGCGAGCACCAGGGGGCTCACCAGGAGCAGGACCACGTACAGCCCCATGATGTTGAACTGCCACGGGCCGACCTGCAGCAGCAGCACGGCGGGGATCAGGTGGGCCGGGACGGGGAACTCGAAGAGCCCCTGCATGCCCGCGTAGAGGTCGTACGTGCTCCCCGCGGCGCCCGCTCCTGCGGCTCCGGTGCCCTGGTCCGTGAAGGTGGTGACGGCGCCCGAGTCGAGGAAGGGCATCCGGCTCAGGGCGTAGACGAGCAGCACGACGACCAGTGCGGTGACGTAGAGCTTCCACGCCCGCGCGGTGGTGCGGTCCACGACGGTCCCGAGATCGCCCGTCACCCGCGGCCCGTAGACCATGCCCAGCACGGCCCCGGAGAGCAGGACGAACAGCTCGGCGCCGGAGACCACACCCACGGTCTCCTGGGTCAGCAGCTGGAACAGCGAGGTGAGGCCCACGTGGTTGACGACGACGAACACGATCGCGACCCCCCGCAGCATGTCGATGCGGCTGTCCCGGGACGCGGACTCCGCGTAGCCCCACGACCGTGCGCGCTGCAGGCCCGGCAGCAGGCACAGGAGCAGCCCCGCCCCGAGGGCGGCCGCGGCCAGGGCCCACGCCGCGGGCCCCTGCACGACGGCCCCGGAGGCGGAGGACGCGGCACCCGGCAGGGCGGACCGCTCGGTGACCGGACCGGTCACCAGGGACGAGGCCTCCACCCGGTCCCGGAAGGCCGTGGCGAGCCCGGGCTCCGCGGTGGACCGCCAGTCGACCGTGACCGCCCCGTCCGAGCGCTCCTCGGTCGTCTCGTTCCACACGACCGCGCCGATGCGGCCGTAGTCCTCGGAGGAGGCCGCCGCGAGCACCTGGTCCCACCAGGGGGCCTTGACGTCGAGGGCCGACGGACCGCCCGCCCCGGGGCTGTGGAAGGAGCCCGTCTCCACCATCAGCGGTCTGTCGTGGCCGGCGGCGTACGTGGCGTAGAAGCCACCGGCCGCGGCGCCGGACCCGTCCGGCGCGCCCAGCAGCGTGCCGAACGCGTCCGGGCCGGGAACGGTGTTGCGGGCCTCCCCGCTGCCGGTCTCGTCGTGGTAGGCGGACAGGCCCACCCAGTCCACGACGTCGTCGCCCGGGTAGTAGGGGCTGTAGGCGTCGTCGTCCCCGTCCCAGACCCCGCTGCCGTCGGTGTCCAGCGGCGCGATCTCCCCGCCCTCCGGTGCGACGGACGTGGGGGCCCGGAACGGGTAGTCGGTGCCGGCCGTGGGCGACCACACCATCACCGGGTCCTCGAGCGCTGCGTCCAGCGCGGCGGCCACGGTCCGGAACGCCT
>JAPSHS010000156.1 GCA_031179495.1 Kocuria sp. | reverse complement strand
CGAGGTGCACCTGCGGGGGCAGCAGCCCCAGGACGGACATGGCGGTCATGGTCTTGCCGCTGCCGGAGGCCCCGACCAGGGCCACGAACTCCCCCGGGGCCACGGCGAGGTCGATCCCGGAGAGGACGGGACGGGCGGCGCCCGCCCCGGAGGGGGCCCGGTGGCTGACGTGCAGCTGCTCGACGGTCAGGCCCTCAGGCATCCGGGACCGTCCGGGACGGGGCCGAGGCGAGCACCATGCGGGTGCTCGTCACGCGGGCCAGGCGCTGGCCGATGAGGGTGACGCACAGCGCGACGACGAAGACCACCAGCCCGGGGGCGAGGATCGTCAGCGGGGACCTGGTCGCGTACGGCTGGGCGGCGGCCAGCATCGCCCCCCAGTCCGACTGGGGCGGCTGCACCCCCAGCCCCAGGTAGGAGAGGGCGCCCACGGTGATCAGGAACTGCCCGAAGCGCAGCGTGGCCTGGCCGAGCAGGGGCCCGGCCAGGTGCGGCAGGACGTGGCGCAGGACGATGAAGGACGGCGAGCACCCGAGCACCCGGGCGGCCTCGATGAAGCCGCGCGCCGAGACGTCGTAGGTCAGCGCCCGGGCCAGCCGGGCGAACGGCGTCCAGCCGGTCACCGTGAGGGCCAGCAGCAGGGACAGGTGGCCGGGGCCGAGCACGGCGACCAGGAACAGGGCCACCACCATCTCCGGCAGCGCCAGCAGGACGTCGTTGGCCCGGGTGAACAGCTCGTCGAGCCAGCCCCGGCGGCGGGCGCTGACCACCCCGATGACGGTGCCGATCACGCCGGTCAGCACCGTGGCGAGGGCGGCGACGGTCAGCGAGAACCGTCCGCCGTCGAGCAGCCGGCTCAGGGTGTCCCGGCCGAGGTGGTCGGTGCCCAGCCAGTGCGCGGCGCTCGGCGGGGCGAGCCGGGCGGCGAGGTCCTGGTCGGCCGGCGGGTACGGCGCGAGCCACGGCGCGAGGACCACGGCGAGCACCACGAGGGCCAGGACCGCCGACGCGGCCAGGACGAGGACGGGCCGCTCACGCACGGTGCCCCCTGAGCCGGGGGTTGAGCAGGCCGTGGACCAGGTCGGCCGCGGTGGTCAGCACGACGGCCAGGCCGACGACGACGACCACGCCGCCCTGCGCCAGGGGGATGTCGCTGTTGCGCACGGCGTCGTAGAGCAGCCGCCCCATGCCGGGGATGGCGAAGACGACCTCCACGATGACGGAGCCGCCCAGCAGCCCGGCGAACCACACGGCCACCAGGGTGGTCAGGGGCAGCAGCCCGTTGGGGACCACGTGCCGCCAGACGGTCCGGGAGTGGCTGAGCCCGCGGGCGCGGGCGGCGACGACGTGCTCGGCGCCCAGGGCGTCGAGCATCCCCTCGCGCACGGCGGAGGTGAAGTAGCTCGTCGGGCGCAGCGCCAGGACGGCCACCGGCAGGACCGCGGAGGACGGCCCGGCCCACCCGGCGGAGGGCAGCAGGGACAGGTTCAGCGCGAAGACGAGCACGAGCACCGGGGCGAGCCAGTACTCCGGCACGGCGATGAACGCCTGGGTGATCGTGGTGATGACCCTGTCGGCAGCGCGCCCCTCCTGCAGGGCGGCGACGACCCCCAGGACCACGGAGACCACCGCGGCGGTCCCGAGGGTCATGACCACGAGGCTCAGCGTGATCCCCAGGGCGGGCAGGACCTGCTCGACCACCGGGGTGCGGCTCGCGTAGGACAGGCCCATGTCGCCCCCCAGCAGCCGGCCCAGCCACCGCAGGTACTGCACGACCAGGGGGTCCTGGAGCCCCAGGTCGGCCGCCAGCCCCTGGACCACGGAGTCGTCGATCACCTCCCCGGCCACCCGCGACCGGATGATCTTGCGCACCGGGTCCCCCGGGGTCACGTAGGGGATGAGGAAGACCACGAAGGACGCCAGCAGGACGGTGACGCCCAGGGTCACCGCCCTGCGGGCGAGGAATGCCGTCATCGGCGGTCCTGTCCTTCCCGGCGCGCCGGGGTCGTGGTGGTGCCGGCGACGCTCATGAGGCGGGCTTGGTCGTCTCCGCGCGCAGCACGTACCGGGACAGCGGGTCCTGCTGGTAGTTCTGCAGGTCGGCACGGACCGCGTCGGTGGCCTGCTCGTTGACCAGCCACACGTTCACGGCCTGCTCCTCGAGGATCTCGCCGGCCCGGGCGTACAGCTCGTAGCGCTGCCCGGTGTCGGCGGTGCCGGCGGCCTGCTCCACGAGCCGGTCGTAGTCCTCGTCGCAGAAGTGGCTGAGGTTGTACGTGCCCTCGCAGGTGTAGTCGGCGGTGAGGAAGCCGATGGGGTCGGCGATGTCGATCAGGCGGTTGCGCTGGCTCAGCACCATGTCGTAGTCCCCGGCCAGCAGGTCCGGCTCCACGGCGGCGTACTCCGTCGTGCGGATCGTCACCGGCACGCCGATGGCCTTCAGGTTCTCCTGGACGACGGTGGCCACGTCCGCGAACTCCGCGCGCTCCGTGATCGCGATGATCTCCAGGGGCCGGTCGGCGGTGTACCCGGCGTCCGCGAGCAGCTTCTTGGCCGCCGCCACGTCCTGCTGCCGGGTCCCGGCGCCCTCCGGGGCCCAGGGCTCCGAGGAGGCGAACGGCCCGGTCCCGGGCAGCGCCGCACCTTCGTAGACGCTGTCGGCGAGCGCGTCGAGGTCCAGCGCCGAGCGGACGGCCCGGCGGAAGTCGACGTCGTCGAACGGCGCCCGGCCGTTGTTCATGTACAGCGTCGCGGTGCGCGGCGACTCCGCCTTGAGCACCTCGACGCCGGAGTCCGCCTCCAGCGCCGCGATGCTGGAGACCGGGACGGAGAGGGAGACGTCTGCCTCCCCGGTCTGGACCTGCGTGGCGCGGGTCGCGCCGTCCGTGATGAACCGCACCTCGGCGCCCGCGAGCTGCACCTGCCCGCCCCAGTAGTCCTCGTTGCGGTCCAGGGTCAGCGACTGCTTCGGCTGCTCGGAGACCGGGGTGAACGGCCCGGTGCAGTGCCCGAACGGGTCCACCGACCCGCCCTCGAAGGCCGCCGGGGCCAGCACCCCGGTGTTGACGCTCGCCAGGCGGTAGGGCACCAGCGGGCTCTCGGTCGGGGTGGTGATCCGCACGGTGCGCTCGTCCACGGCCTCCACGCCGCTGACCACCGCGGGGCTGAAGGCGCGTGCCGGGACCTCCGCGTCGAGGACGTGGCGCAGCGAGGTCACGACCGTGTCGGCGGTCAGCGCGGTGCCGTCCTGGAACTGCACCCCCTCCCGCAGGGTGAAGTCCCACTCCAGGGGCGAGACCTGCTCCCACTCCGTGGCCAGCGAGGGCACGATCTCGCTCTCGGCCTCGTCGTAGCGGGTCAGGGTCTCGAGGCACCCGGACAGGGACAGGATGTAGGCGGCGTCGCTCTCCAGGGCCCAGTCGGCGACCGGGGCGCGGAAGTTGTCCACCACGATCCGCTGGTCGAGGTCGGCGGCCTGGGTGCTCCCCCCTTCCCCACCGCTGAAGCCACAGCCCGTCAGGGCGAGAAGAGACACGAGACCCACGGGCACCGAGGAGCGGAGCGGAACGCGCACAGGACCACCTAAGTTCGCCGTCCGGGGACGGCAGGGAATAAGGACATGGAAGAGTTCGGTAAAACCCCCGGTGAGAGGTTAGGGAAACCTAACCTCTCGGTCCACTCGGATCCAGGACGACGTCATGAACCGGCATGATTTCCACCCCCGGCCGTGCACGTGCTATGTGGGACCGGCCGGGCGGCGGGTCCGGGCTGACACCGCGCCCGAGGACTGGCAGGGTGGGTGGCGCACCCC
>JAPSHS010000155.1 GCA_031179495.1 Kocuria sp. | reverse complement strand
ACGGAGGCCCGGCTGCACGTGCGCGAGGAGACGCCCTTCTACACCGGTCGCCGGATCGGCACCGAGGAGATCGCGGAGGTGCTCCGATGAGCGTCGAGAACGAGCTGTCCCGTGCCCGGGCGCACGCGCCCGTGGACTACGACGCCGTCGTCCTCTCCTCCTTCGGGGGGCCCGAGGGCCAGGACGACGTCCTCCCCTTCCTGCGCAACGTCACGCAGGGCCGCGGCATCCCCGACGAGCGGCTCGAGGAGGTCGCCACCCATTACCGGGCCAACGGCGGGGTGAGCCCCATCAACGCCCAGAACCGTGCCCTGCGCGCGGCCCTCGAGGCCGAGCTGCTGGGCCGGGGGATGCACGTGCCCGTGCTGTGGGCCAACCGCAACTGGGCGCCCTACGTCACCGACGTCGTGCGGGAGTGCCACGCCCGCGGGATGCGCAAGCTGCTGGTGCTCGCCACGAGCGCCTACTCCAGCTACTCCGGGTGCCGGCAGTACCGGGAGGACTACGGCGTCGCGCTCGAGGAGCTCGGTCTGCGGGACGAGATGCGGATCGACAAGGTCCGCCAGTACTACGACGCCGAGGGTTTCGTGCAGCCCTTCGTCGAGGGCCTCCGTGAGGGTCTCGCGCAGGTCCGCGGTCGGCTCGGCGCCGACGGGGGCAGGATCGCGGTCCTGTTCTGCACCCACTCCATCCCCACCACCGACGCCGAGGCCTCCGGGCCCGCACGGATGGACTTCGAGGAGGACTCCGCCTACGTGGCCCAGCACCTGGCCGTCGCCCGGACCGTGCTCGAGCGCGTCGGTCCGGAGGAGCTGGGGGACCACACCTGGGACCTCGTCTACCAGTCCCGCTCCGGGCCCTCCACGGTGCCGTGGCTCGAGCCGGACGTCAACGACGCCCTCGAGGAGCTCGCCGGACGCGGCGTCGCCGGCGTGGTGCTCGTGCCGCTGGGCTTCGTCTCCGACCACATGGAGGTCAAGTGGGACCTCGACACCGAGGCCCTCGAGACCTGCGAGCGGCTCGGCCTCCCTGCCGTCCGCACCCCCACCGCCGGCACGCACCCGGCCTTCGTGGCCGGGCTCGCGGACCTCGTGGAGCAGCGGGTCGCCGGCCGCACCGCGGCACCGCGGGCCTCCGCGTGCGCCCCGGGCACGTGGTTCGACGACTGCGCCCCGGACTGCTGCGTCAAGGTGCTGCGCGGCGCCTCCGGGCCGCGGCCGACGATCGCGCAGCGGCCGGAGGGCGAGCCGATCCCGGCCGACCTCGACGAGGCGGGGGAGGTGCGGTACGCGTGAGCGCCGAGACCGCCGCGGAACGGCCGGTCCTGCGGGTCGGGACCCGCGGCTCCCAGCTGGCCCTCACCCAGACCGCCACGGCGGCCCGCGCCGTGGCGGCGGCGGGCGGGCTGGAGCCCGAGCTCGTCACGATCCGCACCGAGGGCGACGTGCTCACGGGGCCGCTGTCCCAGATGGGCGGGACCGGCGTCTTCGCCACGGCCCTGCGCGCGGCGCTGCTGGCCGGCTCGGTGGACCTCGCCGTGCACTCGCTCAAGGACCTGCCCACCGCCCCCGTGCCGGGTCTCGAGGTGGCCGCGGTGCCGGAGCGCGAGGACCCGCGTGACGCCCTGTGCGCCCGGGACGGACTGACCCTGGCACAGCTGCCCGCGGGGGCCAGGGTCGGCACCGGCTCCCCCCGGCGGGCGGCGCAGGTGCGCGCGGCCCGCCCGGACCTGGAGATCGTCGACATCCGCGGCAACGTGGGCACCCGGCTGGCCCGCGTGGCCCCCGGCGACCTCGACGCCGTGGTGCTGGCCGCCTCGGGGCTCCGGCGGCTGGGCCGGGAGGACGCGATCACCGAGCTGATCGACCCGTCCGTCATGCTCCCCGCACCGGGCCAGGGCGCCCTGGCCCTGGAGTGCCGCGCCGAGGACGCCTCCGGCGACGCCCCCCTCGCCGCCGCCCTGGCCGCGGTGGACCACCGGGAGACCCGGCTGGCCGTGACCGCCGAGCGGGCGCTGCTGACCCGCCTCGAGGCCGGGTGCGCCGCTCCCGTGGGCACCTTCGGGCGGATCGAGGGCGACGAGCTCGTGCTCGACGTCGTCGTGGCCGACCCCGACGGCAGCCGGCTCATGCGCCGCAGCGGCACGACCGCGGAGCGCACCGTCGGCGCCGCCCGGGGACTCGGCATCCGGCTGGCCGAGGAGCTGCTCGCCGACGGCGCCGGCCGGCTGGCCCGGTTGACGCTCTGAGACCCGTGCCGCTGCCCGGCCACGACGACGACCACCCCGGCGCCCTGCGCGGCGCCCGGGTGGTCGTCACCCGCTCCGCCGACCGGGCCCGGGAGCTCGTGGAGCTGCTGCGCGCCGAGGGCGCCGGGGTGCGGCTCGCGCCGCTGCTCGAGCCGACCCTGCCGGCGGACACCGGGCCGCTGGCCGCGCTGCTGGACCGCGCGGCGGACCCGGGACCGGCCGGGCGCACGTGGCTGGCCGTGACCTCGGTCAACACGGTCCGGGCCCTGCAGGCGGTGGCCGGTGTCCCCGCCCGGCCGGGACTCGGCGACCGGCTGGCCGCGGCGCGGAGCGCGGGGCTGCGCGTGGCCGCGGTGGGGGACGCCACGGCCACGGCCCTCGCGGCCGCCGGGCTGGTCCCGGACCTCGTTCCCGGCACGGCCCACTCGGCCGCCGGGCTGCTCGCGGACTGGCCGGCAGAACCGGCCCCCGGCACCGTCCTGCTGCCCCTCTCCGCCCGTGCGGGACCCTCCCTCGAGGCGGGCCTCGCCGCGAAGGGGTACCGTGTCGTCACGGCCACGGCCTACGAGACGGTCCCGTGGCCGGCGCAGGCACCCCTCGTCCCGGGCAGCGCGGAGCACGCCGGCGGCGTGCCGACGCTGGAACGGGCGGAGCTGCTGGCGGCCCTCGCCGCCGGGGAGGCCGACGCGGTGGTGCTCACGGCGCCGTCGCACCTCGCCGAGCTCGTCGGCGACGACCCGGCCGTCCTGGCAAGCACCGCCCTCGTGGCCATCGGCGAACCGACGCGCCGGGCCGCCGCCGACCGCGGGCTGTCCGCCCTCGCGGCGTCCCGTCCCACCCCGGACGCGGTCCGCGCCGCTCTCGCCCGGGTCCTCGCGGCCCCCGACGGGCCGCAGCGCCCCGCACCGACGACACCGACGACACCGACGACCGAGGAGACGACCTCCGTGACCCACCGAATCCCGCGCTACGACCTGGTCTCCCGGCCCCGCCGGCTGCGCAGCACCCCCGCCGTGCGCCGCCTCGCCGCGCAGACCAGGGTCCACCCCTCCGACCTCATCCTGCCCGTGTTCGTGCGGGAGGGGCTCACCGAGCCCGCCCCGCTCGGCTCCATGCCGGGCGTCGTCCAGCACTCCGTGGACTCCCTCCGGCGCGCCGCGGCGGAGGTCGCGGCCAAGGGCCTGGGGGGGATCATGCTCTTCGGCGTGCCCGCCGAGCGCGACCCCCGGGGCAGCGCGGGGTGCGATCCCGAGGGCATCCTGAACCGTGCCCTGCGCGCCGTCCGTGCCGAGGTGGGCGACGACACGGTGGTCATGGCGGACCTGTGCCTCGACGAGTTCACGGACCACGGCCACTGCGGCGTGCTGGCCGACGACGGGACCGTGGACAACGACGCGACCCTGGAGATCTACGGCCGGATGGCCGTCGCCCAGGCCGAGGCAGGGGCCCACGTGCTCGGCCCCTCCGGCATGATGGACGGCCAGGTCGGGGTGATCCGCTCCGCCCTCGACGAGGCGGGACGCCCCGACGTCGCCGTCCTGGCCTACTCCGTGAAGTACTCCTCGGCGT
>JAPSHS010000154.1 GCA_031179495.1 Kocuria sp. | reverse complement strand
TGGACGAGTTCGGCACGATCAGCGACTTCAAGCGGCTCGTGGCCGAGGCGCACGCCCGTGGCCTGCGCGTGATCATCGACCTCCCGCTCAACCACACCAGCGACCAGCACCCGTGGTTCCAGGCCTCACGGGAGGACCCGGAGGGCCCCTACGGCGACTTCTACGTCTGGTCCGACACGGATGAGCTGTACCAGGACGCCCGCATCATCTTCGTGGACACGGAGGAGTCGAACTGGACGTTCGACCCGATCCGCCGCCAGTTCTTCTGGCACCGCTTCTTCTCCCACCAGCCCGACCTCAACTTCGAGAACCCGGCCGTGGTCGAGGCCGTGCACGACGTCGTGAAGTTCTGGCTCGACATGGGCATCGACGGCTTCCGCGCCGACGCGATCCCCTACCTGATCGAAGAGGAGGGGACCAACTGCGAGAACCTCCCCGGCACGCACGACTTCCTGGTGGGGCTGCGCGCCATGATCGACCAGGAGTACCCGGGCCGCGTCGTGATCGCCGAGGCGAACCAGATGCCGCACGAGGTGGTCGAGTACTTCGGCACGGAGGACGAGCCCGAGTGCCACATGTGCTTCCACTTCCCGATCATGCCGCGGATCTTCTACGCCCTGCGCGACCAGAAGGCCGCCCCGATCGTGGACACCATGCAGGAGACGCCCGACATCCCGCGGGGGACCCAGTGGGGCACGTTCCTGCGCAACCACGACGAGCTGACCCTCGAGATGGTCACCACCGAGGAGCGCCAGGCGATGCTCGGCTGGTACGCCCCGGACTCCCGGATGCGCGCCAACGTGGGCATCCGCCGGCGCCTGGCCCCGCTGCTGGACAACTCCCGGGCGGAGATCGAGCTCATCCACGCGCTGCTGCTGTCCCTGCCCGGCAGCCCGTTCCTCTACTACGGCGACGAGATCGGGATGGGGGACAACATCTGGCTCGACGACCGCGACGCCTCGCGCACCCCGATGCAGTGGACCCCCGACCGCAACGCCGGGTTCTCGAAGGCCGACCCGGGCAAGCTGTACCTGCCCGTGGTCCAGTCGCTCGTCTACCACTACAACCAGGTGAACGTGGAGGCGCAGCTGGCGTCGTCGTCCTCCCTGCTGCACTGGATGCGCCAGATGCTCGCGGTGCGCAAGGCGCACCCGGCCTTCGGCCTGGGCGCCTACGTCAACGTGGAGACCGACCACGACTCCGTGCTCGCGTTCCTGCGGGTGCTCCCCGACGCGGAGGCGGACGACGAGCGCGGCGAAACGGTGCTGTGCCTGTTCAACCTCGCCCACACTCCCGCGTGCGCCCGGATCCGGTTGCCCCAGTTCGCGGGCCGCGGGCTGCGGGAGCTCTTCGGCGGTGACCTGTTCGGCGAGGTGGACGAGGCGGGGGAGTACCGCATCACCCTCGGCAGCCAGGACTTCTTCTGGCTGCGCCTGCGGGCGGCGCGCAGCGACGACGGCACGCACCCGCACACCACGGCCATGCCGATCATCACGCCCGCCAAGACGTCCTGAGCGCGTCCGCGCGTCCGGCCACCACCCGCCCGCCCCGGAAGGACCGACCCATGACCGACCAGCACCCCGACGAGCTCCTCGACCTGCTGCGGCGATGGCTGCCGAAGCAGCGGTGGTTCCCCTTCGCGGACGGCGGCGCGGGCGCGGACCTGCGTGTCGTCGCCCAGCTCGAGCTGCCGGGGCAGGAGGGCGCCACCGCACGGGTGCTGCTCGTGGAGGCCTCCGAGGACGGCCGCGCCGAGCTGCTCCAGGTGCCGCTGACCTTCCGCGCCGCGCCCCTCGAGGGCGCCGAGCGCTTCCTCGTCGGGGAACCGGCAGCGGCGGAGGACAGCGCTGCCGAGCCGGCGGCCGGGCCGGGCGCGGAGCAGGACGCCGGTCCGCGCCGGGCGGCGCGCTTCCTCAAGGACCGGGCGGCCCGGGCCGGGCGCGCGGTGGCCGACCGGACGGGTCTGCACGTCCCCGGCGCGGACGGCGCGGTGGCCGCGTCCTGGGTCTACGACGGCGTCGGTGACCCCGTCTTCGTGGGCGCCGCGCTCTCCCTCATGCAGGAGGAGGGGACGGCCGGAAGCGGTCCGCTGGGGCTCTCCGTGACCGGTGGGCACGGGGACGCGCTGCGCGTGCCCTACGCCGTGGAGTCCCGAGAGCAGGTCCGGGTGATCTCCAGCGAGCAGTCGAACTCCTCGGTGATCCTCACCCCGCCCGCGGACCGGGCGGACGCCGATCCCGTCATCGTGAAGTTCTTCCGCGTGGTGGGGGAGGGCACCAACCCGGACGTGGAGGTGGGCCGCGAGCTCACGGGCCTCGGCTGCCCCGCGGTGCCGGCCACCTTCGGCTGGCTCGACGCCCGCTGGCGTGCCGGTCTCGCCGCCGCGGAGGGGCAGCTGGCCGTGGCCACCGAGTTCCTCGCCGGTTCCGCCGACGCGTGGGGCCGCGCCGTGCAGGCCGCCGAGCAGGGCGAGGACTTCACCGACGAGGCCGGGGAGCTGGGCCGCACGACCGCCCGCGTGCACCGCGACCTGGCCCGCGCCTTCGGCTCGGGCGCTCCCGACGACGACGCCCGCGCCCGCCTGCTGGAGGATCTCGCCGGTCGGATCCGATGGGCCCGGGCCCAGTCCGGCTCCCTGTTCGCGGAGTACGACGCCGGCCTCGACGCGCTGCTGGACTCGCTCGACGGCGTGACGGAGCTGCCTCCGCTGCAGCGCATCCACGGCGACTACCACCTGGGCCAGGTCCTCCAGACGGGGGAGGGCCGGTTCAAGGTCCTGGACTTCGAGGGCGAGCCTCTGCGCCCGATCGAGGAGCGCACCCGCGCGGACGTCGCCATGCGCGACGTCGTCGGCATGCTGCGCTCCTTCGACTACGCCGCGGCGTTCGGGGCGCGCGCCGGCGCACGGGACGCCGAGGGCTGGGGCCGGAGGAGCGGTGAGGCCTTCCTCGCCGGCTACGAGCAGGGCAGCGGGCACGCCGTCGAGCGCGACTCGCCGCTGTTCCTGGCGCTGTGGCTCGACAAGGCCCTCTACGAGGTCGTCTACGAGCAGCGCAACCGACCCGACTGGGTGGACGTGCCGGCCGCGGCGGTGCGCCGTTCACTCGACGGCCTCCGGTCGCGTAGCGTGAACCCTGAACCCGCCGGTGCGGACCCCGTGCCCGGCGCCGACCACGACGACGACAGGTCCCGTTCCGCAGGGCACGCTCCGGCGGAACCGGGAACGGAAATCGAGGACGCAGTGACCGCCAGCACCCCGCAGGACCGATCCGACCCCGTCCAGGCCGAGACCTCGGGCCACGACGTGGCTCCGGCAGGGCCCGTCGCCGTGCCGGAGCACGTGCTCGCCGCCGTCTCCGAGGGCCGCCACCACGACCCGCACGGGGTCCTGGGCGCCCACCTCGGCCCGGACGGCAGCGTCACCGTGCGCACGCTGCGCCGGTTTGCGACCGCGGTGGCCGTCGTCACGCAGGACGGGACGTTCGAGCTCGAGCACGAGTGGGGCGGCATCTTCACCGGCGTGGTCCCCGCCCACGAGCCGGGCCGGATCCCCGACTACCGCGTGGACGTCACCTACCGCGACCTCGAGCCGCAGCGGACGGACGACCCGTACCGCTTCGCCCCCACGCTGGGGGAGCTCGACCTGCACCTGATCGGGGAGGGGCGGCACGAGACCCTGTGGACCGTCCTCGGTGCCCACGTGCGCCGCTATCCCTCCGCGCTGGGCGAGATCACCGGCGTGAGCTTCGCCGTGTGGGCCCCCAACGCCCAGGCCGTGCGCGTCATCGGCGACTTCAACGGCTGGGACGGCAGCGAGCACGCGATGCGCTCCCTCGGCTCCTCGGGCG
>JAPSHS010000035.1 GCA_031179495.1 Kocuria sp. | reverse complement strand
GCCTCGACGGCCATCTTCCCGGCGAACGCGGGGGCGTGGGCCTTCCAGGTGGAGATCTCGCCCTTGCGGGACTGCCGGGTGGCGGTGGTGGTGTGCAGGCCCTGGCCGATGGCGTGGAAGATCGTCGTGGTGTCCAGGCCCAGCAGCGTGCCGATCCCGGCGGCCGCGGACGGGCCGAGGTGGGCCACGTGGTCGATCTTGTGCTTGTGCAGGCAGATCGCCTTCACGAGGTCGACCTGCAGCTCGTAGCCGGTGGCGATCCCGCGCACGAGGTCCGCGCCGGTCGCGCCCACGTGCTGGGCGACGGCGAGGATGGGGGGGATGTTGTCCCCGGGGTGGGAGTACTCCGCGGCCAGGAACGTGTCGTGGTAGTCGAGCTCGCGCACCGCCACGCCGTTGGCCCACGCCGCCCACTCGGGGGAGACCGTGGTCCGTGCCGCGGGGACCCCGTAGAGCGCGGCGCCGGAGCCGCCGGGGGTCGGGGCGTGGGCGAGGGCCTGGTCCCGCGCCGAGACGATCGGGTCCCGGTTCAGGGAGGCGATCGCGACGGAGGCGTTGTCGAGGACACGGTTGATGACCATCTCGGCCACCTCGTCGCTCACCTCGACCGGGTCCGCGGCGACCTCCGCCATCTTCCAGGCGAGCTGGTCCTCGCGGGCCAGGTCGTCCTTGGACGGGTGGACGCGTACGGGATGGAGAACGGTCATGGAACTTCCTCTCGTGGGGACGGACGTCCACCGGCGGGGGCGGACGGGCGGGGTCCTGCTCAGCCGGCGGCCTCGAGCGGGGGAGCGGGCTCGACCCACTCGCGGACAGGGGTGGTCAGGACGGCGTGCAGCGAGTTCGCCAGGTGCACCCGGGTCGCGGCCTCGGCGAGCTCCTCGGAGCCCTCCGCGATCGCGCGCGCGATCTGCGCGTGCTCGGCGGCAGCCCGCGCCAGGCGCTCCGGATTGGTCCGGGACAGCTTGCGCACGCGCGCCAGGTGCAGGCGCAGTGACCGCTGGGCGGCGGTGAGGTAGGGGTTGACCGTGGCGTCGTCGACGGCCTGGTCCATGCGCTCCACGAGCTCGTAGTACGCGGAGCGGTCGGTGCCCGGGTCGTGGAGCCGGTCCACGCAGGCCTCCAGTTCGGCGGCCAGCCGCTGGAACTCGGCGGCGTCCCGGCGCCGGGCCGCGAGCCGGGCCGCCCGGCAGTCGAGGGCCTCGCGCAGTTCGAAGAGGGCCCGGACGTCCTCCAGGGAGACCTGGGAGACGACCACGCCCCGGCCCCGGTGGGCCTCGGCGAGCCCGTCGGCGGTGAGCCGGCTGAGTGCCTCGCGGATGGGGGTGCGGGAGATGCCGAAGCGCTCCGACTGCTCCACCTCGCCCAGCACCTGGCCGGGCAGCAGCCTCCACTCGACGATGTCGCTGCGCAGGGCCTCGTAGGCGCGGTCGCTGGCGCGCACGGCTCCCTCCTCACTTCTGCGGCCCCGGGCCCGCAGAACCGGCGGGAACCATCGGTGATCGACCTCACACTTCCCGGTCAGTGTATACACGTCGACGCAAGAGGCGCGAGGGATTCCGGAAATACTGGAACATTGTCGCGTCAATGTATACAGCGCTCTTGTCTGCTGTGATCTGCGCCACTAGGGTGACCGGCAGGACCGCGACGCCCCGGAGGAACCCATGAGCACCGACCACCACACCACGCAGGCCGAGGACTACAGGGAGGTCTACCGGCGCAGCGTCCAGGACCCGGAGCGGTTCTGGCTCGAGGCGGCCCGGGCCGTCGACTGGGCCCGGGAGCCCACCGCGGCCCTCGACGGGACCAGGGCACCGCTCTACCGCTGGTTCCCCGACGGCGAGCTCAACACCTCCTACAACGCCCTGGACCGCCATGTGGAGGCCGGCCACGGCGAGCGCACGGCGCTGATCTACGACTCCGCGCTGCTGGGCGTCCAGGAGCGCTACAGCTACGCGCGGCTGCGCGACGAGGTGGCGCTGTTCGCCGGTGCCCTCGCCGCCCGCGGGGTGGGGCGGGGCGACAGGGTGCTCGTCTACCTCCCGATGATCCCGCAGGCGGCCGTGGCGATGCTCGCGTGCGCCCGCCTGGGCGCCGTGCACTCCGTGGTCTTCGGCGGGTTCGCCCCCCGGGAGCTGGCCTCGCGCATCGACGACTCGCGGCCCCGGGTGGTGGTGACCACGACCGGCGGGCTGGAGCCGAGGCGGCGGATCGAGTACATCCCCGCGATCGAGGAGGCCCTGCGGCTGTCCCGGCACGCGCCGGAGACGGTGGTCGTGCACGAGCGACCCGGCTTCGAGACCACCGTCGGGCAGGCCCGGGACCGGGCCGGGCGCGGGGAGCAGCCGCCGGCCGAGTGGCTGAGCTGGGCCGCCGCCGTCGAGGGCGCCGAGCCCGCGGCGCCGGTGCCCGTCGCGGCGACCGACCCGCTCTACGTGCTCTACACCTCCGGCACCACGGGCACCCCGAAGGGAGTGGTCCGCGACAACGGCGGGCACGCCGTGGCCATGGCGTGGTCCATGCGCCACGTCTACGACGTCGGTCCCGGCGAGGTGATGTGGACGGCCTCCGACGTGGGGTGGGTCGTGGGCCACTCCTACATCGTCTACGGCCCGCTGCTCGCCGGCGCCACGACCGTGCTCTACGAGGGCAAGCCCGTGGGCACCCCGGACGCCGGTGCGTTCTGGCAGCGCGTGGAGGACCACGGCGTGAAGGTGCTCTTCACCGCCCCCACGGCCCTGCGGGCCGTCCGCCGGGCGGACCCCGAGGGCGAGCTGGTGCGCCGGCACGACATCGGCTCCCTGCAGGCGCTGTTCGTGGCGGGGGAGCGGCTCGACCCGGAGACCTACGGCTGGGCCTCCCGGGTGCTGGGGGTGCCGGTGGTCGACCACTGGTGGCAGACGGAGACGGGGTGGGCGATCTGCGCCAACCCCTTCGGGATCGAGCGGCTGCCCCTGAAGCCCGGTTCGCCGTCCGTGCCCGTGCCCGGCTACCGGGTGGAGGTCCTCGACCCCCTGGGGCAGCCGGTCGCGGCCGGGGAGGAGGGCAACATCGCCCTGCGCCTGCCCCTGCCCCCGGGCACCCTCACCACGCTGTGGGGCGACGACCGGCGCTTCGTGGAGGCCTACCTCACGGCCTTCCCGGGCTACTACGCCACCGGCGACTCCGGCCACGTCGACGAGGACGGCTACGTCTACGTCATGGGACGCACCGACGACGTGATCAACGTGTCCGGCCACCGGCTCTCCACCGGGGCCATGGAGCAGGTCGTGGCCTCGCACCCGGCGGTGGCCGAGTGCGCGGTGATCGGGGTGGCGGACCCGCTGAAGGGTCAGCGGCCGGCCGGCTACGTCGTGCTCAAGACCGGGGCGACGATCCCGGCCGAGCAGCTGCGGGACGAGCTCGTGGCCCTGGTGCGCCGGCAGATCGGCGCGGTCGCCGACTTCAAGGACGTGACGGTCGTGGACGGGCTGCCCAAGACCCGCTCGGGCAAGATCCTGCGCAAGACCATGCGGCAGATGGCCGACGGCGAGGACTACGAGGTGCCCTCGACGATCGAGGACCCCTCTGTGCTCGAGTCCCTCGGGGACGCCCTGCGCCCGCCGCGCGCCGGCTGAGGGGCCGGCGCGCCACGCACGGTGACCCGGATCAGATCGGGGTGTTGGGGGCGGCCTCCTCGGTCCCCGTCTCGCGCACGGCCTTGCGCTGCCGGGCACGGTCGAGCACGGTGATGACCGGTCCGGCGGCGACGCCGTGCACCACGACGGACATGACGATCACCAGTCCCACGATCCGCCACAGCGTCTGGTCCTCGGCGGCGAACTCGCCCTCGGCCAGGGCGTAGCCGAGGTAGTAGACGGAGCCGATGCCGCGGACGCCGAAGAAGGCGATGACGCCGCGCTCCCACGGGCCGGTGCGACCCCGGGCCAGGGCGATCCACCCGGCCACGGGCCGGACGAGCAGCAGGAAGGCCGCGGCGACGAGCACCTCGCGCCAGCTGAGGCCTGCGAGCAGCCCCCGCGCGACGGCGCCGCCCAGGAGCACGAGCACCACCACCGTCAGCAGCCGCTCGAGCTGCTCGATGTAGCTGTGCAGCACGCCGTGGTAGCCGTGCACCCGCTCGCCCGCCCGGATGGTCACCGCGCACACGAACACGGCCACGAAGCCGTAGCCCTCCACCATCTCGGTGATCCCGTAGGTGAGGAAGGTCGCGGCCAGGGCGACGAACCCCTCGGAGTGGGAGGCCATGCGGACGCTCTCGATCGGGGAGCGGAAGAAGACGCGCCCCAGCAGCTTGCCCACCGCGAACCCGGCGAGGCAGCCGACGGCGATCCGCCAGGCCACGTCCACGCCGAGGAAGTGCGGCACCCACGCCGCGGGCGACGTCCCCACGACGCTGAGGGCGATGGCGAGGTAGACGAACGGGAAGGCCAGCCCGTCGTTCAGCCCCGCCTCCGACGTGAGGCCGAAGCGCACCTCGTCCTCGCCGTCGAGGTCCTCCTGGGCCTCGGAGGGCGCCCCGACCTGGACCTCGGAGGCCAGGACCGGGTCGGTGGGAGCCAGGGCCGCGGCCACGAGCACGGCGCCGGCCACGGTCAGCCCCAGCACCGACCACCCGAGCAGGACCAGCCCGACCAGGCACAGGGGCATCGCGATGCCGAGCAGGCGCCAGGTCGTGGCCCACCGGGCGCGCCCCAGGGGACGGTCCAGGGCCAGGC
This sequence comes from Kocuria sp., assembly GCA_031179495.1. Taxonomy (GTDB): domain Bacteria; phylum Actinomycetota; class Actinomycetes; order Actinomycetales; family Micrococcaceae; genus Kocuria; species Kocuria sabuli. The sequence goes on along the minus strand of JAPSHS010000035.1, from coordinate 10,452 downwards.
CGGCGCCCATCAGGGAGATGATGACGCAGATCTCGCTCAGGTGGACGGTGATGTCGCTGTAGGCCACGGGATCGGGGTCGGGGAGGGAGTCGGCGACGGAGAAGACGGCCATGCCCGTCGCCAGGAACACCATGGGCATCGAGATGGGGGCGCGCATCAGCAGGCGCGGGAGCAGCGCGGCGGCGAACACGGCCAGACCGGCGGCGGCGAACATCAGGCTCGGTGCTTCGAACACCTGGACCTCGTCTCTTCGGCGGGTGGGGACGACCCTCGTGAGACTACGCACTGCAGGCGCAGGTGCGCACCGGTCCGGCCGCACGGATTCCTCCCGGCGGCGTCCGAGGACCCCGCCGGCGGCTCAGCCGGCCCAGCCGTACTCGAGCTCCGGGCGCCCGGGCGTGCCGTAGCGCGAGCGCCGGTGCACGAGGCCGCGCTCGGCCAGGTGCTCCAGGTAGCGCCGGGCCGTCACCCGCGACAGGGTGCTGCGCTCGGCGACCTCCCCCGCGGAGAGCCACTCCCCGCCGCGCACGAGGTCGGTGACGGCGGCCAGGGTCCCGGCGGAGAGGCCCTTCGGCGCGGACGGCCGCACCGGCGAGCCCAGGGCGGCGAACGCGCGGTCCACCTCGGCCTGGCCCACGGCGCCGCCCATTCCGAGGGCCGAGCGGTAGCTGCGGTAGGCGGCGAGCTTCTCCTCGAACACGGCGTAGGTGAAGGGCTTGATGAGGTAGCCCACGACGCCGAGCGTGGTCGCCTCGCGGACCGTGGCCACGTCCCGGTGCGCCGTGATCACGAGCAGGTCCACCGACTCGCCGCGGGCCCGGAGGGTGCGGGCCACGTCGAGCCCGGACATGTCCGGGAGGTTCACGTCCAGCAGCACCAGGTCCACGGGCCGCCCCGCCCGCCGGGCGGCCTGCACCGCCTGCACGGCCGTGCGCCCGGACACGGCCGTGGCCACGGCCCGGAAGCCCTGGGAGCGTTCGACGTACTCCGCGTGGGAGGCCGCGGTCAGCGGCTCGTCGTCGACGACGAGGACCCGCACGGGCCCCGTCACGGGACCCGCTCCGGGACGGTCTCCCGCGGGACCGGGATCGTCACGGTGAACACGGCCCCGCCGTCGTTGCCCAGCTCGATCCGGGCGCCCCACCGCTCCACGACCTCGCGCACCAGGTGCAGCCCGACGCCCCGGCCCTCGGGCCCGGCCGGCTTCGTGCTGACCCCGAGGTCGAAGACCCGGTGGGCGAGCTCGTCGGGAACCCCCATGCCGGTGTCGGCCACGGTGATCACGGCGGTGTCCCGGGCCGGGTCGGCGTCGTCGGGCGCCCCGGTGATCTCCACCTCGACGACGGGGCTCACGTGCGCCGCATTGGCCGCGGCCGCCTCGACGGCGTTGTCCACGAGGTTGCCGACGAGGGTCACGAGGTCGGCGGGGGAGACGGGCAGGCGCGGCACGTCCGGGCCCAGGACGACCTCCAGCTCCACCCCGCGCTCGTGGGCCGCGGCGGTCTTGCCCACGAGCAGGGCGGCGAGGATGGGGTCGTCGAGGCGGGCGAGCAGGTCCTCGGACAGCCCCCGGGTGCGCTGCCGGTCGGCGGAGGCGAAGTCGAGGGCCTCCTCCTGGTGACCCAGCTCCAGGAGGGAGACCACCGTGTGCATCCGGTTGGCGTGCTCGTGCGTCTGGGCACGCAGGGCCCCGGCCAGCGCCGACGTGGCGCGCAGCTGCCCGGAGAGCCGGGAGATCTCGGTGTGGTCGCGCAGGATCACGACCATGCCGCGCCCGGCGAGTGCCCCCCGGGCCGGCAGGCTCGAGACGATCAGCGTGCGCTCGCCGGCCACGACCCACTGCTCCTGCACGGCGGCCCCCGAGCGCAGCACGGCCTCCAGCGCCGTGGGCAGCCCGAGCGAGCCGACCGGCGGGGCGGTGCGCCGGCCGGGTCCGGGCGCCTCCGGGCGGATCCCGAGCAGCTCGCGGGCCCGGGCGTTGAGCACCGGCACCGTGCCCGCCCCGTCCACGAGCAGCAGCCCCTCGGTGGCCTCGTTGAGCACGGCGTCGTGCAGCGCGTGGACCTGGGCGAGCTCCTCCGGTCCCCACCCGTGCGTGACCCTGCCGAGGTAGCGGGCCGCCAGCGCCGCGACCGTCGTCGAGGCGGCGAGCAGCAGCAGGCCCACGAGCAGCACGGCCGGCAGCTGGGCCAGCGCCTGCTGGGACAGGGCCTCGAGCAGGACGCCCGTGGCCACGAGCGCCACGACCGTCCCGTCCTGGTCCCGGACGGGGGCGATCGTGCGCACCGACGGGCCGAGATTGCCGTGCTCCGTGCTCGTCCACACCTCGCCGGCGAGCGCGTGCGAGCGGTCGCCCCGGTAGGGGTCGCCGACCGAGGAGGGCCACGGGTGCGTCCAGCGGGTGCCGTCGGGGGCCATGATCGTGACGAAGTCGAGGCCCGTGTCCTCGAGCAGGCGGTCCGTGAGCGGCTGCAGGGCGGAGTGCGGGTCCGGGGCGCCGGCGGCCTCGAGCACGTAGGGGTCGTCGGCCAGGGCCGTGGCCACCGCCCGGGTCACGGCCCGGGCGCGCTCCCGCACCGCGTGGCGCTCCTGGGCGAACAGCACGAGGGAGACCGCGACGGTCACCAGGGCCACGACGGCCAGCTGGAGCAGGAGGAAGCGCCTGGCCACCGACATGCCCGCGTCCTCCCCTTCTGCCCCTCGTCCGCCTGTGGTGGGCGTCACGACCATTATGACCACAACGCGACAGGGCGGCGTCCTCCGGTGAGACTCGTCACATCGCCCGATCCCGGGCCCCGCGCGCTACCCATCCGCACCGTCAGGAGAAGCATGGCCACCGTCGCCACGGACCCCGTCGACCCGCAAGGGCCCGTCCAGAAGCCGAAGAAGGACAAGACGCACTACCTGTACGTCTTCGTGATCATCGCCGTCGTCGCCGGCGCCGTCCTGGGTCTCGTGGCCCCCGAGTTCGCCCGGACGCTCAAGCCCATCGGCACCGCGTTCATCGCCCTGATCAAGATGATGATCGCCCCCATCATCTTCTGCACGATCGTCCTGGGCGTCGGCTCCATCGCCAAGGCGGCGACCGTCGGCAAGGTCGGCGGCCTGGCCCTGGCCTACTTCATGGCGATGTCCACCGTCGCGCTGGCCATCGGCCTGGTCGTGGGCAACCTGATCCACCCGGGCGAGGGCCTGAACATCCAGGGCTCCGAGTACGAGATCACGGACACCGGCCACGGCGACGGCGAGGGCGGGACGATCGGGTTCCTGCTCGGCATCATCCCCACCACGCTGGTGTCCTCCCTGACCGCGGGCAACATCCTGCAGACCCTGTTCGTGGCCCTGATCGTGGGCTTCGCCCTGCAGCAGATGGGCCCGGCCGGCAAGCCCGTGCTCCAGGCCGTCGGCTACCTCCAGGCCCTGGTCTTCCGGATCCTGATCATGGTCATGTGGGTCGCCCCGATCGGCGCGTTCGGCGCGATCGCCGGCGTGGTCGGCGAGACCGGCGTGCAGGCCATCGTCTCCATGGCCACCCTGATGATCGCCTTCTACCTCACCTGCGTCCTGTTCATCGTGCTGATCCTGGGCGGGCTGCTCAAGGCGGTCACCGGGATCAACATCTTCCGGCTCATGAAGTACCTGGGCCGCGAGTACCTGCTGATCTTCTCGACCTCCTCCTCCGAGGCCGCCCTGCCCCGGCTCATCGCCAAGATGGAGCACGCCGGCGTCTCCAAGCCCGTGGTCGGCGTGACCGTTCCGACCGGCTACTCCTTCAACCTGGACGGCACCGCCATCTACCTGACCATGGCCGCCCTGTTCGTCGCCTCCGCCATGGGCAACCCCCTGGCCCTGGGGGAGCAGGTCTCCCTGCTGGTGTTCATGATCATCGCCTCCAAGGGCGCCGCCGGGGTCACCGGCGCCGGGCTGGCCACCCTCGCCGGCGGCCTGCAGTCGCACCGCCCGGACCTGGTCGACGGCGTGGGCATCATCGTGGGCATCGACCGGTTCATGTCCGAGGCGCGCGCCCTGACGAACTTCACGGGCAACGCGGTCGCCACCCTGCTGATCGGCAAGTGGACCCGCGAGATCGACCTCGACCAGGTCGAGCGCGTGCTCTCCGGGCAGGACAGGTTCGACGAGTCCACCATGACCGCCCACTCGCACGGCGGCCCCGAGCGCGGCCCCGACGCCGCCCCGGTCGAGGACTCCGTCGCCGAGAAGGTCGAGGCCGCCGCCGGCGCGCGCTGAGCGCGAGCCCCGGGCCGACCGCGCCCGCCGGACCCCACCGGGTCCGGCGGGCGCGGTCGTTCGGGTCCGGCCCCGCCGCCGCGGCAATTCGGGACCGGCAGGCCGCGGCGGTACGCTGGGGGCTGATCGAGTCCAGGAAAACCCCAGGTCGGCCCCACCGGCCCGGGCCGTCCCGCGCCCGGGCCGGCCCACCCACGACAGCGACCACGAACGAAAGAGCGGTGCCACGAGTGAGCCAGCGAAGCGACGAGAGGATCCCCGGGACGGGCGAGACCGCGGCGGGAGACCTGGGCCACACCGGCCGCCCCGCACGCAGCTTCCCCGCGCCGCCCGAGCTCTCCTCCCACGGGCCCGCCCGGATCATCGCGATGGTCAACCAGAAGGGCGGGGTCGGCAAGACCACCTCCACCATCAACCTCGGGGCCGCGCTCGCCGAACTGGGGCGCAAGGTGCTGCTCGTCGACTTCGACCCGCAGGGCGCGCTCTCCGCCGGTCTCGGCGCGAACCCGCACGAGCTGGAGCTGACGGTCTACAACGTCATGATGGACCGCACCGTGGACGTGTGGGACGTGGTCCAGGAGACGGACGTCGAGGGCGTCGACCTGCTCCCCGCCAACATCGACCTCTCCGCGGCCGAGGTGCAGCTGGTCACCGAGGTGGCCCGTGAGCAGGTCCTGGCGAGCGCGCTGCGCAAGCTCGAGGAGCACTACGACGTCATCATCATCGACTGCCAGCCCTCGCTGGGCCTGCTCACCGTCAACGCGCTGACCGCCGCCCACGGCGTGGTCATCCCGCTCATCGCCGAGTTCTTCGCGCTGCGCGCCGTGGCGCTGCTCGTGGACTCCATCGAGAAGGTCCAGGACCGGCTCAACCCCCGCCTGCAGATCGACGGCGTGCTCGCCACGATGTTCGACTCCCGCACGCTGCACTCCCGCGAGGTCATGGCCCGGATCGTCGACGCGTTCGGGGACAAGGTCTTCGACACGGTCATCAAGCGCACCGTGAAGTTCCCGGACGCCACGGTGGCCGCCGAGCCCATCCTGTCCTTCGCCACCGCCCACCCGGGCGCCGAGTCCTACCGCCAGCTGGCGCGGGAGCTGATCTCGCGCGGCGGCGCGCCCTGATGCACCCCGGGGAGCTGCCGGAGCCCTCGGGACCCGGCGGCTTCGCGGTGCGGCTGGAGGACTTCGCCGGGCCCTTCGAGGTCCTGCTGTCCCTGATCGCCAAGCACGAGCTGGACATCACCAGGATCGCGCTGGCCACCGTCACCGACGAGTTCCTCCGGTACGTGCGCGCCCTGCACGACGTCGGGTCGGCCCGTGCCCTCGACGAGGCCAGCGAGTTCCTCGTGGTCGCCGCGACCCTCCTGGACCTCAAGGCCGCCCGGTTGCTGCCCCGCGGCGAGGTCGAGGACGAGGACGACGTGGCCCTGCTCGAGGCCCGGGACCTGCTCTTCGCCCGGCTGCTGCAGTACAAGGCCTTCAAGGAGGTCGCCGGTCTGCTGGACGAGCGGATGCGGGCCGAGTCCGCCCGCCTGCCCCGGGCCGTGCCCCTGGAGCCCGAGGCCGCCGCGGTCCTGCCCGAGCTCGACTGGCGCACCACCCCCGAGCAGCTCGCCGGGATCGCCCGCGCGGTGCTCGGGGCCCGGCCGGGGACGCCCGCGGAGGTCGGCGTCGACCACCTGCACGGGGCCGCGGTCACCGTCCGGGACGAGGCCGAGACGCTCGTCGGCCTGCTGGAGGGCGGGGTGCCGCGGTCCTTCCGCGCGCTCGTGGCCGGTGCCGGGTCCACCCTGGCGGTGGTCGTGCGCTTCCTGGCGCTGCTGGAGATGTTCCGCGACGCCGTGATCGAGCTCTCCCAGGACGCCCCCCTGGGGGAGCTCACGGTGCGCTGGACCGGCGCGGACATCGGGTGGACCGCCGAGCGCCTCGCCGCGGACGGAGCCGCGGACGGGACCGCGGACGCCGGTGGCGCCGCGGCCGGCGCGGCGGCCGGTGCCGTCCGCGGCGAGGCCGGGACCCCGGCGGGGGTGCCCGCGTGAGCGCCGGGACCGGTCCGGACCTCGACGGGCTGCCCGGGGGGGTGCAGGCCGCGGTCGAGGCCATCCTGATGGTCGCCGACGAACCCGTCAGCGAGTACCGGATCGCCGCCGCCCTGGTGGTCCCCGTCGCCACGGTGCAGCGCGTCCTCGACCGGCTCCGCGCGGAGTACGACGGGCGGGCGGCGGATCTGGGGTATGCTGGAACGTTGGAGCCGCGCGGGTTCGAGCTGCGCAGCACCGGTGCCGGTTGGCGGATCTACTCCCGCAGCGAGTTCGCCCCCGTCGTCTCCGCGTTCGTCGCGGAGGGACAGACCGCCCGGTTGTCCCAGGCGGCCCTGGAGACCCTGGCCGTCGTGGCGTACCGCCAGCCCGTGAGCCGAGGGCGGATCTCCGCGATCCGCGGGGTGAACGTCGACGGCGTCGTCCGCACCCTCGTGCAGCGGGGGCTGATCCGCGAGCTCGAGCGGGACGGCGAGTCCGGTGCCCTGCGCTACGGCACCACCACGCTCTTCCTGGAGAAGATGGGCATCGGATCGCTCGAGGAGCTCCCCGACATCGCCCCTCATCTGCCGGGCATCGACCAACTCGACCACTACGAGGACTGAGACACCACCATGGCCACTTCACGTTCATCATCCGGCCGCCCCGGGCCCGGCGGCCGCCGCGGCCCCGGCACCCAGGGCGGAAAGCCCCGGACCGGCCAGGGCGGCAAGACCTTCCAGGGCGGCCGCGGCGGGACCGGCCGCGGCGCGGCCCCGGGCGGCACCGGCCAGGGCGGCTCCGGCCAGGGCGGCACCGCGAAGGGCGGCGCGGCCAAGGGCGGTGCCGCGAAGGGCGCCGCCCCGGAGCGCGGTCCCCGGCCGTTCGCCTCCTCCGAGAGGAGCGCCCGGCGGATGCCGGCCACCCCCTACCGCCCGCCGCACCGCAGGCGGCGGCCCCAGAACCCGCCCGTGGACCGGCTCGACCAGCACGACCCGAACGGGGTGCGCCTGCAGAAGCTCATGGCGCAGGCCGGGGTGGCCTCGCGGCGGGTGTGCGAGGAGATGATCGAGGCCGGCCGCGTGCAGGTCAACGGGGAGACCATCACCGAGCTGGGCATCCGCGTGGACCCCGCCACCGTCGAGATCCACGTGGACGGCGTCCGCGTCCAGCTCGACGAGAACCTGGTCTACTACGCCTTCAACAAGCCCGAGGGCGTGCTCTCCACCATGGAGGACCCCGAGGGCCGCCCGTGCGTGGCCGACTACCTGAACAACCAGAAGAACGAGCGCGTGTTCCACGTGGGCCGGCTCGACGTCGAGACCGAGGGCCTGCTGCTGCTCACCAACGACGGCGAGCTGACCAACCGGCTCACCCACCCCTCCTACGAGGTGCCCAAGACCTACCTCGTGCAGGTCCGCGGGCCCATGGACAAGGGCATCGGCGCGGCCATGAAGGCCGGCATCGAGCTCGAGGACGGCCCTGCCTCCGTCGACTCGTTCCGGCTCGTGGACTCCACCCCGGGCCACCTCCTGGTGGAGGTCGTCCTGCACTCCGGGCGCAACCGGATCGTGCGCCGCCTCTTCGACGCGGTGGGCCACCCCGTGGAGAAGCTCGTGCGGACCCAGGTCGGTCCCATCCGGATCGGCGACCAGCGCCAGGGCACGATCCGCAGGCTGTCCAAGACCGAGGTCGGGCACCTCCTCGCCTCGGTGGGCATGTAAGGAGCGCCGGTGACGCAGACCTCCTCCGCCCGGCCCGCCCCCGCGGCGACCACCGGTCCCGTCCTCGTGGTGGGCGCGGGCCTGCTCGGCGCCAGCATCGGGCTGGGCCTGCGCCACCTGGGCGTGGACGTGTGGCTGCAGGACGCCTCGCCCACCGCCGAGGCCGTCGCCCAGGACATCGGCGCCGGCCGCTCCTGCCGGGCCGCCGGGCCGCCGCCGGAGCCGGCCCTCGTCGTCGTCGCCACCCCGCCCGACGTCACGGCGCAGAGCGTGGCCGACGCGCTGGGCCGCCACCCGGGCGCCGTCGTCCTCGACATCGCCTCCGTCAAGGAGGCCGTCCTCGAGGGCGTGCGCGAGCTCGGCGGCGACCTCGCCCGGTACGTGGGCACCCACCCCATGGCCGGGCGCGAGAAGTCCGGGCCGGTGGCCGCCCGCGGCGAGCTGTTCACGTCCATGCCCTGGGTCGTGTGCGACTCCGGGAGCTCCTCGCCCGCGGCGCTGGCCGCGGCGAAGAACCTCGCGGTGGACCTCGGGGCCACCGTCACCTACATGGACGCCCGGGAGCACGACGCCACGGTGGCGCTGATCTCCCACCTGCCGCAGGTGATGTCCTCGCTGCTGGCCTCCCGGCTGCAGGACACCCCGCTGCACCACCTCTCCCTCGCGGGGCAGGGTCTGCGGGACACCACCCGCATCGCGGCGTCCGACCCCCACCTGTGGGTCCAGATCCTCTCCGCCAACGCCGGGCCGCTCGTGGCGTCCCTGCACGGGGTGCGCCAGGACCTCGACCGCCTCATCGCCACCCTCGAGGGCCCCGAGGCCCCCGGCGCGCGGCTGGACATCGCCCAGCTGATCGCCGAGGGCAACGCGGGCCGGGCCCGGATCCCGGGCAAGCACGGCGGGGCGCCGCGCGCGTTCGCGACCCTGACCGTCCTCGTGGGCGACGTGCCGGGACAGATCGCCCGGCTGCTCACCGAGATCGGGGAGATCGGCGTCAACCTCGAGGACCTGCGCCTCGAGCACTCCCCGGGCCAGCCCGTGGGCCTCGCCGAGGTCTCCGTGCTGCCCAACCGCCGCCAGGAACTCGTCGAGGCGCTCCAGGAGCGCGGATGGAAGGTCGTGCAGTGAACACCGGAACGAACACCGCCGCTCCGCAGGGCGGGGCACCGCTCCCCGCCCCGGCCGGGCACGAGCTCGTCGTCGCGATCGACGGGCCCTCCGGCTCGGGCAAGTCCAGCGTGTCCAAGGAGGTGGCCCGCCGCTTCGGGCTGGCCTACCTGGACACCGGGGCGATGTACCGGGCGCTGACGTGGTGGTGCCTCGACCGCGGGGTGGACCTGGCCGACGCGGGCGCCGTGGTGGCGGCCGCCCGCAGCTTCCCGCTCGCCCAGGGCACCGACCCCGACCGGGAGCAGGTCCTCGTGGACGGCACCGACGTGGGCGCCGAGATCCGGGGCGCCCGCGTCACCGGGGCGGTCAGCGCCGTGGCCACCAACCCGGCGGCCCGCGAGGTCCTGGTGGCCCGCCAGCAGGACCTCATCGCCGGCAGCGGCCGGCGGATCGTGGCCGAGGGGCGGGACGTCACCACGGTGGTGGCACCGGACGCCCACGCCCGGATCCTGCTCACCGCCGACGAACGGGCCCGGATGGCCCGCCGCGGCCTGCAGAACGGCGGGGTCGAGGACGCCGAGCAGCTGCGGGCCCAGGTCGTCGGCCGGGACGCGAAGGACTCCACGGTCGTGAACTTCACCGAGGCCGCCGACGGCGTCGTGACCGTGGACTCCTCCGAGCTCACGGTCGAGCAGACCGTCCAGGCCGTGATCGACGTGGTCGTCCGGGCCTGCGGCCGCCCCGCCTAGACTGGCCCCGGACCCACCCCCCTCACCTTTCTCACGCACCCCGACCGGCCGCACCCGGCCCAGCGAAGGACAGCCATGACCGGCAACCCCGACCACTCCGCGCCCGAGGGCGCCCACGACCCGTACGAGGCCGAGATCCTCGGCGGCACCACCGACGACGTCGCCGAGCGGCTCGCGGCCATCGACGACGAGGAGGCCGAGCAGCGTGCGCAGGCCCTGCGGGCCGGGCTCGAGGACTACGAGCTGGACGAGGAGGACGCCGCACTGCTCGCGGAGTGGGCCGAGGGCGAGGACCAGGCCCCGGTGCACCGTCCCGCCCCCGTGCTCGCCATCGTCGGCCGGCCCAACGTCGGCAAGTCGACGCTGGTCAACCGCATCCTCGGCCGGCGCGAGGCCGTCGTGGAGGACACCCCGGGAGTGACCCGGGACCGCGTCTCCTACCGGGCCACCTGGAACGGGCGCAACTTCACCCTCGTGGACACGGGCGGGTGGGAGTACGACGCCAAGGGCATCAACGCCCGCGTCGCCGAGCAGGCCGAGATGGCGGTGGAGTTCGCCGACGCCGTCCTGCTCGTGCTCGACGCCACCGTGGGCGTGACGG
>JAPSHS010000153.1 GCA_031179495.1 Kocuria sp. | reverse complement strand
GCGCGTGGAGTTCGAGACCCAGGACGGCCCCAAGGGCCCCCAGGCCGCGAACATCACCGTGCTTGCGTGAGCACTCCCTGATCTCCTCGTGAGATCCGCGACGTCGGGCTGAAACGCCCCGACGCCGCTCCAGGAATCGCCATCCGGTGGACCGGATGGCGATTCCTCGTTCCGGCCGTGGCCTCCGGGCCGCGGCACCCCTCCTGTTTCTCTGCACCGCCGCGGGACCGTGGAGGGCGCTCCTTCCCTGCGGGTGATCCCACGGCCCGGACCACCGCACCGCCGCACCGAGCGGCCCATCCCCTCAGGCCACCGCCGATCAGAACTCCTCGCCGGTCCGGCCGCACCGGGAGTCCGCACGCCGCCGCGACCTTCGCGCCTGCTCGCCGGCCCCGCGAGGTCCGAGCCCGCTCCGTGCCCCGCTCCGTGCGGGAACGGGTGCCGTCTCCTGCCCGCCGGGTCCGCCCGATCTTCGGCCGGCCCGCGGGCCGGGCACGAGCCGGCACGCTGCCCTCGTCACGGCCCGCCGTGGCCGCCAGCGCCCGCACCGCCGGGGTGGACGGTCCCTCCCCACCGCAGGAGCACCGTTCCTGCGCGCCCGCCCCACGGGCAGGCCGACACGCGCCCCTGTACCGGGCCACCTCCGACCGGCCGCCCCTGCGGTCGCCGGCCCCTCCGACTGTTGAAAGCTCCACCATCAAACACACACTGTCCGTCCTCGTCGACATCGACCTCGACGGCACCTCCGTCCAGCTGCACATCACCGGGTGCCTCACCGAGGCCAACCAGCACGTCCTGCACCCCCTGATCCGCCGTGCCCGCACGCTCACGCCCTCCGTGCACGTCGAGGTCGACCTGACCTCTCTCAGGCACCTCGAGCCCACGGCCGTGACGCTGCTGCGGTCGGCCGTCGACCACGACGGCTCCTCCGCCGGGTTCGGGAGGGTGCGCGTCTCCGCGCCCGACGGCCTCCGCGCGCACCCGTCCCCGCGGAAGCCGTCGAGCCGGCCGTTCCAGCCCGCTCACGCCCTCTCCGCCCTGGCGGCCTGACCGACGCCCGGCCTCCCGGTGCACCGACTCCTGCTCCGCGCTCACCTCGCCGGAGCAGGCCCGGTGCCGCGGGCGGGTCCAGGGGGGGAGGGCGGATCCGGGCCGGGAGGTCCAGGGGTGGTCGCCACCTCCCCCCACCGGGGGCGGCGGACTCATTCCGCCGCGGTGGGCGGCCGGACGTCGTCGGGGACCTCCCGTGCGCCCGACGCGGCGCTGCGTCGGGCGGCGTCGAGCACCGCGGCGACGGCCACGGCGTCCCGGGGGTCCACCGGCGCGGCCCCGCCGTCGAGGAGCCACCGGGCCACGGCCCGGTAGAAGTCGGCCGGCTCGCCGGCGGCTGCGGGCACGGGGACCGACTCGGTGCCGCGGACCAGCCAGCCGGCCATGCCCTCCCCGGGGTCCAGGACGTCGAAGGGGCCGGGGGCGTCCTCGTGGCCGGGCACCAGGAAGGCGCCCGCCGAGCCGAGCACCCGGGTCCGCGGGCCCGGGGCGCCGGCCAGGCTGGCGGCCCACAGGTGGCTCACGGTGCCCGAGGCGTGGTCCAGGGCCAGGAAGACGTCGTCCTCCGTCGGCGTGGTGAGGGCGCGCAGCTCGGCCCGGACGCCCCGCACGGGACCGAACAGCTGCATCGCGGCGTCCACGAGATGCGGACCGAGGTCGAGCAGCAGCCCGCCGCCCTCGCCGACCGCGTTCTCCCGCCACCGGTTCTTCGGCACCGGGCGCCAGCGCTCCCAGCGGCGCTCGAAGCGGTGCACGTCCCCCAGCCGGCCCTCCGCGAGGACCCGGGCCAGGGTCAGCTGCTCGGCGTCCCAGCGGCGGTTGTGGAAGACGGTCAGCGGCGTGCCGGTGGCCTCGGCCCGCCGGACGACCGCGGCGGCCCCCTCGTGGTCGAGGGCGAGCGGCTTGTCGACGACCACGGGGATCCCGGCGTCCAGTCCGGCCAGCGCGTGCTCGACGTGCCGGCCCGTCGGCGAGGCGACGACCAGCACGTCCGGCCGGGAGACCTCCAGCAGTGCGGCGAGGTCCGGGTGCACCGTCACGCCGGGCCAGTCCGCGCCCGCCTCGGCACGGCGGGCGGGGGCGGTCGTGACGACGTCGGTGACCCGGCAGCCGGCCCGGCGCAGCAGCGCCGCGTGGAACTGCCGCCCGGCCATGCCGTACCCGACCAGTCCGGCGGTGAGGGTCCGTGCTGCGTGCTCTTCGGCCATGCCGTCACGTTAGCGGACCGGCCGCCTCCCCACGGGGCGCGGGTCACGCCTCCGACATGCCGTCGATGGGGCGCAGGTCCCGGGAGCACGGCACGCGGGCGTCGGGGACCAAGCGGTTGGTGACCCGCGCGAGGCTGTCCCGGTGCCGGGGGACCAGGTGCAGGGCGTGGTGGAGGTAGGCGTCGACCTCCAGCTCGCCGACCTCCCCGCCCAGCCGGCGGTACTCCCGCCACAGCTCGCGCACGCCAGGCCCGGCACCGGTGATCGCGGTGCGGATCATCCTGGCCTGCGTCCTGGCGATCGTCCGGTCGTCCATCCTGCACCTTTCGACCAGTTCCGCCCAGCGTAGTCCTGCCCGGCGGCGCACGGGAGGGGCGGGAGCCCTTCGGGGCCCCGAGCGGCTCCACGGCCCCGCGGCGCGCAGCCGCCAGGACCTGCAGGAGGAGTTCGTGGCGGAGGACGCGGACGGCCGCACCCACCGGCGTCCCCACCACCGCTGGACGCCTCCACGGCCGGACGTCCCCGCCGCGCGCGACGTAGAGTGTCGAGGCATGGACGGAAACGACGCGCTGCCGCTGACCGATGCCGAGGTGCGTGCGCTGCGGGAGGACTTCCCGCTGCTGGCCGGCAGCCCGGGGGTGTACCTGGACTCGGGGGCGACCTCGCAGAAGCCGCTGGCGGTGCTGGACGCCGAGCGGGAGTTCTACCTGCACCGCAACGCCGCCGTCCACCGGGGCGCTCACGCCCTGGCGGTGGAGGCCACCGACGCCTACGAGCAGGCCCGCCGGGTGGTGGCCGGCTTCGTGGGGGCTCCCGAGGCCGAGCTGGTGTGGACCTCCAACGCCACCGAGGCGATCAACCTGATCACCTACTCCTTCTCCAACGCCTCCGCCGGGCGCGGGGCGGAAGCGGCCGCCCGGTTCCGGCTGGGGCCCGGGGACGAGATCGTCACCACAGAGCTCGAGCACCACGCCAATCTCATTCCGTGGCAGGAGCTGGCCGCCCGCACCGGGGCGGTCCTGCGCTGGATCCCGGTCGACGAGGACGGGTTGCTCGACCACGAGGCCGCCCGGCAGGTGATCGGGGAGCGCACCCGGGTGGTGGCCTTCTCCCACGTCTCCAACGTCACCGGGGCGATCGCCGACGTCGCGGCCCTGGTGGGCCTGGCCCGGGAGGCCGGGGCGCTGACCGTGCTGGACGCCTGCCAGTCGGTGCCGCACCTGCCGGTGGACTTCCCCGCCCTGGGGGTGGACTTCGCGGTGTTCTCCGGGCACAAGATGCTCGGGCCCACCGGCATCGGGGCGCTGTGGGGGCGGGCCGAGCTGCTGGACGCCATGCCGCCGTTCCTCACGGGCGGGTCCATGATCACCCGGGTCACGATGGAGTCCGCCGAGTACCTGTCGGCCCCGATCCGTTTCGAGGCCGGCACCCAGCGCATCAGTCAGGCCGTGGCCCTGGCCGCGGCGGTGGAGTACCTGCAGGGGGTCGGGATGGAGCGGGTCGCCGCCCACGAGCGGGCGCTGGGGCAGCGGCTGGCCGCGGGGCTGGCCGAGCTGGAGGGGGTCCGGCTGATCGGTCCGTCCCCGGGGGCGGAGCGGGTGGGGCTGGCGGC
>JAPSHS010000152.1 GCA_031179495.1 Kocuria sp. | reverse complement strand
CCAGCAGGAGCAGGGCCAGCACCCCGGTCCGGTCCCGCCCGGCCGAGCAGTGCACCACCACGGCGCCCTCGGCGGTCGCCACCGCCCGTACCGCCTCGGCGAGCGGGCCCGGGAAGAGCCGCAGGTACTCGCGGTAGCCACGGGGATGGTTCAGGTAGGGCGTGCCCACCCGGGAGAACCCGGGGTGCGCGGGGTCCTCCGTGGGGCGGTGCAGGACCGTGATGCCGGCCCGGGCGGCCGGTTCGTCCACGGGATCGGTGTCCCGCCGGCGGCGCTCGCCGGCGTTGCGCAGGTCCACGACCGTGCGCACCCCGTCCGCGGCCGCGGCGCGCCAGCCCGCGCCGGTCAGCCGCTCCGAGCGGCCCATCCGCCACACGTCCCCGGCCAGCCGCCGGGCGTTGACCGCCCCGTCCCATGCGGCCGGGGTCCCGGGCTGTGCGTCCATGCCCCCACGATAGGACCCTCGTCCGACGACGTCCTCCGCGGTGGCGCGAACCTCCCGGTTCCGCCCCGGGCGCCGGTGCTGCGGCCTCGGGCGGAGGCGGCGAGCTCGGCGGAGGGGACGGAGGTGCTACTGGTCGTAGGCGAAGAAGCCCCGGCCGGTCTTGCGGCCCAGCTCACCGCGGGCGACCATGTCGCGCATCAGCTGCGGGGGGGCGAACCGCTCGCCGAGCTCGGAGGCGAGGTACTCGGCGATGCCCAGGCGCACGTCCAGGCCCACGATGTCCGTGAGCGCCAGCGGGCCCACCGGGAACCTGTAGCCCAGCACCATGGCGTTGTCGATGTCCTCCGGGGAGGCCACGCCATC
Organism: Kocuria sp.; assembly: GCA_031179495.1. Classification (GTDB taxonomy): domain Bacteria; phylum Actinomycetota; class Actinomycetes; order Actinomycetales; family Micrococcaceae; genus Kocuria; species Kocuria sabuli. The sequence continues at coordinate 3,067 of JAPSHS010000152.1, read as the reverse complement.
CTCGACCATGCGGATCGCCTCGAGGGCGATCGCCACGCCGAGGCGGGAGGAGGCGAAGCCGGGGGCGTCGTTGACGACCACCGGGGTCTTGCCGAGACCCTCCACCCACTCCACCGACAGCTGCCGCAGCTCCTGCCCGGTGTGCTTCGAGTTCACGACCTCCACGAGCTTCGAGGCCGGCACCGGGTTGAAGAAGTGCAGGCCGCAGAACCGCTCCGGGCGCTCCAGCTGCTCGGCGAGCCCGTCGACCGACAGCGAGGAGGTGTTGGTGGCCAGCCACGCCGTTGCCGGCAGGTGGCGCTCGACCTCCTGCAGCGCCGAGACCTTGAGCTCCCAGGTCTCCGGGACGGCCTCCACGACGAGCTCGCACCCGGCGAGGTCGGTGTGGTCGACGGACAGGGTCAGCTTCTGCGACCACTCGTCGAGGTTGCCGTCCACGGCCCCGCGCTCCAGGGACCTGGTCAGGTCCCGCTCGATCCGTTCCCGTGCGGCCTCGGCGGCCTGGCCGTCGCGCTCCACGACGGTCACCTCGGCCCCGGCGAGCAGGAAGGCGTGGGCGATGCCCGCGCCCATGCGGCCTCCGCCCAGGACGCCGACGGCGGTGGGGACGGCGAGTGCGTGCTTCTCGGTCATCGTCGGAGTGCTCCTATTTCTGCTGGTCCGGCGAGGTCTTCCTGCGGTCCAGGAAGGCCTGCATGCGGTCGGACTTGGCCTGCGACTCGAAGAGCACGGCCTGCGCCAGCTCGTCGATGTGGGGGTGGGCGGACGGCGGAGCTGCGAAGACCCGCTTGGAGATCCGCACCGCCAGGGGGTCCTGGAGGGCGATCCGGTCGGCGAGCTCGTGGGCCGCGCCCACGAGCGCGGACGGCTCGTGCAGCTCCGTGACCAGGTGCAGGGCCAGGGCCTCGTCCGCGTCGAGGACCCGCCCGGCGAGCAGGATGTCCAGGGCGACCGGCTCCCCGACCAGCTCCTTGAGCCGCCACAGCCCGCCGGCCGCGGCGATGATCCCCAGGTTCGTCTCCGGCTGGCCGATCCTCAGGTGCGGGGTCGCGATCCGGAAGTCCGCCGCGTAGGCCAGCTCCGCGCCGCCGCCCAGGGCGTAGCCGTCGATCGCGGCGATCACGGGCATGGGCAGCTTGTGGATCCGGTCGAAGATCCGGGAGTTGATGCCCTGCAGGGCGTCGTCGCGGCGGCGCTCGCGCAGCTGGGCGATGTCCGCGCCGGAGGCGAAGACCCCCTTGCCGTTCACCTCGGTGCCCGAGAGGATCAGGATCTTCGGAGCCCGTTCGAGGTGGCCGCACACGGTGTGCAGCTCCTCGACCATGGTCGCGTCGATGGCGTTGCGCACGGCGGGGCGGTCCAGGACCACGTGCAGGCGGTCCTCGCGCTCCTCCAGGCGCAGCGCGGTGAACCCGCCCCGGAGGCTGTCGCCGGTCATCAGAGCTTCTCCACGAGCATCGCGGTGCCCTGGCCCACGCCCACGCACATGGTCGCGAGCCCGCGGTCGGCGCCCTCGCGCTCCATCCGGCCCAGCAGGGTCACGACCAGCCGGGAGCCGGAGGAGCCCAGGGCGTGGCCCAGGGCGATGGCCCCGCCGTCGGTGTTGACGACGCCCTGGTCGAGCCCGAGGCGGCGGATGCAGGCCAGGGACTGGCTGGCGAAGGCCTCGTTGAGCTCCACCGCACCGAGGTCGCCGATGTCCCACCCGGTGCGGCCCAGGACCTTCTCGGTGGCGGGGACGGGGCCGAGGCCCATGATCTCCGGGGCCACCCCGGCCGAGGCGCCGTCGACGATCCGGGCCCGGGCGGCGAGCCCGTACTTCTCGGCGGCCCGCTCCGAGACCACGAGGATCGCCGAGGCGCCGTCGTTGAGGGAGGAGGAGTTGCCGGCGGTGACGACCGAGCCGTGGGACACCACGGGCCGCAGTCCGGCCAGCACCTCCATGGTGGTGCCCGGGCGGGGTCCCTCGTCGGTGTCCACGACGGTCTCCGCGCCCTTGCGGCCCTTGACGGTCACGGGGACGATCTCCGGGGTGAACCGGCCGGCGTCGATCGCGGCGATCGCGCGCTCGTGGGAGGCGACGGCGAACGCGTCGGCGTCCTCCCGGGAGATGCCGTCCACGACCGCGACCTCCTCGGCCGTCTCCGGCATCGAGTAGGTCGTCTTGTCGTGCTTCTTGAACTCCGGGTTGGTGAAGCGCCAGCCGATGGAGGTGTCGAAGACCTCCCCCGGCTTGGCGAAACCCGTGGCGGGCTTCTCCATCACCCAGGGGGCGCGGGACATGGACTCCACGCCGCCGGCGACGACGACGTCCGCCGCACCGGCCTTGATCATGTGCGAGGCCGTGATGATCGCGGACAGGCTCGAGGCGCACAGCCGGTTGACCGTGATGCCGGGGACGGTGTCCGGGAAGCCGGCCAGCAACCAGGCCATGCGGGCCACGTTGCGGTTCTCCTCGCCGGCGCCGTTGGCGTTGCCCAGGACGACCTCGTCGACGTCGTGCGGGTCGATCCCGGCGTCGGTGACCGCGTGCTTGACCACCAGGGCGGCGAGGTCGTCCGGGCGGACGCTCGAGAGCGCGCCGCCGTACCGGCCCACCGGGGTGCGCGCGCCACCGACGAGAAAGGCCTGAGGGGTTGAGGACATGGCGGAACTCCTGTCAGGACGGGTGCAGCCGGCTGCGGGCGGCGGCACCCGGGACCAACCGACCGTTCGTTCACCAAACAATCCCACGTCACGGCCTGCGGGGTCAACAGTCCGCGCTCCGCGAGAGCAGGGTCGACCCCACGGTGCTCGTCGCCCGGCATTCCCGTGCAGCAGTCCGGTGGGCCCCCCGGGCGGAGCGCTCGGTCACCTTCCGGAGGGCGGAAGGGGCCGATGGCCCGACGTCGGGTCGTCGGCGAGGACCGGGGCGGGCAGTGCCCCCGTCTCGTCGAAGCAGGGGAGCCGAGGGCTCGCGTGACCCGGGGCTCGGGTGGCGGAAGCACCGGGCGCTGTTGCTGCTGTTGCGCATCCGCTACGTCGTCCCACGGGTCGGGGGGCCTCTGGTGCTGGGCAAGGTCAACGA
>JAPSHS010000034.1 GCA_031179495.1 Kocuria sp. | reverse complement strand
GGGCTCCACGACATCCCCTCGCCCGGGGAGCCGAACCCGGTCCCCGTCCGATCGAAGGAGTCATCCACCAGCACCCCCGGCTCCGCCGGCTGCTCGGGCTCCGGAGCAGGCTCCGGAGCGGGCTCCGTGACGGTCACGGAGCGGGTGGCCGTCCCGGTGCGCCCGTCGACGTCCTGGACGGTCAGCTTCACCGTGTAGGTGCCGGCCTTCGCGTAGTCGTGCGAGGCCTTGGTGCCGGTGCCGGTCGTCCCGTCGCCGAAGTCCCAGGTCCAGGACTTCAGGTCGGCGGTTCCCGGCTTCGATCCGGACGCGTCGAATGCCGCGGTGAGATCCGTGACCTGCTGGGCGAAGGACGCGGTCGGCGGCAGCGCCTCGCTCGCCCCGGTCCCGGCCGCGCTGAAGTGCGTGCGGATCCGGTCCGCCGAGAGGGCCCGGCCGTAGATGGTGGTGTCGTCGATGTGGCCCGTGAAGTCGGTCGTGGTGGGCGCGTTGGGCCAGTTGCGGAGGCTGCCGCCACCCAGTCCCCAGTAGCCGTCGTAGTACTCGGCGGTCCTGGCACTGGTGTTCTGCGCGACCTTCTCGCCGTCCACGTAGAGGATCAGGCCGTCGGCACCGAGCGTCATGGCCACCTGGTGCCAGTTGCCGTCGTTGTAGGACTTGGTCGAGGACGCCACCACGGCCCGGTCCGGGTAGACGCCGGCGTGGATGCGGCCGTCGTTGCTCATCCACAGCTGGCGGTCGACCTTGCTCTGGGTGCGCGTCGTGGAGTTGGAGAAGCCGAGGATCTTCCCGCCGGTTCGGGTGGTGGTCTTCACCCAGGTCTCGGCGGTGTAGGACTGCGGGGCGATCTCGATCTGCTTCGTCGTGGCGAACCCGCCCGGCTGGGTCGTGTTGGTGCGCGAGAAGCTCGTCGCGTCCTTCGACCCGGACACGGTCCCGGCGACGGGCCCGGAGATCTGGCCGTCCGGGAACAGGGGCGCCCCGCCCGCGACGTCGGCGAGTCCCGCCGTGAGGGAGCCCATGCGCCAGTAGTGGGTGGGCGTGTCGAGCAGCACCGAGCGCGTGTGGCCCGTGGGCGTGGCCCCGCCGGCGGTGGTCACCGGCACCTGTGTCGAGGACACGCTGCGGCCGGTGGGATCCACGGCCACGACCTGGTAGGTGTGCCGGCGACCCGGCTCCGCGGTGAGGTCGGTGTAGCCCATGCGGGCGCGGGTGTAGAACCGGTGCCGGGCCTTGACCTCGCCCACCGGCTGGGCGGTGTTGCCGTCACGGATGATGCGGTAGGTGAGGTTCTCGTTGTCCCGGTCGGAGGCGGCCGTCCACGCGAGGCTCACCGTGCCGCCGCTGTGGGACGAGGCGGTCAGGCCCATCTCGGCCCCGCCGGGCGACGGGCCCACCGCGTTGGGGGCCTTCGCCCGGGTGGAGAACCGGACGAGGCCCTGCTGGCCGTTGCCGTTGACCCGGGGGAACTCCCCGCCCATGACGACGTAGTCGCCCGATGCCTCGGCGCTCCACGCGGCCTGGAACTGGCCGGTGTAGGAGCCGGCCTCGAGGTCGGGGAACCAGTTGAGCAGGCTGGGGGCGGGGTTGCCCGAGAAGTTGAAGTAGGAGTCGTAGGTGCTGCCCAGCACCCCGGTGGCCGCCTCGCTGAAGGCGGTGGCCCGGTAGAAGCTGCGCGGGTTCGTGTCCGTGAAGGCGTCGAGGGACTCGCAGTTGTGGGCGTGGTTGGCCACGTAGACGGCCCCGGCGTGGGGCACCACGTCGTAGGAGTCGCCGTGGCAGTCCTCGAGCCACTTGATGCTGCCGTCGGCCCACGTGGCCTTGAACGCGCCCTCGAAGTTCGAGTCCCGCCCGAAGGTCCACCCGGTGCCGTAGACGTGCGTCCCGTCCGTGGTCAGCGACGTGATGCCGCCGTCCCCGACCCCGTTGCGCACGGTGGATCCGACCTTCCACGGCAGCGACCGGCCGTCCGCGGTCGACAGCGCGCCCATGCCCATGCCCGGATCGGACGACCCGTTGAGGGCGGTGAACATGCCGCCCGCCACGACCTTGGTCCCGTCCGGGGAGAGGACCATGGCGTCCACGGGTCCGTTGGCGGCGGGCGTCCAGGACCGCAGCTGGCCGGTCGTGGCGTCCACCGCGGCGAGCCGGGCCCGGGGCGAGTTGCCGACGGCGGAGAACCAGCCGCCGAAGTAGACCGTCCTGCCGTCCGTCACGATCGCGTTGACCCGGGAGTCCGGCGCGGGGCGGAAGTCGGCGTCGAGCGCTCCCGTCGTGGGGTTCAGCGCGGCGATCCGGTAGCGGGTCTCCCCGCTGACCTGCGTGAAGGACCCGCCGATGTAGAGCCGCTTGCCGTCCGGGCTGGCCGTGACGGAACGGATCACCCCGTTGGTGGTGGGGGCGAACTCCCTGATGAGCTCCCCCGTGTCGAGGCGGTAGGCGAGGATGTTGGCCCGGGGTGTCTCCTGCTGGCCGGCCGCGGCCCCGGCGGGACGCGCCGAGGTGAACTGTCCCACGGCGTACACGGTGTTGCCGACGATCTCCTGGTCCCACACCACGCCGTTGATCTGCACGGTGGGCAGGGCGTCCGCCGTCACGGTGGTCGGCGTCCTGGGGTCCTGCGGATCCGCCGGGGCGGAGTCGGCGAACGCCGGGGCCGGCGCCAGGGCGCCGGCCACGAGCAGCAGGCCGGTCGCCGGAGCGAGGAACTTCTTCATGCGGTGACCTCCGAGGTCCTGACGTCGGGTGCTGGGGTGCTGGGGCTGCGGGCGGGGGCTCATCGGCCCGCTCCGCCGGTGAAGACCACGGCCGGGTCGGAGGCACGGTAGGAGGCCGTGATCACCAGGTCCTCCCGCTGGTCCTCCGGGACCATGAAGGTGTAGGTGCCCGAGACGGTCTCCCCGGCGGCCACCACCTGCGGCAGGGGACGGTCCCCGGCCTGGAGCGAGGGGTCCGCGGGCAGGGCGTCCGGCCCGTAGGCGACCGTGACGGTGCCGCCGAGGGTCTCGATCGGGGCGTCCGTGGTGTTGTGCACGGTGACGACGACGGCGACCGCCGGCCCGGACATCCCGCCCGGGCCCATGCCCTCCGCCTGGACGGGCTCCGTCGAGTCGACGGTGACCTGCAGGCCCTCCGCCGGGCTCGCCGGCTCGTCCAGCGCGACCGTCTCGGCGGTCGTGCGCTTCTCCTCGCCCGTGCCGCCGGCTTCGACCACGGCCGGCCGGCCCGGCTCGGCGGACCCCGCGGCGCGGAAGACGTCCGCCGGGTCGGCCTCGGTGCCGGAGCCGTCGCCGCCGTCCCGGGCGTCGTCGGTGCTGTCGTCACCCGTCGTGCCGTCGGCCGGGGTCCCGTCGCCCGACGCGGTGGTCCCGTCCGCCGGCTCCGCGGAGGCCGCCGCTCCGCTCTGCGGGCCCGGCGATCCCTGGTCGTCCGCGCTCGCGCAGCCGAACAGCGAGGCGGCCAGGACGAGGGCGAGCCCGCCCGTGCCCAGCCTGCGCAGCGATGAGCCGGAGCACGGGGCCGGACGGCCCTCCCCGAATCCCCCCGCGGATCGTGACGTGCATGTCATGGTGATTCCCCGATCGTTCTGCTCCGGCCGGGCGGCGCACCGGACGACGGAGGCCACGTCCGTGGCCGGTCCTCGTCCGGTGCGGTGCGTGCCCGCCGGAATCCCCCCTGTGGTCCACCGGGGAACCCCTTCCCCGGTGCGTGCGGACGACGGCGGGACCCCGATGGGTCTCCGTGCGTCTGCAGTTATCAAGGACGTTAGCAGTCGCAATTCATTGCATCTGTATCTTTTCTGTCCCCTTTTTCGCTATTGCACAGAGGGGCCGCCGCCGCTGTCGGGGTGGCGTGGGCCGTGCCGGACCGCTGCGGTGACGGCAGCCCGGGCGCGTGGCCGGGGACCCGGGAACCCCCGGGCCGCAACACACGACAGACCCCGCCGGAACACCGGCGGGGTCTGTCGATCGGGCGGGAACGCCTCAGCGGCGGGGGCTCCCCGTCGCGCCGGACGCATGGAGATGTGTCCCCAGAAGTTCCATGTGGTCGCGCGGCGCGAATCCGGTGGCCCGCAGCGCGGACAGGTCCAGGACGCTGTTGGCCGGGCGCGGAGCGACGCCGGGGCGTCCCCCCACGTACTCGGCCGTGGACACGGGGGTGACCCGCGCCGGGTCCGCCCCGACGAGCTCGAAGACGCGGCGCGCGATCCCCGCCCAGGACAGCGGCTCCCCGGCACCCGTGAGGTGGTAGGTGCCCCACGGCGCCTCCTGCTCCACCAGATGCAGCACCCCCGCGGCCAGGTCCTCCACCGAAGTGAGCCTGCCCACCTGGTCGTCCACCACGCGGGGATCGGTCCCGCGGGCTGCGAGGTCCGACATGACGGACACGAAGTTGCGACCCGGGCCGATCACCCAGCTGGTGCGCACCAGCCAGTGCCGGGGCAGGGCGGTGACCGCGGCCTCGCCCGCCGCCTTGGACTGGCCGTAGACGGACAGCGGAGCCGGCGGCGCATCCACGGCGTACTGCTCGCCGGGCGGGAGCGTGCCGTCGAAGACGTAGTCGGTGGACACGTGCAGCAGGGGCACCCCGGCGGCTGCGCAGGCACCCGCGAGGGCGGCGACGCCGGTGGCGTTGGCCGCCCAGGCGGCCGCGCGCCCGGCGGGGGTCTCGGCCTCGTCGACCGCGGTGTGCGCCGCGGCGTTGAGCACCGCGCGGTAGCGCCGCAGGGCCTCCCCGGTGCGCAGACCCTCGGGCCATCCGGCGGGGTCGGCGAGATCGAGCTCCCCGCGGCCCACGGCGCGGTGGGGCAGACCACGGCGCTCGAGCAGCTCGACCAGGGCGCGGCCGAGCTGGCCGGTGCGTCCGACGACCAGCACCGGTGCTGGTGGCAGCGGTGCGACTGCGGCCAGCCGCGGGTGCCCCCGGTCCTTCTCGGACAGCCGGGCCTGCTCCAGGGGGACCGGCCAGTCGATCGCCACCGTCTCGTCGGCGAGATTGAGGAAGCTGTACTCGTCGAGGGCGTCACCGGACCAGTGGTCGTTCACGAGGTAGGTGTAGGCGGTGGCGTCGTCGAGGGTCTGGAAGGCGTTGCCGATCCCCCGGGGGACGAAGACGGCGGTGCCGGGGCCGATCTCGCAGGTGACCACGGTCCCGAAGGTCTCCCCCCGGCGCAGGTCCACCCAGGCCCCGAAGACCCGGCCGGTGGCCACGGAGACGTACTTGTCCCACGGCTCGGCATGGATGCCGCGCGTCGTGCCGCGGTCGCCGTTGTAGGAGATGTTGTTCTGCACCGGTCCGAAGTCCGGGATCCCGGCGGCCACGGCCTTGGCCCGCTGCCAGTTCTCCTTGAACCAGCCCCGGTTGTCCCCGTGGACGGGGAGGTCGACCAGCAGCAGCCCCGGGATCGCGGTGTCCCGGACCACCGGCCCGGAGCCGCTCACTGGCCCACCTCGGCGTACTTCGCCTCCGTGGCGGCCTTGACGGGCTCCCACCACTCCCGGTGCCCGGCGTACCAGTCGACGGTGGCCCGGAGCCCGGCCTCGAAGTCGGTGTAGCGGGGTTCCCAGCCCAGCTCCGCACGGGTGCGGGTGCCGTCGATCGCGTAGCGCAGGTCGTGCCCCGCCCGGTCCCTGACGTGGTCGAAGTCGTCCTCGTCGCGACCCATCAGCCGCAGGATCGTGCGCAGCACCGTGAGATTGTCCAGCTCCCCGTCGGCCCCCACGAGATAGGTGCGCCCGGGCGCACCGGCCTCCAGGATGCGCAGCACGGCCGCCGAGTGGTCCTCGGCGTGGATCCAGTCCCGCACGTTGCGCCCCTCGCCGTAGAGCTTGGGCCGCACGCCCCACAGGACGTTGGTGATCTGGCGGGGGATGAACTTCTCGACGTGCTGGTACGGGCCGTAGTTGTTGGAGCAGTTGCTCAGCGTGGCCTCCACCCCGAAGGAGCGCACCCACGCGCGCACCAGCAGGTCGGAGCCCGCCTTCGTCGAGGAGTAGGGGCTCGAGGGGTTGTAGGGGGTCTCCTCGGTGAAGCGCTGCGGGTCCTCGAGCTGCAGGTCGCCGAAGACCTCGTCGGTCGAGACGTGGTGGAAGCGCGTCCGGTGCCGGCGGACGGCCTCGAGCAGCGTGTAGGTGCCGATGAGGTTGGTGTGCACGAACGGCCAGGGATCGCTCAGCGAGTTGTCGTTGTGCGACTCCGCGGCGAAGTGCACGACGGCGTCGGCCGCCCCCACCAGGTCGTCGACGACCACGGCGTCCGCGATGTCCCCCACGACGAGCCCGAACCGCGCCGGGTCCAGTCCTGCCAGCGAGGCCTCGTTGGCGGCGTAGGTCATCCGGTCGAGGACCGTGACCGTGTGGCCGGTCTCCCGCAGGACGTGTCGGACGAAGTTGGAGCCGATGAAACCGGCACCTCCGGTGATGAGCAGATGCGACATGCGGGCGATCTTACGGCGTGACCCGGGCGCCGGACGGTGGGCACAACGGGGGACGCGTCAAAATAGGAAACCTCATAGAGTTGCATGTGTAAATCCCAGGGGGAAGGGGAGAACCATGCGGGGCATCATTCTGGCAGGGGGCACAGGAAGCCGTCTGCACCCGATCACACAGGGCATCAGCAAGCAGCTGGTGCCCGTCTACGACAAGCCGATGATCTACTATCCGCTGTCCACGCTGCTGCTGGCGGGGATCCGGGACATCCTGGTCATCACCACGCCCGATGACGGGCCGCAGTTCCGGCGTCTGCTGGGCGACGGCAGCCGCTTCGGCGTGTCCATCAGCTACGCCGTTCAGCCGAGCCCGGACGGCCTCGCCCAGGCCTTCGTGCTCGGTGCCGACCACATCGGCCACGACACCGTGTGCCTCGTGCTCGGCGACAACATCTTCTACGGGCCCGGTCTCGGCACACGGCTCCGGCGCTTCGAGGACATCACCGGGGCCGCCGTCTTCGGCTACCGCGTGGCCGATCCCACGGCCTACGGCGTGGTCGAGTTCGACGACGAGCGCCGGGCCGTCTCGATCGAGGAGAAGCCCGAGCGGCCGCGCAGCCCCTACGCGATCCCGGGCCTGTACTTCTACGACAACCAGGTGGTCGACCTGGCCCGGGAGCTCCGGCCCTCGGCGCGCGGGGAACTGGAGATCACGGACCTGAACCGGATCTACCTCGAGCGCGGCCAGCTCCACGTGGAGCTGCTGGACCGCGGCACCGCCTGGCTCGACACCGGGACCTTCGACTCCCTGGCCGACGCGAGTGCGTTCGTGCGCACGGTCCAGGCACGACAGGGGCTGTCCATCGGGTGCCCGGAGGAGGTGGCGTGGCGGATGGGCATGCTCAGTGACACCGAGCTGCTCGAACGCGCCGGGACCCTCCTCAAGAGCGGCTACGGGACCTACCTGCTGGGACTCCTGGACCACGACCGGGTGCCGGTGGGCTGAGCGGGTGGACCACCCGGAGCGGCGCCGGTGCTCGCGGCGGACGGATCCGCACGCGCCCGAGAGCATGCCCGCTCCACGGACCGCGGTGCGCAGGCCCTTGGCCTGACGGCCCGCCCGGCGCGCCGCCCGGCTCCACGCGGTGCCGCTGCCGAACGCCCGCTGCAGCACCCGGTGGGCGCTCCACCGCTCGGCGGGCACCCCATCCAGCACGGTCGCCTCGTCGTCCCACTCCGAGCTGCCGCCGAGCGAGATGATCCGGCGCGTGAACAGCATGTCCTCACCGCCGGCGAGCCCGACCTGCCGGTCGAGCCGGAGGCGGTTCACCCGGGCGAGATCGAGCAGCAGGCTGTTCGTGGCCGCCACGGTGACGGCGGTCCCGGTACCGCTGCGCTCCGTCCGACCCCCAGCATCGCACCATGCGCCTCCGCACACGCACGGCGCCCGTCCCACGAGGTCGTCCCGGGGAGGAACGCGCCCGTGCTGCGGCGCGTCGGGAGCTTCATCAGGGCCCCGGGGCCCGCACCGCGAGAGCGGGAGCTCCCCGGTCCCTGAGCCGCCCGGCCAGGTCCTCGGCCGCGGACGCGTCCGCCACCAGGTGCGCCACGGTCGGCCCGGAGCCGGACACGAAGCTCGCCAGGGCTCCGGCCGCCGCGCCGGCGGCCAGCACGGGCTCCAGCTGAGGGGCGAGCGAGAGGGCGGCGGGCTGGAGGTCGTTGCGCAGCAGCGGTGCCAGCTCCTGCAGCGCTCCGGCGGCCAGGGCCTCCTCGAGGCCCTCCGGCAGCCGGGGCGGCGGGACGTCCACGTCCGTGCGCAGCCGGTCGAGCTCGGCGTAGGCGGCCGGCGTGGACAGCCCGGCTCCGGCCGCCACGAGCACCAGGTGCAGCGGCGCCCCGACCGCCGACGGCCGCAGCCGGGCCCCCGTGCCGGTGCCCACCGCGGCACCGCCCGTCAGCGCGAACGGCACGTCCGCGCCGAGACCGGCGGCCAGCTCGAGCAGGGCGCCGTCGTCGAGACCCGGCGCCCCGCAGGCGCGGGCGGCGAGCCGGTTCACGGCGGCCAGCGCCGCGGCGGCGTCCGCGGAGCCGCCGCCCATGCCGCCGGCCACGGGCACGGCCTTGTCGATCTGCAGGTGCAGGCCGCCGGGCAGCTCCGGGAAGCGCCCGAGCACCGCGCGGGCCGCTCGGACGGCCAGGTTGGAGTCGTCCGTGGGGACCGCGTCCAGGCAGAAGGTGCCGAGGCCGATCTGCTGGGCCACGAGCGAGCCGGGCACCGCGGCCACGCCCACGGTGATCCCGGTTCCCGCGGTGGTCGTGGCCGTCACGGTCTCGGCCGTGCTCACCGCGCAGTAGAGGCTGGCCACGTCGTGGTAGCCGTCCGGACGCGGCGGGCCGGCGGCGAAGAAGAGGTTGACCTTGCCGGGGGCCTGGGCCCGCTCCGTGAGCGCCGTCGTGCTCATGCCCCGCGCGCCCCCGCCGTGAGCCCCGCCGCGGCACCGGCCCGCGCGATCCGGGCGAACTCGGGCACGCCCAGCTTCTCGCCCCGCTCCGCCGGGTCGATCCCGGCGGCCTCGAGCACCTCGCCCGCCGCCGCGGCGGACCCGGCCCACCCGGCCAGCGCCGCACGCAGGGTCTTGCGCCGCTGGGCGAACGCGGCGTCCACGGCGGCGAAGACCAGTTCCCGGTCCACGTCCGCCACCGGCTGCTCCCGGCGCACGAAGCGCACCAGCCCGGAGGCGATCTTGGGGGCCGGCCAGAACACGTTCTTGCCGATCGTCCCGGCCTTGGTGACCTCGGCGTACCAGGCGGCCTTGACCGACGGCACCCCGTAGACCTTGGACCCGGGCACCGCGGCGAGCCGGTCCGCCACCTCCTCCTGGACCATGACCAGCCCGTGGCGGATCGAGGGGAAGCGGGCCAGCAGGTGCAGCAGCACCGGGACGGCCACGTTGTAGGGCAGGTTGGCCACCAGGGCCGTGGGCTCGGCCGGCAGCTCCAGGACGCGCATGGCGTCCTGCTCGAGCACGCTCAGCCGGTCCGCCAGCTCCGGCCGGAAGCGCTCCACGGTGTGCGGCAGCTGCGCGGCCAGCGGCGGGTCGATCTCCACGGCCACCACCCGCTCGGCGGCGTCGAGCAGCCCGAGCGTGAGCGAGCCCAGGCCCGGTCCCACCTCGAGCACCGTCTCCCCGGCCCCGAGGCGGGCGGCGGCGATGATCCGCCGGATCGTGTTGGGGTCGATCACGAAGTTCTGCCCGAGCGTCTTGGTCGGGCGGATGCCCAGCTGCTCGGCGAGCGCGCGGATCTCCGCGGGCCCGAGCAGGGGGCGGACGGCGGGTCCCGGCGGGGTGGATTCTGTCACCGGGACATCGTATCGGCCGCCCCGCCCCTCCCCCGCGCCCGTGCTGCCGGCCGGTGGGACGACGTCGTGCGCGCTGCCCGCGTCGCAGGGGCCCGAGTGCTCAGAAGCTGCCGTACACCTCGGCCGTGTTCTGCCAGATCCGCTCGCACAGCGGCTCCAGCTCCTGCTCCAGGATCTCGGCCATCCCCCGCACCGTGTAGTTGACCACGTAGCTGGCGTTGGGCCGGCCCCGGTACGGGTGCGGGGTGAGGAACGGGGCGTCGGTCTCGGCGAGCACGAGCCCGGGGCGGGCGGTCCGCAGCGCGGCCCTGAGGTCGTGGCTGTTCTTGAAGGTCACGGTTCCCGAGAAGGACATGTACCAGCCGTGCTCGTTGCAGGTCCGGGCGAGCTCCGCGTCCCCCGAGAAGCAGTGGAAGACGGTCCGCTCGGGGGCGCCCTCCTCGAGCAGGAGCGCGACGACGTCGGCGTGGGCGTCCCGGTCGTGGATCTGCAGCGCCTTGCCGGTCTCCTTCGCGAAGCGGATGTGCTCCCGGAAGGACCGCTTCTGGTGCTCCCGCCCCTCCCCCTCGGTGCGGAAGTAGTCGAGACCGGTCTCCCCGAACGCCCGCACCCGCTCGTGCTCCCCGAGCGCCCGGATCTCCGCGAGCGCCTCGTCGAGGGCCCCGGCCGCCGCGAGTCCCGGCGCCTCGTTGGGGTGCAGGGCCACCGCGGCCAGGACCCGGGGGTCGGCCCGGGCCGCGGCCACGGCGAAGCGGGAGGACGGGACGTCGCAGCCGACCTGCACGAGCCCGCCCACCCCGGCGAGCGCGGCGGCGTCGGCGGCGTCGCGGACCGAGACCAGGACCTGCCCGTCCTGGAGGTCGAGGTGGGTGTGGTTGTCGGCCACCGGGTGCGGCAGCGGCTCCGGCGCCGGGGGGTGGGCGAGGTTGCGGCGGCGTCCGTCGTCGCCCTGGGCGGAGCGGCGCCGGGTGCCCTCCCCGGCGGGGACGTCCTCGGGCACGGTGTGGTGCTCGGGCGCGTAGGCGGCGGGGGCCGCGCCGGGAGCCGGCGCGGGCCGGGTCGCGGGGTCGGGCCACAGGGTGGCGGTCAGCAGGGTGGCGTTGGGGTCGGTCACGGGCGGCACCTCGGCAGGGGTCGGGGAAGGGAGCGGGAAACACGCGGGCACGGACCAATCTACGAGGTGCGGTCGGACAGACATACTGGAGGCAGAAGCCCGAGCAGGAAGCCGAGGAGCCCATGGAGTCCTTCCCCCAGTACACGCAGGCGATCCTGGACCGGATCAACACGGTGATCGACGGCAAGCCCGAGGCGGCGCGCACCGCCCTGAGCGTGCTGCTGGCCGGAGGGCACCTGCTCGTGGAGGACGTGCCGGGCGTGGGCAAGACCATGCTGGCCCGCACGCTGGCCACCGCGGTCGGCGGAACGGTGGCACGCATCCAGTTCACCCCGGACCTGCTGCCCACGGACATCACCGGGGTCTCGGTCTACGACCAGGCGCGGCGGGAGTTCGAGTTCAAGCCCGGCCCGGTGTTCGCCAACGTGGTCATCGGCGACGAGATCAACCGGGCCTCGGCCAAGACCCAGTCCGCGCTGCTCGAGTGCATGGCGGAGGGACAGGTCACCGCGGACGGGACCACCTACCGGCTGTCCACCCCGTTCATGGTGGTGGCCACGCAGAACCCGGTGGAGATGGACGGGACCTTCCCGCTGCCCGAGGCGCAGCGGGACCGGTTCACGGCCCGGATCTCGATGGGCTACCCGGACACCGCCGCCGAGATGACGATGCTCTCCGACCACGGGGGCGGGTCCCCGCTGGAGGGCCTGCGCCCGGTCGTGCCCCTCGAGGAGGCGGCCCGCCTGGTCGCCCACGTGCGGGGGATCCACGTCTCGGACGCCGTGCGCGCCTACGTGGTGGCCCTGGGCCAGGCCACGCGCTCGCACCCGCAGATCCGGCTGGGCGCGAGCCCCCGGGCGCTGCTCCAGCTGCAGGCCTCCGCCCGGGCGGAGGCCGCGCTGAGCGGGCGGGAGTACGTCCTGCCCGACGACGTCCGGGCCGTCGCGGTGCCCGTGCTCGCCCACCGGCTCATCCTGGACCGCCGCGCCGGCACCGACTCCGCCGAGGAACTGGTCCGGGCGGTGCTGGACGAGGTCCGCGTCCCGGCCGAGCCCACCCCCCGGTCCCGATGAGCCGCCGGCCGGGACCCGGGCCGACGGAGGACGGCGAGCAGGCGGAGCAGCCCGTGGACTCCCGGGCACGGTTCACGGGCCGGGGCTGGGCGTTCCTCGGGGCAGGGGCGCTGTGCCTGCTGCTGGCCACCTGGCTGGGCCGCAAGGACGTGCTGGCGCTGGCGCTGTTCCTGGGCGGGGCCCCGCTGTTCGCGGCCCTGTCCCTGTACGTCGTCAAGCCCCGGGTGCTGCTCAAGCGCGGGGTGGACCCCGCGCTGGTGACCGCCGGGGACCCGGCCGTGGTGCGGCTGCGGGTCCGGCACCGGTCCCGGCGCGGCGGGGACGCCTCCGGGTCCGTCGCCGTGCACGAGCGGGTCCCGGAGCCCCTCGGCGGGGACCGGGAGCTGAGCGTGGAGGCCGGCGGGGAGCCGGCCGTCTACACCGTGCGGCCGCGCCGGCGAGGGGTCTACGCGCTGGGCCCGGCCACCGTGCGGGTCGCCGATCCGTTCGGCCTGGCCGCGGAGCTCCTCGACGCCTCCGAGCGCACCTCCCTGCACGTGGCCCCGGATCCCGTGGAGCTGCCGGAGATCAGCGCCGACCGGCTGCGGGACTCCGGCACCGACCCCGCCCGCACCGCGCAGCCCCAGCCGGGGCCCGACAACGTGACGGTGCGCGAGTACCGGCAGGGGGACCCGATGCGCCGGGTGCACTGGGCCGCCTCCGCCAAGCAGGGCACGCTCATGGTGCGCCAGGAGGACCCCCGCAGCACCCGGCGGCTGAGCCTGCTCCTGGACCTCGACGAGTCCGCGTGGCCGGGCGAGCGGCGCTGGGCCGGCGTGCTGCCCAGCACGGCGGAGTTCGAGTGGGCCGTGTCCTTCACCGCCGCGGTGCTCGAGCACCTGACGCAGCGCGAGACCGCCGTGTACGCCCTGGACACCCGCGGCCGTCCCCTGCCCCGCGGCGGGGAGGACGACGACGCCCCCGCCCGGGCGCGCGTCGCCGCGGTCGACGACGACGGCGCCGAGGACGCCCGGCACGGGCTGGCCCGGGTCCGGCCCCTGCCCGCGCCCGGCGGACGGCCGGGCCCCGGCGCGCGCCCTCGTGCGGACGGCGGCGACCACGACGGGAAGGAGGACGGCGGCGACGACGGGCTGGCCGACCGGTTCGACCGCGACGGCCTGGTCCACCCGGTGCTGCTGGTCTCGGGGGACCTGGACCGTGCGGGCGCCGAGCGGGTCCTGCGCGGCACGCTCCGTGCGGGCGCCGGCAGCGCGGTCCTGGTGGGCGCCTCCCCGGACCGGGTCCCGGAGGCGGCGGCGGTGCTCGAGGCGGCGGGCTGGTCCGTCGTCGTCGTCGGCGCGGCCACCGCCGCCGAGGACGCGTGGGCGCACCTGGGCACCGGGGCCCGGACGGCCGGGGCCGTCCGGTGACCGCCGCGACCGTGCCCGCCCCGGACTCCCCCGGCGCGCCCCCGGCACCCCGTCGGCGTCTCCCCGTGCAGGCCGTGCTCGGGCTGGCCGGCACGGTCCTGGTGGCCGTCGGGCTGTCCTGCGTGGGCCTGGCCGACGTCCTCGACGGCGCCGGCTGGGTGCCCGGGTGCCTGCTGGCCGCGCTGGCGGTGCTGGCCGCCACGGCCACGTCGCGGGGGCTGCGGCTGCCCGCCGTGCTCGCGCCCCTGTTCGGCGCCGGCGCCCTGGCGCTCGCGCTCACGGTGCTGTTCCTGCGCGAGCCCGCGCTGCTGGGCTTCGTCCCGACCCCCGGGAGCCTGGCCCGGGCCGCGGAGCTCGGGCGGGAGGCCGCCGGGATCGTCGCGGAGCGCCCGGCCCCGTACCCGGACGCGGCGGCGCTCGCGTTCGTCGCGGCCCTCGGCGCGGGCCTGGTGACCCTCTTCGTCGACACCGTGCTCGTGGCGCTGCGGCTGCCCGGGGCCAGCGCGCTGGGCGTGCTGGTGCCGCTGCTGGTGCCCGCCCTGGTCCTGCCGGGGAGCGTCGGCGCCGCCGGGACCGCGGCGGCCGTGCTCGCCGCCCTGGTCCTGCTGGCCGGTGCCCGGCACTGGGGGGCGGTGCGGGAGGCCCGCACCGCCGCGGCCCCCGGCACCTGGCCACGGGCCCTGGTCGTGGGCGCCGGGGTGCTCGCCGTGACCCTGCTGGTCCCGGGGTTCGTGCCGGGATTCGTGCACGGGGCGTTCCCGCAGGGCAGCGGGCCGGGCGGCGACCGGGCCGCCGGGGTGGGTCCGCTGCGGGCCGTGGGCCAGGACCTGCGCTCGGCCGAGCAGCGGCCGCGGCTGGAGTACACCACGGGCACCGGTGAGCCCGAGCTGCTGCGGGTGCTCGTCCTCGACGACTTCTCCGGGGCCGAGTGGTTCCCGGACAGCACCGGCCTGGAGCCCGGCCTCGACGGCCTCGGCCCCGGCGCCCCCGGTCCCGGCGCTCCCGCGGGCGCGGCCCCCGAGCGCAGCACGGCCGTGGAGCTGCGGAACTGGCCCGAGCGCTGGCTCCCCCTGCCCTGGGCGCCCGTGGGCGTGACCGGGCTCGAGGACGGTGCCTGGTCCTGGAGCCCCCAGGACCTCACCGTGCACGGGGACCGGGTCCCGTCCGAGGGCACCGCCTACGAGGTGCGGGCGGTCGCGCCCGGGCCCACGTCCGCGCAGCTGCGCGAGGCCCCCGCCGCCCCGCGGACCCCGGAGCTCGCCCCGTACCGGGAGCTGCCGGAGGACACCCCGGCCGCGCTGCGGGAGGCCGCGCGGGAACGGGCCGGGGACGCGCCCACCGCGTTCGACCAGGCGCTGGCCCTGCAGGAGTGGCTGCGCTCGGAGGAGTTCCGCTACGACGTGGACGCCCCGGCGGCCCAGGGCTACGACGCGGGCGGGATGGCCGCCCTCGAGGAGTTCCTCGCCACCCGCACCGGCTACGCCGGGCACTTCGCCCCGGCGATGGCCGTCATGGCGCGCGAGCTGGGCATCCCGGCCCGCGTGGCGGTCGGCTACCTGCCGCCCGCCGAGGTCCCGGGCCAGGAGCCCTTCCGGGACGCCGCGGCGGACGCGGGCTCCTTCACCGTCCTGCCGCGGGACGCCCACGCGTGGCCGGAGCTGTGGTTCGAGGACGCCGGGTGGGTGCGCTTCGAGCCGACGCCCGGCACCGGGGACGTGCCCGGCTACGCCGCCGAGGCCCCGGCCGACGGTGACGGCGGGTCGGCGGAGGGCGAGGGCGCGTCCGAGCCCACGGGCGAGCCGACGGCGGCGCCCACCCCGGCGAGCACGGCCGGTCCCGGGGAGAGCGGAGCCCCCTCCGCGGAGCCCACCGCCGTGCCGACGCCGG
>JAPSHS010000151.1 GCA_031179495.1 Kocuria sp. | reverse complement strand
TGTGCGTGAGCGCGGCCAGCTCCTCCGGCGCGAGCCGGTTGCTGAACAGGGACGGGTCGACGTGCACCGGGTCGTGGCCGACGTGCCCGTCCGCGCCGGCCGGGGCGTCGGCGCCCGGGAGGACGACGGTGATCTGCTCGGCCGGTTCCGCAGGCGCCGGTTCGACGGGTGCCGGTCCGGAGGGCTGCGGGGTGACGGGCTCGGGGACGCCGGTCCCGCCGGCGGGCCCGGCGTTCGCGGCCTCCGCCCCGGCGGCGAGCTCGGCGAACCGGCGCTGCTTCTCGAGCAGGTCCGGGTCGGCCGGGTCCCCGCCGGACTGTTCGAGTTCACGGGCGCGTTCGGCGAGCTCCCGCTGCAGGCGGGCCAGGCGCCGCGGCCCGAGCGGCTTGACCGGGCGCACCGGCACGGCGTCCCCCCCGAGGTCGATGATCGGAGCGGGCCCGGCGGAGCTCTGCGGCTCGGGCGTGCCGGCGGCGTCCCGCGCCCCGTCCTCGCCGGCCATCAGAGGGCCTTCGCCGGGACCGAGCGCGAGGGCCCGCCGACGCGGTCGGCCTCCGCGCCCTCCTCGGGGCCGAGGTAGAGGCCGTACTTGTGGATGTACTGCACCACGCCGTCGGGCACGAGGTACCAGACCGGCTTGTGCTGGGCGACCCGGGTGCGGCAGTCCGTGGAGGAGATCGCCATGGCCGGGACCTCCAGCAGGTGCACCCCGCTGGACCCCACGGGCGCCGCGAGGTCGTGGCCGGGGCGGGTGACGCCCACGAAGTGGGCGAGCTCCCAGAGCTCCTCGGCGCCCTTCCAGGTCAGGATCTCCGCCATCACGTCGGCGCCCGTGATGAAGAACAGGTCCGCCTCCGGGCGCTGCCGCTTGAGGTCCCGCAGGGTGTCCACGGTGAACGTGGGGCCGTTGCGGTCGATGTCGACCCGGCTGACGGTGAACCGCGGGTTGGACGCCGTGGCGATCACCGTCATGAGGTAGCGGTGCTCGGCGGGGCTGACGGCGTTCGCGGCCTTCTGCCACGGGCGTCCGGTGGGCACGAACACGACCTCGTCGAGGTCGAACTCCTCCGCCACCTCGGAGGCGGCCACGAGGTGGCCGTGGTGGACGGGGTCGAACGTCCCGCCCATGACGCCCAGCCGGGTCCGCCCCGGCCTGCGGGGCGGGACGGCCGTCCCCGTCCCGGGCAGGTCCCGGAAGGCGGCGGTGGCATCCTGTGCAGCGGTCGTCACGACGAAGGGGCTCCCCGGCTCAGCCGTGGCGCTTGGCGTCGTACTCGGCGAGCAGCGCCTGCTCGTCGGCCGGCAGGTCCGCGGGGTCCTGGTGCTGGCCGACCTCCGGGCTGAGCCCGCGGTTGGCGAAGGAGAGCGCCACGATCATCGAGCCGATCAGCACGGCGAACACGGAGGCCCCCCAGACGACGGGAGGGATCCCGGCCTCGGCGGCGGCGTGCCCGCCCTCGACTGCCGCGAGGACGGTGGTGACGGACTGCTGGAACATGGGGATCCCTTCTGCTGCCGGCGCGACGGCCGGTGATCGGTGAGCGGCCCGTGCCGCCTCGGCCGGCGGGCCCGGACGGTACTCATCGTACTGAATCCGCGGCGGGCCCGCCGCGCGGGGAGCTCAGGAGCGGACGTGCCCGTCGCCCTGGACGATCCACTTGGTCGTGGTCAGCTCCTCGAGGCCCATCGGCCCGCGGGCGTGCATCTTCTGGGTGGAGATCCCGATCTCGGCCCCGAGGCCGAGCTGCCCTCCGTCGGTGAACCGGGTGGAGGCGTTGACCATGACCGCGGCGGCGTCGATCTCGGCGACGAACCGCTCGGCGGCGGCGAGGTCGTTGGTCACGATCGCCTCCGTGTGCCGGGTGGACCACCGGTCGATGTGCAGGAGTGCCTCGTCCAGGGAGTCGACCACCTTCACGGCCAGGTCCATGGACAGGTACTCCGTGCCCCAGTCCTCGTCGGTGGCGCGCACGTGGTGGCTGCCGGCCGGCAGCATGGCCTCGGCGCGCTCGTCCACGTGCAGGGTGACCCCTGCCTTGTCGAGGGCGGCCAGCACGGCGGGTCCGTGCTGGAACCCGCTGTGCAGCAGGAGGGTCTCCGTGGTGTTGCAGGTGCTGGTGCGGTGGGTCTTCGAGTTGACGACGAGCTTGACCGCCATGTCCTTCGACGCCGAGTGGTCGACGAAGAGGTGGACGTTGCCCTCACCGGTCTCGATGACGGGGACCTTGGCGTTCTGCACGACGGACTGGATCAGGCCGTGCCCGCCGCGCGGGATGAGGACGTCGACCTTGCCGCGCGCCGCCATCAGGGCGTTCGCGCCGTCGCGGCCGTACTCGTCGACGCTCTGGACGCAGTCCACGGGCAGCTTCACGTCGGCGAGGGAGTCGCGGATGATGCCCACGAGGGCCCGGTTGCTCTCCTCCGCCGCGGAGCCGCCGCGCAGCAGCACGGCGTTGCCGGACTTCAGGGCGATGCCGGCGATGTCGACGGTCACGTTGGGGCGGGCCTCGTAGATGGCCCCGACCACGCCCATCGGCACGCGCACCTGGCGCATCCGCAGGCCGTTGGGCAGGGTGCCGCCACGGACGAACCCGCCCACGGGGTCGGGCAGCGCGGCCAGCTCGCGCAGGCTCTCGGCCAGTCCGGCGATCCGCTGCGCGTCGAGCTTGAGCCGGTCCAGCAGGGCCGCGGAGGTCCCGTTCGCCCGGCCCCGCTCCAGGTCCCTGGCGTTGGCGGCGAGCACGACGTCCTGCTTGCGCTCGATCCGGTGGGCGATGGCGAGCAGCGCCCGGTCCTTCCAGGCCCGGGTGGCGCGGCCGAGCACGCGGGCGGAGTCCCGGGCGTCGTCGGCCATCGCGGCGACACCGGCGACGGGGTCCTCCCCGAAGGTCGCGATGATGCCGTGGTCGGACACGACCGCCCTGCCGGTCGTGGTGGCTTCGTCGGTGGTCACGGAATCGTGTGCGGCGGAAGTCATCTCTTCAGCTTAGTCCGCGCGCCGCGGGAGCGCAGGACCACGAGGTTGTCCACGTGCACGAGCTCCCGGCTGTAGTCGTCCCCGAGCTCCTCCGCCAGCACCGAGGTCGACTTGCCGAGCATCGGCGGGATCTCGTCCGACGAGTAGTTGGTCAGCCCGTGCGCGATCTCCTGGCCGTCCTGGTCCCGCAGCGAGACCGGCTCCCCCGCTTCGAAGATGCCGGACACCCCGGTGACCCCGGCGGCCAGGAGGGAGTTGCGGTCGCGGATCGCGTCGACGGCGCCCGGGTCCAGGGTCAGGGAGCCCTTGATGTCCGCGAGGTGGGCCAGCCACAGCAGCCGGACGTTGCGCCGCCCTCCGGAGGTCGCGAACCAGGTGCCGACGTCCTCGCCGTCCAGGGCGCGGGTGATGTTCTGCGCCGAGGTGACGAGCGCGGGGATGCCGGAGGCCGCGGCGATCCGGGCGGCCTGGACCTTGGTGACCATCCCGCCGGAGCCGACGCCGGCGCGGCCGATCGACCCGATCTGCACGCCCTCGAGGTCCTTGACGGGGTCGTTGACCACCGGGATCCGGTCCCCGCCCTGGCGGGGGTCCCTGGTGTAGAGGGCGTCGACGTCGGAGAGCAGCAGCAGGACGTCCGCCTTGATCAGGTGGGCGATCAGGGCGGCGATCCGGTCGTTGTCGCCGAACTTGATCTCCTGCGTGGCCACGGCGTCGTTCTCGTTGACGATCGGCAGCACGCCGAAGTCGAGCAGCCGCTCGATCTGGCGGTGCGTGTTCTGGTAGTGGTTGCGTCGCATGAGGTCCTCCGCGGTGACCAGCACCTGGCCCACGGTGACGCCGTAGCGGGCGAAGGACTCGATGTAGCGGCCCATGAGCAGCCCCTGCCCCACGGCGGCGGCGGCCTGCTTGCCGGCCAGGTTCTTGGGCCGCCGGGACAGCCCCAGCGGCGCCAGGCC
>JAPSHS010000150.1 GCA_031179495.1 Kocuria sp. | reverse complement strand
GCGCCGCCAAGAACGTCACCGACGCCGACTTCAGGACCGAGGTCCTGGAGTCGGACAAGCCCGTCATCGTCGACTTCTGGGCCGAGTGGTGCGGCCCGTGCCGCATGGTCGGCCCCGTCCTGGACGCGATCGCCGCCGAGCACGCGGAGGCGATCGAGGTCGTCAAGCTCAACGTCGACGAGAACCCCGCCGTGGCCTCGCAGTACGGCATCACCTCCATCCCCGCGATCTACCTCTTCTCGGGCGGCGAGGTCGTCAGGAAGGCCATCGGCGCCAAGCCCAAGAGCGCCCTCGAGAAGGAGTTCGCCGACTACCTGACCCCCGGGAACTGACCGGTCGCACCGACCATCCCGGCCACCTCGCGCTCATCCGTCCTCTCCCCGCGCGGGAGGGGACGGATGAGCCGTTGGCGGCACCGACGACGACCCGTGGGGCACCTGTGAAACTCGACGACACCGAACCGATGCTGCGCCGGACCATGACCAACAGGCGCGTGGTGGGCCTGCGGGAGCGTCTGCTCCGTGCCGGCGTCACCGTGGCCTACCTCGCGCCGCAGGACGTGAACAACCCGTCCTACTTCGACGACCACGTCGACGCCGCCGTGCGGGCCTTCCAGCAGGAACGCGGTCTCATCGTCGACGGCCTGGTGGGGCCCGAGACGGACCGCTGCCTCAACGAGGCCCAGTACGCCCTGGGGGACCGCCCCCTCTACGTCGACGACGACCTTCCGCTGCGCGGTGACGACGTCGCCATGCTGCAGCACAACCTCTCCCGGTTGGGCTTCTACTACGGACACCTCAACGGCGTCTTCACGCAGAGCACGCACCACGCCGTGCTCGAGCTCCAGCAGAGCCTGGGGGTCGAGACCACAGGGGTGGTGGACCGCGAGACGATCGCGGCCCTCGCCCGGATCAACAAGAACATCACCTCCTCGAAGGCCTTCTCGCTGCGCGACTACCACCGCCTCGAGCGAGCCACCTCAGCCCTGCGGGGCCGCTCCGTGGTCCTCCTGCCCTCCCGGGCCGCAGGTCAGCAGCCGCCGGCGTCCGCCACCCCCGATTTCGTCGAGCGCGCCGACGAGATCACCACCGACGTGGCCGTGCGAGCCGTCGAGCTGCTCCGGGAGATCGGCGCGGACCCGGCGATCGTCTCGCCCGACCGTGAGCTGCGGGACCGCCGCGGGGAGCCGGTGCACGGTGTGGCCTCCGTGCAGGACGCCGTCGAGAGCCGGCCCGACTCCGTCGTCGTCTCCCTGCACTGCGACTGCAACAGCTCTCCCGCCGCCTCGGGGCTCGCGTCCTACTACTGGGGCCGACAGGACGGCTCGGAGGTCTACTCCCCCATCGGCGAGCGGGCCGCGGCACTCGTGCTCAAGGAGATGGTGGCCCGGACCGGCGCCCTGGACCTGGGCACCCACGCCCGGCAGTGGGACCTGCTGCGCTCCCACGACGTCCCCACCGTCTGGCTGGACCTCGGCTACCTCTCCGGTCCTGCGGACCGGGCGGCCCTCGCGAACCCCGAGCACCGCAACCACCTGGCAGAGGCCATCGTGTTCGGTCTCCAGCGGATGTTCCTCCTGGCCGACGACGACGTCCCCACGGGGACCATGCGGCTCGACGACGTCGTGGATTTCAACGGCCGCTGAGCCGCCCGCCGCACAGCACGGAGCCCCGGTGTTTCACGTGGAACACCGGGGCTCCGTCGTGTCGGGCCCGGCTCAGGAAGGCTCCATGCCCGGATCGAGCACGTCGATGATCCGGTTCAGGTCCTCCACGGAGGCGAACTCGATCGTCATCCTGCCCTTCCGCGAACCCAGGGCGATCTTGACACTGGTGTCCAGTCGGTCCGAGAAGGCGTCGGCGATGTAGTCGAGCCGTTCCTGGTGACGACCCGTCGACGTCTTCGTTCGCCGGGGCTTCCGCTCGGCGCCGTCGGCCAGTGCCACGGCCTCCTCGGTCGCCCGCACGGAGAGCCCCTCGGCCACGATCCGCTGTGCGAGCCGCTCCATCTCCGCCGGCTCCGCCAGGGAGAGCAGCGCGCGGGCATGCCCGGACGAGAGAACACCGGCCGCGACACGCCGCTGGACGAGCGGTGGAAGCCGCAGCAGACGGATCGTGTTGCTGATCTGGGGCCTCGACCGGCCGATCCGGCGCGACAGCTCTTCCTGCGTGGTGCCGAACTCCTCCATCAGCTGCTGATAGGCGGCGGCCTCCTCGAGCGGGTTCAGCTGGCTGCGGTGCAGGTTCTCCAGCAGCGCGTCACGGAGCAGGTCGTCGTCGGCGGTCTCCCGGACGATCGCGGGAATGGTGGACAGGCCGGCACGCTGGGTCGCCCGCCACCGCCGCTCCCCCATGACGAGCTCGTACGACGGGTCCCCCTCCTCCCGGCTCGGACGCACGACGATGGGCTGCAGCACGCCGAGTTCGCCGATGGAGTACGCGAGTTCCGCGAGCTCCTCCTCGTCGAAGACCTGTCGCGGCTGCTTACGGTTCGGGTGGATCGACGCGACGGGAAGCTCCGCGAAGGTCGCCCCCGGCACGGCCGTCAGGTCGTCGCCGGACGCCGTCGTTCCACGTGGGACGTCGCTCTCCGGCTCGTCCCCCGGCATGGGTTCCCGATTGTGCTCGGGCGGCGTCGACGCCCCGGTCGTTCCACTCGCCGTCGTGTCCGGCGATGCAGGCGAAGCGGGCGTTTCACGTGAAACATCCACACCCGGGGCGGAGTTCCGCGATGCTGGGTGCGTCGTGCGGGTGGTGCCCGGCATGTCCTCGACCTCAGCGTCCGGCGGGGTCGGCGTCTGCCGTGGTGCACGGGAAGCGGGCTCCGCCTCGGACACCGGCGAGGCCTCGGGCCGAGACCCGTCCGGACCGGCAGGCGGCCTCTCGTCCGCCGAGACCACGTCCGCTCCTCGGCTCCGGTCCGGGGCGCCGGACGGCAGGAAGAACATGTCGGACGGTCGGCTGACCAGTGTGGTGTTGCGCAGTGCCTCGCCCATGTCCATCCGGGTCTTCATCGCCTTCTGGCGCGCCGCAGGGCTCACGGCCCGCCGGGCGGGACCGGCCGCTCCCGGCCGGGTGGACAGGCGGGCGTCCTGAGCGTCATCGGGCTGGTGCTCAGGCTCGTGGTCCACGGGCTCGGCGGGACGTCCTCCCGCCTCCCGCCCGTTCTCCGGGCGAACTTCCCCGGAAGGCGCCGACGCAGGTCCTCCGGCTGAGCCGCTGGTCCGAGGCGATGGCTCCACACCAGCTGCTGCCTCGGGCCGTTCCGTACGAGATGTTTCACGTGGAACAGGACGCGCAGCCGTACCGTTCTCCGTCGTCACGGACGTGGTCGTGATGGGGGACGGGGCCGCTTCAGCGGCTGCGGACGGTGCCGACTGGTCCTTCGCCGGTCCTGCGGCGGCCGGTGCACTCGGTATCAGTGCCCCCAGTCCCCGGCCGAGACCACGTCGTCGTTCGCTCACGGTGTTCCTTTCCCTCGCGCGGCAATCCGGACAATTCTAGCCGAGGCGCATCCGCCGCTGATCTGCCGCGCGGCGGTGGTGCATGGCCGTTCCGGGTATAACGCGTGTCCTCGGTGCGTCATCGTCGCGTGCGTCCCACAGACCGCCACATGCAATGTTCCACGTGGAACACGCACAGTAGGCCCTAGGTCCTCGAGGAGCCGCCGTCCGTCGACGGGCACCGTTCCTCGGCGAGGCGCGTCGTGCCGTCCCGCCGCATCGGACAGGGGAACCACCGGCGGAGCCGACTGCGGACGCACGCCACCGCTCCGCGACCCACCGTCATCCCGGTCCGACGTCCTCCGAGAGCCACCTCGACCCGGGAACGAGGAGCCGCCGGGGATCCAGGGGGACGCCGTCACTCGGAGGAGCATCCCAGGTGCGGGCGGGGAGGGAGCCGTCGCTCGGCGTGATCGGAGAGCACCGTCGGCGGGGAGACCGACTGCCGGCGAGGGCGAGAAGC
>JAPSHS010000149.1 GCA_031179495.1 Kocuria sp. | reverse complement strand
CCGCGCCCAGCTGGGCGCCCAGCGGCCCGCACAGCGGGGTCGGGGACTTCTCCACCACGGTGACCTCCATGCCCAGGGCGTGGGCGGTGGAGGCGACCTCGGCGCCGATGAACCCGGCGCCGATGACCACCATGCGCCCGCCGCGGCGGACGAGCTCGCGCAGCCTCTGCGCGTCGGCGGCGGTGCGCAGGGTCACCACGTTGTCCGCGCCCGCGATCTGGGGCAGGTTCCGCGGCGAGGCCCCGGTGGCGATGACCAGGGCGTCGGCGTGGACGCTGGCCCCGTCCTCCAGGTGCACCAGGCGGGTGGACGGGTCGAAGGACACCGCCCGGGTCCCGAGGATCCACTCCGCGTCCAGGGCCTCGGTGTCGGTCTCCAGGGTCAGGTCCTCGATCTCGATCTGCCCGGCCAGGAAGTCCTTCGACAGCGGCGGACGGTCGTAGGGGCGCTGCAGCTCATCACCGATGATCACCACACGCCCACCGAACCCGAGGCTGCGCGCGGCCCGCGCGGCCGACAGGCCGGCCAGGGACGCCCCGACAATGACGAGGGACTCCATGGAGGACCCCTTTCAGATCTCTGGGAGCAAAGACAGGAACGCGGTACCGGGGAGGACCACTGATGTCCAGCAACCTCATACTGCGCAACGTGCTTCATATTATGGGTCCAGCGTGAGGCGTCTCACATCCGCCTGTCAAGCGGGAGGATCGACTTTCCACGGGACCGTCACATAGGGGGCGTGATCCTTGACACCCCGGTCAGCCCCTCGGACAATGTTGCGCAATGTGACTGCCGTTGCGCATGACGGATGCACGGTTTGCTCCCTGGTGCCGTTCGGGGCCGAGGAGGCCGCGATTCCGGGAATGAAGCCCGCACTTCGTCCGTCCTCCGTCCGCAGGAGCGCCGCCGAGCAGGATGTCCGGTGACAGCGTGCGCGGGTCCTTCGGTCACGACGCCAGCGAGAGAGAAGGGGAACACCCCATGACACGATCGAACCCTCCGGTGCGCGAGGTCGACGAGAACGATCTCGAGGTGGGCAGACCGAAGGACTGGGCCGGTGGGCTGCCGGCGGTGTACTACTCGATGGAACCGGCGCTGGAGCACATGGGCGCGGGGCGCGCGGGCCGGACTCTGCTGGGGATGAATCAGCGGGGTGGTTTTGACTGCATGAGCTGTGCGTGGCCGGATCCGGGGCACCGGAGCACGTTCGAGTTCTGCGAGAACGGGGCGAAGGCGGTGACATGGGAGGCGACTCCGGTCACGGTGGCGTCCGAGTTCTGGGCGGAGCACCCGATCAGTGAGCTGCGGGAGCGCTCGGAGTACTGGCTGGGGATGCAGGGCAGGCTCACCGAGCCGGTGTACAAGGCCGCCGGGGAGGACCACTACCGCCCGATCGGCTGGGACGAGGCGATCGGGCTGGTGGCGGGCAAGCTGAAGAGCCTGGGCTCGCCGGACGAGGCGGCGTTCTACACCAGTGGGCGGGCCTCGAACGAGGCGGCGTTCCTGTACCAGCTGTTCGTGCGCGGGTTCGGGACGAACAATCTGCCGGACTGCTCGAACATGTGTCATGAGTCCTCCGGGTGGGGGATGGGCCAGACCATCGGCGTGGGCAAGGCCACCGTGACCTATGACGATTTCGTGAACTCGGACCTGATGATCGTGATCGGGCAGAACCCGGGGACCAATCACCCGCGGATGCTCACCGCGATGGAGCGGCAGAAGGAGAACGGCGGGCAGATCGTGGCGGTGAACCCGCTGCCGGAGGCCGGGTTGCGCCGGTTCAAGAACCCGCAGAAGCCCAAGGGCGTGATCGGGCGGGGTACCGAGTTGGCGGATCAGTTCCTGCAGATCCGCGCCGGCGGGGACATGGCGCTGCTGCAGGCGGTGTCCCAGCGGGTGCTGGCCGCGGAGGACGCGGCTCCGGGCACGGTGCTCGACCACGAGTTCCTCAGCACCCACTGCGAGGGCCTGGAGCAGCTGCGGGCGCATCTGGCGGAGCTGGACGAGGCCACGGTGCTGGCGGCCACCGGTCTGACCGCGGAGGAGATCGACGAGCTCGCGGACCGGTATCTGGCCGCGGAGAAGGTGATCATCACCTGGGCGATGGGCGTGACCCAGCAGAAGAACGGTGTGGCCACGATCAAGGAGATCATCAACCTGCTGCTGCTGCGCGGCAACATCGGCAAGCCCGGCGCCGGGGCCTCCCCGATCCGGGGGCACTCCAATGTGCAGGGGGACCGGACGATGGGGATCTGGGAGCAGATGCCCCCGGCGTTCCTGGACGCCCTGGGCCGGGAGTTCTCCTTCGCACCGCCGCGGGAGCACGGGGTGGACGCGGTGGACGCGGTGCGGCAGATGCGTGACGGGAGGATCAAGTTCTTCCTGGCCCTGGGCGGGAACTTCACCGCGGCGATGTCGGACAGCGCCGCGACCGAGGCGGCGATGAGCCGGCTGGAGATGAACGTGCAGATCTCCACCAAGCTCAACCGCTCCCACACCGTGACCGGGGCCGAGGCGCTGATCCTGCCGACCATGGGCCGGACCGAGATCGATGTGCAGGCCGGTGGGGAGCAGTTCGTCTCGGTGGAGGACACCGTGAGCGCGGTGCACCCCTCCTGGGGCAAGGTCGCCCCGGTGTCGGAGAACCTGCTGTCGGAGATCGCGATCATCGCCCGGCTGGGCCGGGCCACGCTGGGGGACAGGATCGATGCGGACTGGGAGGGCTTCGAGGCCGACTACGACCTGATCCGCGAGCACATCTCCCACGTGGTGGTCGGGTGCGAGGACTACAACCAGCGGATCCGGCAGGAGGGCGGGTTCGTGCTGGCCAACGGGCCGCGGGACTCCCGGACCTTCAACACCCCCACCGGCAAGGCGCAGCTGAGCGTGAACGCCCTGGACCTGCTCCAGTGCCCGCCGGGGCGGCTGATCCTGCAGACCCTGCGCTCCCACGACCAGTTCAACACCACGATCTACGGCTACAACGACCGCTACCGCGGGATCAAGAAGGGCCGGCACGTGATCTTCGTCAACCCCCAGGACCTCGAGGAGCTGGGC
The DNA here is from genome assembly GCA_031179495.1 of Kocuria sp. GTDB lineage: Bacteria > Actinomycetota > Actinomycetes > Actinomycetales > Micrococcaceae > Kocuria > Kocuria sabuli. Next base: position 918 of record JAPSHS010000149.1, on the reverse strand, counting down.
TTCGCCGACGGTCAGCTGGTGGATGTGCACGGGGAGTACGTCGACGGCAAGGACCGGGTGCTGCGCAGGTGGCGCATCGTGTCCTACCCGGCCGCCCGCGGCTGCGCGGCGGCCTACTACCCCGAGGCCAACGTGCTGGTGCCCCTGGACGACACCGTCAAGGGCTCCAACACCCCGGTCTCCAAGGGCGTGATCATCCGCCTGGAACCGGCCGACGACGGACCCGCCGGCGGCAGCGGCGAGGAGAACGAACAGGCAGACATGCCTGCCACCGTCTGAACCGGGCTCTGCCCCGGCCACGACGAACGCGACCGCCGCCCCCCTGCAGGAAGAGGGGGAGGCGGTCGTGTTCTGCCGGTCTCGGGATCGGGGCGAGGCCGTGCGTCGTTCCCCTGCCCGTGCCTACTGGCCGGTGGCGGCCCATCCGATGCTGTCCTGGCCGCCGTGAGCACCGTCCTCGGCGAGGCGCCGGGCGGTGCCCGCGGCGTCGCGCACCGCCTGGTCCGGGGTCCTGCCGGTACGGCTGGCGGCCGCGTCCAGGGCCGCGGCGTAGCCGACGTAGAAGGTGGTCAGCGCTCCGGCCCCGGGGGCGACCGCCCCGGAGGCCCGCTCGGCGAGCTCCAGGATCTCCCGGGTGTCCACCTTCAGGTCCAGGATCTGCAGCGCCTGGGTGAGCCGCTGGCTCCACTGGTCCAGGTCGAGGGTGTCGTCGTCGTGCACGGACATGTCGTCTCCTTCTCGGATGGGTGGGAAATCTGTTCCGGAGGTGGGTCCCGGCGTCACCCCTGACGCGGGGTGTTCATCCGCCGGAGAAGGGGGGCAGGACGTCGAGGACGGCTTCGTCGGGGATGGTGGTGCCGGGGTCGGGGCAGGCCACCCCGTCGAGGAGGTAGCTGGAGCGGGTCAGGACCTGGGCCA
>JAPSHS010000148.1 GCA_031179495.1 Kocuria sp. | reverse complement strand
CCCTGCACGTCAACCACTTCACCGCACGCACCACCGGTCCCGCGGCCGCCGGCTGACCCGGCCGATGCACGAGGGTCCTTCCGCCGGCACCGGGGGGTGCCGGCGGAAGGACCCGCCCAACACCGCACCATCAGCAACGGGCGACCGTGGGGACGGTCGCCCCGCTTCCGGACAGGAAGCACCACAGGGGGGAGACACCATGCAGGACACCACCGGCCGGAACACCGGCCGCACGACGACGGCCGAGGCACTGCGCATCGGCATGATCGGCACCCGGGGCGTCCCGGCGGCCTACGGAGGCTTCGAGACGGCCATCGAGGAGATCGGCTCGAGACTGGCCGCGCGTGGCCACGAGGTGGTCGTGCACTGCCGCAGAGGCAACGCCGCCAAGCTCAGCGGTGACCCGGCGACCCCGGATCCGAGCACGCACAAGGGCATGCGCCTGGTGCACCTGCCGGCCGTGCGCGGCAAGGCGGTCGAGACCCTCAGCCACACGACGATGTCCGGACTGCGCCACCTGGCGCGGCGGGACACGGACGTGAACTTCGTCTTCAACCCGGCCAACGCGCCGCTGATCCCGCTGCTGCGCAGCGGCGGCACCCCGGTGGTCGTCCACGTCGACGGCCTCGACTGGAAACGGGGCAAGTGGGGGCCCGTCGGGCGCACCTACTACCGCCGCGCCGAGGCCCTGTCCGTCCGCTGGGCGGATGCCCTGATCGCCGATGCCGTCGGGATCCAGGACTACTACCGCCACGAGTTCGACGTGGACACCACGATGCTCTCCTACGGGGCCCCCGTCCTCGGGGACACCGGCTCCGACGCACTGGCCGGCCTGGGCCTCGCCCGGCACGGCTACCACCTCGTGGTCGCCCGGCTGGAGCCGGAGAACCACGTGGACATGATCGTGGAGGGCTACCACCGCAGCTCGGCGGAGCTGCCGCTGGTGATCGTGGGCACCGCCCCCTACGCCGCCGACTACATCGACCGGATCGAGCGCACGGCGGCCGCCGACCCGCGCATCCGCCTGCTCGGCGGCGTCTGGGACCAGACGGTCCTCAACCAGCTCTACGGCAACGCCCTCACCTACGTGCACGGCCACTCGGTGGGCGGGACCAACCCCTCCCTGCTGCGGGCCATGGGCGCGGCCGCCTCGACACTGGCGTACGACGTGGTCTTCAACCGCGAGGTCCTCGGTCCGGACGCGCACTTCTTCCGCGGCAGCGAGGACCTCCCGGCACTGCTCAGGGCCGCCGAGGCGGACCCGCTGGACCAGGTCCGCCGCGGTGAGCGGCTGGCCGTGCGCGTCCAGGAGCGCTACGACTGGGACCGGGTGACCGACGGCTACGAGCGGCTGGCCCGCCGGGTGGTGGACGGTGCGTCCACCCGGGGCACCGCCACCGGCCGGCGCACGGGACGCGTGTGGGCCTCGGACCCGACCGCGGTGCGGGTGCCCGCCTCCGTCGGCGCTCCCGTCGCGGTCCGCAGCGGCGCTCTGCACCGGCGCACGGCCGGTGACGCCGAGGAGGTGCGGACCTCGTGACCGCCTCTCCGGAGAGCACGACCCGCCGCCCGACCTACTGGGAGACCGTGGCGCAGCTCGCCGCGGCCCAGAAGGGCCGCGCCGCGGGGGCGCCCGCGTACTCCGTGTTCGTCAACCGGCCCGCGGGCCGGCTCCTGGCTGCCGCCGCCCACCGGGCAGGACTCAGCCCCAACCGGGTCACCGCGATCAGCGCGGCGTGCTCGGCGGCCGGGATCCTCGTTCTCGCGCTCGTCCCGCCCTCGGTGTGGTCGGGCGTGCTGGTGGCCTTCCTCCTGGCGCTGGGCTACGCCTTCGACTCCGCCGACGGCCAGGTGGCCCGGCTGCGCGGGGGCGGCTCGGCCGCGGGGGAGTGGCTGGACCACGTCGTCGACTGCGCCAAGATCTCGCTGCTGCACATCGCGGTCCTCGTGGCCGCGGCGCGGTTCTTCGACGTCCCCACGGCCTGGCTGCTCGTCCCGCTGGCCTTCCTGGCCCTGGAGAACGTGGCGTTCTTCACGATCATCCTCAACGACTCGCTCAAGCAGATCAGGGGGGTGCCCCTGCGCCGGCCGGGGCAGTTCCGGCCCCTGCGCTCCGTGGTGCTGCTGGCCGTCGACTACGGGGTCGTGTGCCTGTCCTTCGTGCTGCTGGGCTGGACCGACGCGTTCGTCGTCGTCTACACCCTGCTGTGCGCCGCCCTGGCCGGGCACACCGCCCTGGCCCTGCCCAAGTGGTTCAACGACATGAGGAGGCTCGGATGACCCGCCGCACCCGCACCGATGACCAGGGACCCGTCCTGGTGGTCCATCCGAGCTCCGACCTGTACGGCGCCGACCGGATGCTGCTGGAGTCCGTCCGGCAGCTGGTGGACGCCCACGGCGACGTCGTCGTGGCCGTTCCCGGACCCGGCCCCCTGGTGCCCCGGCTCCTGGCCGCGGGCGCCCGCGTGGAGCAGGTCTTCTCCCTCGTGCTCGAGAAGCGCCACCTCGAGCCCCGCCACTGGCCCGCGCTGGTGCGCGACACCGCGGCCGGGCTCCTTCCCGCGCTGCGGACGCTGCGCCGGCTGCGGCCGCGGGCCGTGTACGTCAGCACGGAGGTGCTGCCCGTGTGGCCGCTCCTGGCGCGCTGGGCCGGGTCCCACGTCGTCGTCCACGTCCACGAGGCGGAGCTCGAGATGCCGGCCCTCATCCGCCTCGGGCTGGCGCTGCCCGTCCTGCCGGCCCACCGGGTGCTCGTCAACAGCGAGTGCACGCTCGCGTGCCTGGTCGAAGCGGTGCCGCGGCTCGCGAACCGGTCGACCGTCGTGCTCAACGGAGTGGCAGGTCCCGGGAACCCCCGACCTGCGCGACCCGAGCTGGACGGGCAGCTGCGCATCGTCTACGTGGGGCGGCTCTCCGAGCGCAAGGGCGTGCACCTCCTGGTGGAGGCGCTGCGTCTGCTCGAGGAGCGCGGCGTCAACGCGGTCCTCGACCTCGTCGGTGACGTGGTCCCCGGCAAGGAGTGGTACGGGGAGCAGCTGCGCGGCACGATCGAGACAGCGGGGGTCTCCCACCGGGTCCGGTTCCGCGGCTTCCACGACGACGTCTGGCCCTGGATGGAGGCCGCCGACGTCGTGGTGGTCCCGCCCGTGGTCACCGAGGCCTTCGGCAACACCGCCGTGGAGGCCGTGCTGGCGGCCCGGCCCGTGGTGGTGGCCGACCACACGGGCCTGCGCGAGGCCGTGGGGCCCTACTCCTGCGTGGCCGGCGCGGACACGATGGCGCCCGACGCGGCCTCCCAGCTGGCCGACGCCTTCACCGCGGTGGCCGACGCGTGGCCACGCTTCCGCGCCGCGGCCGTCGCCGACGCCCCCGTGGCACGACGGCGGCACGACCCCCAGGTCTACGGCGGCCAGGTGGCCGAGGCCGTGACCCCGCCCGCACCCGGACGCCCCCGGGGCACCGTCGACGCGGCGGTCCTGCCGGGCCCCGGCGTCCTGGCCGAGAAGGAGCGCACAGCATGAGCCGCACGATCCCGCACAGCACCCCGGGGCCCCGCGTGGGCTACGCCGCCGGAGCCTTCGACCTGTTCCACGTGGGGCACCTGAACATCCTGCGCCAGGCGAAGCAGCACTGCGACCACCTGATCGCCGGGGTGGTCTCCGACGACCTGATCGAGATCACCAAGGGTCACCGTCCCGTGGTCTCGCTGCGGGAGCGGATGGAGATCGTCGAGCACATCCGCTACGTGGACCAGGTCCACGCCGAGGTGCTCCTGGACAAGCTGGACACGTGGCAGGAGCTGCGCTTCGACGTGTTCTTCAAGGGCGACGACTGGCGCGGCACCCCGAAGGGGGAGCGGCTCGAGCGGGAGTTCGCAGCGGTCGGGGTGGAGGTCGTGTACTTCCCGTACACGGTGCACACGTCCTCCACCAAGCTGCGTGCCGCCCTGGAGGCGCTCTCGCTGCCGGCCGCCTGA
>JAPSHS010000033.1 GCA_031179495.1 Kocuria sp. | reverse complement strand
GCGCCGTGTCCGTGGCCGAGCCACCGGTGCCCCGGGCGCCCGGACGCGGGACAATGGAGGTGTCCGAACGGAGACCCCGGACGACGAGAGGACGGTACGACCATGGACGAGGAGATCCGGCTCAGCGGAGCCGAGCACCCGCACGTGCAGATCCCGCGGCTCGGGGAGCTCGATGCGGTCTGGGTCCGGCGCGTCGTCCTGGCCGCCGTGCTGAGCCTGGTCGTCGGGCTGCTGGGCGGCATCGCGGCCGCCCTGCTGCTGGGCGAGGACGGTCCGCTGGGCCCCGCGCAGTGGGGATCCACGGCCGGTGGTGCGGCGCTGCTGGTCAGCGGCATCGTCCTGTCCCTGACCCGTGCGGACGACGCCCCCCGGAACGACCTGATGGAGGCCCGTGCCCGGGCCGCCAAGGGACTGCGGATGTCCGTGCGCCGGGCCGCGATCCCGCAGGACCCGGTCCTGCGGGAGATGCAGGACTACATGGCGGTGGAGATGGTGCAGTACGCGTGGCCGATCCTGCTCGCCGTGCCCGGCATGGCACTGGTGGTGTGGGCGATCTTCGTGCCCGTGCCCATCGTGGTCCTGGCACTGCTCCTCGTGCTGGTGTGGGCCGTGGTCCGGGTCAACGGGACCGTGGTGGGCCGGCGCTACTACAGGCTGCGGGGTCTGCTCTGACGGACCTGCTCCGGCCGGCCGCGCCCGCCGGAAGCGCGGGTCAGCGCCGCGGGAGGCAAACGAGCTCCACGTCGGTGAGCCGCCCGCCGTCCGCGACGGCCGTGAGGTAGGTGCAGTGCGGCTGCCGCCGCCGGTCCGTGGGGGATCCCGGGTTGAGCAGCCGCATGCCACCGGCGGTCGTGCTGTCCCACGGGATGTGACTGTGCCCGAAGACCAGGACGTCGAGGCCCGGGTGGGCCCGGTCCATGCGCGCCTCCCGTCCGGCCGCGGCACCCGTCTCGTGGACCATGCCGAAGCGCACGCCCCCGATCGTCCCGTGGGCGACCTCCGGCAGGCGCGCCCGCAGCTCGGGGCCGTCGTTGTTGCCCCACACCCCCACCAGCCGCGCGGCCCGCTCCTCGAGCCGTTCGAGGGTCGCGAGATCGACCCAGTCGCCCGCGTGGAGGACCACGTCGGCGTCGCCCACCGCCTGCCACACCGGGGCGGGCAGGTCGCGGGCGCGCTTGGGAACGTGCGTGTCGGCCAGGAGCAGCAGCTTCACCATGGTCCCCAGCCTCGCACGATCGGCGTCCTGCCGGTGATCGCCGAGGGAGAACGAGCCCCTGGTGGGCTTCCCCTGCCGGGTTCCCCGCGTCCACAGTGGACCTGTACGACCGCAGCGAGGGGCACGGCGCGGAGCAGCTCGCACGCCGGGTCCGCGCGGGGCGGACGGCACTGCTCCCGCTGCCCCCGTCCATCCACCAGGAGGTATGCGCATGACCACCGACATCACCGGCAGGAAGATCGCCTTCATCGCCACCGACGGCGTCGAGGAGCCGGAGCTCACCGAGCCCTGGAAGGCCGTGCAGGAGGCCGGCGGCACCCCCGTCCTGCTGTCCCCGAAGGAGGGCAGCATCACCGCGATGCAGGGCGACTGGGACCATGCCGGCAGCTACGACGTCGACGCCGCCCTCGCCGACGCCACGGCCGAGGACTTCGACGCCCTGGTCCTGCCCGGCGGCACCCTCAACGCCGACAGCGTGCGGGTGGACCAGGACGCCCTGCGCCTGGTCCGGGAGTTCGACGCCGCGGGCAAGCCGATCGCCGCCATCTGCCACGCCCCCTGGATCCTCATCGAGGCGGGACTGGCGCAGGGCAGGCGGCTCACGTCCTACCACTCCCTGGCCACCGACCTCAGGAACGCCGGCGCGGACTGGGTGGACGAGGAGGTCGTCGTCGACGGCCGGCTCGTGACCTCCCGCAACCCCGGGGACCTCGAGGCGTTCAACCGGGAGGCCCTCAAGCTGTTCGCCGGCTGACCCCGCCGCCGCTGCACACGGGAGACCCCCGTCCGGGACGTCCGGGCGGGGGTCTCCCGTGGGGCCGGCGGCGGGCTAGCGGTGCTCGTTCCGGTGGGCCTCGTGGGCCGGGTCGACCTGGACGGGCCCCACGCGTTCGGGGCCCTCGTCCTCCTCGTAGACGTCCGGGATGCCGTCGTGGTCGGCGTCGACCGACTCCTCCGCCTGCACGTCCCGGTAGTGGCGGTTGCGGGCGCGGAGGATCAGCGTGGCCAGCATCGCCGCCAGCACGGAGGCGGTCAGGATCGCGACCTTGGCGTGGTCGCCGGGCAGGCTGCCCGGGGTGAAGCTCAGCTCCGCGATCAGCAGGGAGACGGTGAAGCCGATGCCGGCCAGCAGGGCGACGCCGACGAGGTCGATCCACTTGAAGGAGGGGTCGAGCCGGGCGCGCGTGACCTTGGTGAGGAGCCAGGTGGCGCCCACGATGCCGATCGGCTTGCCCAGCACCAGACCGGCGACGATGCCGAGGGTGACCGGGGCGCTCAGCGCCGAGGTCAGCCCGTCCCAACCGCCCACGGTGACACCGGCGGAGAAGAAGGCGAACACCGGAACGGCGAAGCCGGCCGAGATGGGGCGGAAGCGGTGCTCGAACTCCTCGGCCAGCCCGTGCCCGGCGGCCGGCCCGCCGCTGGCCCGGCTGCGCAGGACGGGGACGGCGAACCCGAGCAGGACCCCGGCCACGGTGGCGTGGATCCCGGCCTCGTGGACCAGGGCCCAGACCACCAGGCCCAGGGGCAGCAGGATCACCCAGGCGGCCCATGCGTGCAGCCCGAAGAACCGGGGGAAGCGCTGCGCGAGGAAGGTGAAGACCGCCAGCGGGAGCAGCGCCAGCAGCAGGGGCTGGACCGAGACGTCCTCCGAGTAGAAGACGGCGATGATGGTGATCGCCAGCAGGTCGTCGACCACGGCCAGCGTCAGCAGGAACAGCCGCAGCGCGGTGGGCAGGTGCGAGCCGATGATGGCCAGCACCGCCACGGCGAAGGCGATGTCGGTGGCCGTGGGAATCGCCCAGCCACCGGCGGTCTCGGGGTCGGAGGCGTTGAAGGCGACGTAGATCAGGGCCGGCACGACGACGCCGCCCACGGCGGCGGCGACCGGGACCATGGCCTTGCGGAACTCGCGCAGGTCACCGGCCACGAACTCGCGCTTGAGCTCCAGGCCCACCAGGAAGAAGAAGATGGCGAGCAGTCCGTCGGCCGCCCACTTGCCGAGGCTGAGCCGCAGGTGCCAGGGCTCGTAGCCGATCTCGTGGTCGCGCAGGGCGAAGTAGCTGTCCGCGAGCGCCGAGTTCGCCCAGATGATCGCGATCAGGGCCGCGCCCACGAGCAGCAGCCCACCGATGGTCTCCTTGCGCAGGATCTCCCCGATGCGCAGGACCTCCCGGTAGCTGCCCCTCCGCAGCGTGTCGTGGCTGTGGTCGTCCGGGCGGTCCGTGGGGTCGTGTCTGGACACGGTGGCTCCTTCGTCAGGGGTCGTTTGATGTACTCATGCCGACCAGACTTCCCGGCTCACCTGGTATGCAGTCTACGGAACGCGGTGGTGCGCGCCACTCGGGCCCCGCTCACCGTCCTCGCCCCTGCGACGGGGTGGGCAGGGTGCACGGGCGCGTCAGCCGATCAGGTCCCGGCGGCCGAAGCCCGCGGCCGCGGCCGCCACGAGGGAGAGCCCTGCCGCGGTCAGGCCCACCAGGGGAGCGGCCGCCCAGCCCTCGGCGGGCACCAGCGGTGTCAGCTGGACGGGGGAGAGGTTCCTCGCCCACCCGGGCAGGTCCAGCAACTGGCCGAACCACGCGACGAACACCGCGTAGGCGACCACGGCCCAGCTCAGCCCGGCGGCCCGCGGCACCAGCCCCACCAGGGCGGCGGCGAGACCCGCCACGGCCAGGACCGCGGGCAGGTAGGCCAGGGCGGCCAGGGTGAGCTCGCCCGTCCACCGGGCGTCGCCGGTGGTCGCGGTGACGCCGGCGCCCAGCGCGGCCCCCGCCAGCACGAGGGCCAGCACGGCCTCCACGCCCACGACGGCGAGCCAGCCCAGCATCCAGCGCACCCGGGACACCCCGGCCGTGAGGACCAGCCCGGCGCGCCCGTCCTCCTCCTCCCCGCGCAGCCGCAGCACCCCCGAGACGGCGAAGGCGACCACCCCGAGCGCGAGATAGGACAACGTCGCGGCGGCGAAGGACTCGGTGAGGGCGCCGAGGTCCACGGCGAGCCAGTCGCCGAGCGACGGGAGGTCCGCGATGCTGCCCTCCAGGGAGTCGGCCAGCGAGCCGAAGGCCAGGCCGAACAGGACGAGCCCTGCGGTCCACCCGGCGAACGTGCCCCGCAGGAGGCGGCGGGCCACCCCGGTCGTGGAGAGCAGGGACGGGCCTGCGGACGCACGACCGGGCCGGGCCTGCCGCAGACCGGCGCCCAGGTCGCGGCGCTGGGCCAGGACGACGGCCGACGCGAGCAGGACCGCGGCCAGCGCCGCCGACAGCGCCAGCGGCCACCAGCGCAGGTCCACGTAGAGCCGGGTCTGCTGGGCCCAGGCAATGGGCGAGAGCCAGGACAGCCACGAGCCGCTGGGCTCGATGACGTCGCCCACCCCGCGCACGAGGAAGGCGGCGCCGAGCACGGCCATCGCCATCCCGGACGCGGCCCGCGAGTGCTCGGTCAGCTGGGCGGTCACGGCGGCCACGGCGCCGAACACGAGACCGGTCAGCGCCGTGGCGAGCCCCCAGGCCACGGCGTCGGCCCCGCCCAGTCCCCCTGCGAGGAGCCCCGCCGCGATCCCCGCGCCGACCGCTGCGTCCGCCGCGGCGACCGCACCGAGGGCGGCCGCCGCCGGCGCGAAGCGGCCGACCGGCAGGGCGCGGACGACCTCCAGCCGCCCGGACTCCTCCTCGGCCCGCACGTGCCGGCTCGCGAGCAGGATGCTCATGACGGCGGCCGCCACCAGGACCGACAGGCTCAGCTCGTTGGCCGTCATGGCGCCCAGCGTGTAGTCGTCCGCCCCGAAGGCCGGACCGGTCATCATGACGGCCGAGGGATTGTCCAGCAGCGCGGCCCGCGCCTGACGGGCCTCGCCGTCGGGAAAGGTCTCCTGGAGGGCGAGCACGGTCCCGTACACGGTGCCGGCGAGCGCCAGCACCCACACCAGGATCCGCACCCGGTCCAGACGCAGGTTGAGCCGGAACAACCGGCCCGTGGCGGTCCACGGCTCGGCGGTCCTCACCGGGACGCCTCCGCGCCGTGCCCGGCGCCCCGCCCAGCGTCGTGACCGCATCCCTGCTCGGCGGAGCGGTCGCCGTAGTGGCGCAGGAACAGCTCCTCGAGCGAGGGCGGGGCGACGGTCAGGTTCTGCACCCCCAGGTCGGCGAGCACCCGGAGGACCTCGGGGATCCGGGCGTCGTCGACGTCGAAGGCGAGCCGCCCGTCGTCGTGCACGAGGTGGTGCAGCCCCTCCACCGCGGCCAGCCGGGCGGGGTCGCCGGTCGTGGTCGCGGTGACCGCGGAGCGGGTCAGGTGGCGCAGCTGCGCGAGGGTCCCGCTCTCCACGTCCCGGCCGGCACGGATGATGGTCACGGTGTCGCAGAGCTTCTCGACCTCGGCCAGGATGTGGCTCGAGAGCAGCACCGTGCTGCCCTCGTCGCTGAGCCGGCGCACCTCGTCCGTGAACACGGCCTCCATGAGCGGGTCGAGCCCGGAGGTCGGCTCGTCCAGGACGTACAGCTCCGCCTGGGCGCTGAGGGCCGCCACGAGGGCCACCTTCTGCCGGTTGCCCTTGGAGTAGCTGCGGGCCTTCTTCGTGGGGTCGAGCTCGAAGCGCTCGATGAGCTCGTCGCGGCGCCGGCGCCGGCGTCGCCCCCCGCGGATCCCGGTGAGCAGGTCGATGATCTCGCCGCCGGTGAGGCCGGGCCACAGGCTGGTGTCCCCGGGGACGTAGGCGGTGCGGCGGTGGATCTGCACGGCGTCCGCCCAGGCGTCCAGGCCCAGCACCCGGGCGGTCCCGGCGTCGGCCCGCAGCAGGCCCAGCAGCACCCGGATCGCGGTGGACTTCCCCGAGCCGTTCGGGCCCAGGAACCCGGCGACCCGGCCGGCGGGGACGGTGAGGTCGAAGCCGTCCAGGGCGGCGGTGGGGCCGAAGGTCTTCACGAGCCCGCGGGCCTCGATGACCGGGGTGTCCATGGGTGCTCCTGACGGGTCGGTGCCGACGACGGGCTCGGCCCCCACGCTAGGCACGCGCCCGGAAGGGGACAAGCGGTGGGCCGTCCGGGCCGCCGGCTGTCACAAACCCTCCGGCAGCCCGGGGTGCTCACACCCAGGTCAGGAGCCGTGCCACGCTGTCAGCACGTCCGTTCGAGGAGAGGGAGTCCCGTGCTGGAGATCCGCGCCGCCGCCCAGGACAGGTCCACGGCCGAGCCCCGGCGTCCCGCCCGGGCGGCGGCTCCCGGACGGCGCCCCGCCGCGGTGCCGGCGTCGCTGCTCGCGCTCGGCGCGGCCCTCGTCGTCGTGTCCCTGCTGGGCGGGGCGGCATGGTCGGGGCTCCCACGGGACGCCGGCTTCGCGCTGCTCACGGTGGGCGGCGTCGGACTGCTCCTCACCGCCGGCACTGCGCGGGGGCATGCTCCCCGGCCCGTCGAGGAGCAGCGTCCCGCGGTCCCCGGGCCGCCGGCGCCCCGGAACGACCAGCTGGGCCTCGTGGGGATCCGCGAGGAGCTCGACGTCGTCGACGTGCTCCGCGACGTCCGCCCCGGGCAGGAGCTGTGGTGGATGGACACCTTCCCGCTGACGCTGGCGGGTGACCTCGACGCGATCCGCCGGTCGCTCGACGCCGGGGTCCGCGTCCGGCTGCTGGTCCTCGACCCCCGGTCGCCGGCGCTCGCGGCCCGGCTGCGGGAGATCCGCCAGCACTACGGCCTCTCGCCCATGGACCTGCGCCGCGGCTTCGACACGCTGGTCCACCAGCTCAGGGCCCTGGGGGAGGCCGATCCCGCGGTGGCCGAGCGCTTGGAGGTGCGGGTCCACGACGGCTCGACCGGGGCGCCGCTCTTCCTGGTCCTCGGGGATCCCGCCACGGTGGATCCGGCCACGGTGGACCTCGCGGCGGACCCGGGCACGACCCAGCAGGCACCACCGGCCACGCCGGAGGTCGTCCGCGCCTACAGCAGCTACTACCTCCTCGACGCGAGCCAGGACATGCCCTACCTGGAGTGGCGGCAGGGGCCGTTCGCGGAGCGGCTGCACGGCTACGCGCGGCACCACTGGGCCGAGGGGCACACGGTGTTCCCGATCGCGCCGGGAGACCGCTCGGCCTCGGCGTTCAACGTGCGGACCGAGCGCGCCCCGCACCCGGCCCACGGCGCCGACGGCTCCTGAGGGCCCGTCCCCGCCGGCGCGGCGGGAGCGCCCCGGGGCGCTGCGGACCGTGGCGGCGAGACGGTCGGTGTGCTGGGATGGCGGAATGGACGTTTCGGACTTCAAGACACTGTTCGGGGACAGCATCCGCACCTGGCTCGACTGGGACGCGCTCGACGACGAGAACGCCAGGGTCGAGGACCTTGTGCTCTTGTCCCGGGAGGACGTCGGCGAGCTCTACACGGTGTGGCACGTGGACCCCGCGGGCAATCCCGGCGAGTGGTCGCACCCGCAGCACCGGCCGCTGACCATTGCGCAGGCGGCGGGGACGGACTGGCCGGACGACCGGCAGGAGAAGCTCGACAGGATCGGCGAGGAGCTCGCGGACGACGACGAGCCCGTCCAGCTGACCGTCCCCGTCTACCGGGCGGACGACAACCTCGTGGTGCTGGACTCCAACCACCGGATCGTGGGGGCCTACCGCGCGGAGGCGGACCTGCGGGTGCTGCTGGTCGTGCTGGCCGGACCGGCCTCCTCCCTGGTCCTGCCGGGCCTGGCGCAGGTGGAGAACGACCGGGCCGGCCGGATCTGACCCTCCGTCCGCGTGCCTTCCGCCGGTCCGTGAGCGGCGTCACGCCCGCCCGTTAGCATGGGCCCATGAGCGACCACGACGCGCGCTGCCCCGTTCCGCACCGTGAGCAGAACGGCGACCGGCGCCGGACCGCGCCGCCCGGGGAGCCGAGCACACCGCGGGTGGAGGTGCTCGACGGGGTCTGGCACGTCCGCGCCCTGCCGCTGGTGCGCCAGGTGCTGCGCGAGACCGACGCCACGGTGCAGGCCGGGTTCAGCGCGGAGACCGCGCGCAAGGGCCTCACCGGCGACCACCCGCCCGTGCTCTACGCCGACGGCCCCGAGCACCGGAGGCAGCGCACCGCCACCGCGAGGTTCTTCACCCCGGCCACGGTGAGCCGGCGCTACCGGGGCCTCATGGAGGAGCGGGCCGACGAGCTGGTCGAGCGGATCCGGCGGGACGGCGGGGGCGAGCTCTCCGCCGTCACCCTGCGCTACTCGGTGGAGGTCGCCGCCCAGGTGGTGGGGCTGACGAACTCGGACGTCGACGGGATGTCCCGGCGGCTGGAGCGCTTCTTCGACGGCCCCGGCACCGGCTCCACCGGCGCGCGGCAGGGCCGGCTCAGGGCCCGGCTGGGTGCCGTCGCCGGCTCCGTGCGGCCGATGTGGGCCATGAGCGCCTTCCAGCTCCGGGACGTGCGCCCGGCCGTCGCGGCGCGGCGGAAGCAGCCCCGGGAGGACGTCATCTCGCACCTGCTCGAACAGGGCTGCACGGACCGGGAGATCCTCGTCGAGTGCCTCACCTACGCGGCCGCGGGCATGGCCACCACCCGGGAGTTCATCGCGGTGGCCGCCTGGCACCTGCTGGAGGACGACCGGCTGCGCGCGGCGTACCTCGAGGCCGACGAACCGGCCCGGCACGGGATCCTGCACGAGATCCTGCGCCTGGAGCCGGTGGTGGGCCACCTCTACCGGCGGAGCACGCGGGAGCTGGTCCTGGAGGACGGCGGGGAGCGCCACACGGTGCCCGCGGGGGCGCTGCTGGACCTCTCCGTCCGCCAGGCCAACCTGGACCCGCAGGAGCTGGGGGAGGACCCCCGGCAGGTGTGCCCCGAGCGCTCCCGCCCGAAGGGCGTGCGCCCCGAGGTGATGTCCTTCGGCGACGGCGCCCACCGCTGTCCCGGCGGGTTCCTCGCGATCCAGGAGACCGACATCCTCCTGCAGCGGCTGCTGCGGCTGCCGCTGCAGTTCGCGCACCCGCCCCGGGTCTCGTGGGCCGAGCTGACCGCCTCCTACGAGGTGCGCGACGTCGTCCTGCGGGTGGGCGCCGGTCAGGGGTGGCGCGCGCCCTCCCCGGCGAGCACCGCGCGGTAGCCCTCCCGGTAGGTGGGGTAGCGCAGCCGCACACCGGACTCCCGCAGCCGGGCGTTGGAGAGCCGCTTCGAGCCGCGCCGGGGCGCGTCGGCCTCCGGCACGTCCTCGGGCGGCGGCGCCCCGAGCTCGTGCGCCAGGAACTCGAGGACCTCCCGCTCGGGGGCGGGCTCGTCGTCCGTGCCCAGGTACAGGGTCGAGGGCTGGGCGTCCATGGTCAGCAGGTGCACGGCGGCCGCCGCGGCGTCGTCGCGGTGGATCCGGTTGGTCCAGGCGGCGCCGGAGGCGGAGTCCCCGGAGCGCACCTTGTCGATCAGCCGCGTCCGGCCCGGCCCGTAGATCCCGGACAGCCGCAGGACCGTGCCGTGCGGGAACTGCTCGTGGAACAGCTCCTCGGCCGCCAGCAGGATCTCGGCGGTGGGGGTCGCGGGGGCCGGCGGGTCGTCCTCCGTGACCTCACCACCGTCGGCGTCCCCGCACACGGCGGTCGAGGAGACCAGCAGCGCCCGGCGGGGAAGGGCCCCGGCGGCACGCAGGCCGTCGAACAGGTGGCGCAGCCCGTCGAGGTAGGCGGCCCGGTAGGCCTCCGGCGTGCGCCCGTCCGCGGCGGTGGCGACCACGAGCAGCTCGACGTCGTCGGGCAGCTCGGGCGCCTCCGTGCTCAGGTCCACGGACATCCCGATCAGCGGCGGCGGCACCAGCTCCGCCCGGCGGCGCAGGCCGAGCACCTCGTGCCCCTGCCCGGCCAGCCGCAGCCCGATCTCCGTGCCCACGTCTCCGCATCCCGCGATCACCACGCTCATGCTGCCATTCTCGCACCCCTCGCGCGTGCCGTCCCGGCCGTCCGTGAGACTCCGGTCGCCCAGCAGGGCGAGCCCGAAGCCCGTCAGCACCCCGGCGAGGGGCAGGCCGCCCCAGGAGGCCCCGAGCACCGCGGGCAGCAGGTGGGTCACGACGGCAACCGGGGCCGCGACCGCCAGGAGCCGTGCCGCCGTCGAGAGGTCGCCCTGCACGGGCATGGTGATCCCGAGCACCCACGGCCCCGCGAGACCGACGAGCCCGACGACGTTCATGGCGCCGAACCACCACGGGAATCCGCCGCCGGGGCCCAGCCGGGTCTCCTCGACCGGCGGGCCGGCGAGGTCGAACAGGACGCCGTGCACCGCGTAGGCCACCAGGGCCACGACGACGAGCTGGCGCAGCACCGTCCGTGACCTCCGGCCGGCGTCGATCACGGGCGCGTTGCGGAGCAGCACCGCGACCAGGGCTGCCTCCGCCGCCGGATGGACGAGCCGGACGGGCCACGCGACTGCCGGGGGCGCCGCCACGAGGGCGGGTTCCGCCGCCACCGCGGAGAAGGCGAACTGGAGGACCGGGACGCGGTGGCCCGCATCACTAGAGTGGGGAGCATGGCAGCGCACACCGTCCGCACCGTGGGGCACTCCGCCCGCTCCGCCGAGGAGTTCGCGGAGCTGCTGCGGGAGTTCTGCGTGCAGGAGCCCGTCGACGTCCGGACGGTGCCGCGCTCGCGGACCGCTCCGCGTCGCGACCGGGACCAGCGGCCGGACTCGCGCACGACGGCCGGGACCGGCCACGCCCGCCGCAAGGGACCGGTCGGGCGGCGTCCCGCGACGCCGCGGGACGCCGACGGGGACCCGATCACCCACCCAGGAGGAGAACCATGCAGCACCTGAACGAGATCGCCCTGCAGCACCTCAACGAGGCCCGGCACAACGGCCACGGCCGCAGCTCGGAGCGCCTGCTGCACCAGAAGGTGCTGCGCCAGACGCTGCTGGCCCTGAAGGAGGGCACCGTGCTCGCCGAGCACAACGCCCCGTACGCGGGGAGCCTGCAGGTCCTGCACGGACGGATCCGCGTCACCTCGGGCGAGGACCTCGTGCTCGAGGCCGGACAGCTGCACGTGCTCCCCGAGGCGCGCCACTCGGTCGAGGCCCTCGAGGACTCGGTGTTCCTCCTCACCGCGGTCACGGGCATCGAGGACGCGGCCGAGTAGCGGCGGGCCCGGCGCTGCCCCGCCGAGGACGGACGGGACTCACCGCCGGCCCAGGTGCTTCTCCCGGCGGTAGGCGATGAACACGCCGGAGAGCGCGATCATGAGCATCATCGCGGCGATGAGCGCGAGCGTCCACGCGCCGTCGATCAGCGCGACGACCAGCAGGACGAGGGCGATCGCGCACAGCAGGAGCTGGAAGATCAGCACGGGGTCAGCCTCCGGTCGGGTACAGGGGTCCTGTCGAGGCTACCCGAGCACGGGACGGCCCCGGGCGTCGGACGGGCGTATTCCCGGTTTCGCCGAGCGCGTGAGCCGTGTCCATGCGCCCGGGAGGGGTCTAGCGTCGGGGAGGAACGCCAGATCCCCACAGCACCGCAAGGAGCTCCCCATGTCCCACGTAGCCATCATCGGCGGCCACGGCAAGGTCGCACTCATCCTGGCCCGGCAGCTCACGGCCGGCGGCCACGCCGTCACGAGCGTCGTCCGCAACCCGGACCACACGGACGACGTCGAGAGCACCGGCGCGACCCCCGCGGTCGCCGACGTCGAGCAGCTGTCGGTCGCGCAGATCGCCGACCTGATCGAGGGCCACGACACCGTGGTGTGGAGCGCCGGTGCGGGGGGCGGCAGCCCCGAGCGCACCTACGCCGTGGACCGTGACGCGGCGATCCGCGCCATGGACGCCGCCGAGGTGGCGGGCGCCAGGCGCTTCGTGATGGTCTCCTACTTCGGCGCCGGCCAGGACCACGGCGTCCCGGAGGACGACCCCTTCCACGCCTACGCGCAGGCGAAGGCCGACGCCGACGACCACCTGCGCGCCTCCGCGCTGGACTGGACCATCGTGGGCCCCGGCGCGCTCACCGAGGAGGAGGCCACCGGCAGGATCGACGTGTCCACGGGCGAGCGCGACGGCGACCGCCGGACCTCCCGCGCCAACGTGGCCCTCGTGGTCTCGGCGGTGCTGGACGACCCCTCGACCGTGGGGAAGAAGATCGACTTCTCCGACGGGCACACGCTGATCGCGGACGCCCTCGAGGTGCAGGCCTGACCGGTCGAGCACGTCCTGACGCGGGGCGGCGCCGGGACCCGGACGGGTCCCGGCGCCGCCCCGCGTCGTCCCCGGACCTCTCGCGCGGCAGGCGTGCCGGGCGGCCCCGCCCGGCGGGCGACACACGGTTCCGCCCACGATGAATTCCCGGGCCGCGGCCGTGCCCCGGAGGGCGGTCGTTCCCTAGTCTGGCCACATGAGCACGCACCAGGATGACATCCAGCACATCGTCGACTTCGTGAACCGCACCCGCGTGGGCATGCTCGGCACCCGGGAGCCCACCGGCAAGCTCGTCAGCCGCCCCATGACCGTGGTCGACGTCGCCCCGGGGGAGGACCTCAGCTTCTTCACCGGTCTGGACACCTCCGCGATCCGGGACGTGCGGAGCAACGACGCCGTCAACGTCGCCTTCGTGGGCGAGCACGAGTGGGTCTCGATCTCCGGCGCCGCCGAGGTGGTCGAGGACCCGAGGGTGATCGAGGGACTGTGGTCCGACGCGCTGAGGGCCTACTACCCGGACGGGCCCGCCACCCCCGGGCTCGTGGTGCTGCGCGTGCGCACCGAGACCGCCGAGCACTGGCGCAGCCCCGGGACGGTCGCCACCGCCCTGCGCTGGGCGAAGGCCCAGGCCACCGGTGAGCAGATCGACCCGGGCCAGTCCACGGTGGTGGACCTGTGAGCCTGCCGCCCATCCACCAGGCAGCCTCCGAGGGACGGAACCCGGACCGGCTGGACCTCGACGAGCCGCTGCGGCTGACCGCGGTGGTGCACGGCGCGGTCCAGGGCGTCGGCTTCCGCTGGTGGACCGCGAGCCGCGCCGAGGAGCTGGGTCTGGAGGGCTCGGCGGTGAACAACACGGACGGCACCGTGGGCGTGATCGCGGAGGGTCCCCGGCACGCCGTGCGGGACCTGCTCCGGGCCCTGCACGGCGGCGGCACTCCCGGTGCCGTCATGAAGGTGGACTCCCACTACGGTCCGGCCACCGGCGAGTTCACCGGCTTCGTCACCGGCTGAGCCCGACGGACCGGCGGGCCCCGCCGTTCTACGATGGGGGCATGGCTCACGACCACGCCGGGGACCGCGGGCGCGCGGCGCACGGGCACGACCACGGGCCCGGGCACTCGCACGCCCGGCCCGGGACCGACCGGTGGCGGATCGCCACCGCGTTCGGCATCACCGCCGTGCTGTTCGTCGTGCAGCTCGTCGGCGCACTGTGGACCGGCTCCCTGGCCCTGCTCTTCGACACCGCCCACGTGCTCACCGACGCCGGCGGGCTGCTGCTCGCACTGGCCGCCGCACAGCTGAGCCTGCGCCCGCCGACGGCCCGGCGCACGTGGGGCTGGCGGCGCGCCGAGATCGTGGCCGCGGCCCTGCAGGCGGGCGTGCTGCTGGTCGTGGGGCTGTTCGTGCTGGTGGAGGGCGTGCGCCGTTTCGTCGAGCCGCAGCCGGTGGCCTCCGCCGAGATGATCGTCTTCGGCGTCGTCGGCCTGCTGGGCAACATCGTCGCGATGATCGTGCTCTTCGGGGGCCGCCGCTCCAACCTCAACCTGCGCGCGGCGATGCTCGAGGTGCTCAACGACGCGCTGGGCTCCGTGGCGGTGATCGTCGCCGCCGTGGTCATCACCCTCACCGGCTGGGTGCAGGCGGACGCCGTCGTGGCCCTGCTCATCGGGGCGCTCATCGTGCCCCGCACCATCCGGCTGCTCGTCGAGTCCCTGTCCGTGCTGATGGAGAGCGCGCCCCCGGGCCTCGACCTCGCCGACGTCCGCGGCCACATCCTCCGGCTGCCCCACGTGGTGGAGGTCCACGACCTGCACGCGTCCCGGATCTCCTCGGACCTGCCCGTGCTCACCGCCCACGTGGTGCTGGAGGAGGAGTACTTCTACACAGGGGGGTCGGCCGAGGCCCTGGGCCGGATCCAGCGGTGCGTGGCGGAGCACTTCCCGGTCTCCGTCCAGCACTCCACGATCCAGCTGGAGCCCGCCGACCACGTCGAGCCGGAGGTGTGCGCCCCCCATGACCACTGAGCCCCCGCTCCGAGCCGAGCAGCACTGCCTGGTCGTGTACGTCCCCGCCGCCGCCGCGGAGGCCGTCCTGAAGGCCCTCGGCGACGCCGGGGCCGGACGCGCGGGGCACTACTCGCACGTGGCGTTCGTCAGCCGGGGGACCGGCCGCTTCACGCCCCTGCCCGGGGCGCGGCCCGCGATCGGGGAGGTCGGTACGCCGGAGGAGGTCGACGAGGTCCGCATCGAGACGCTCTACCCCGCTGCCGAGCGCGAGCGCGTGCTGCGGGCGATGGCCGGGGCCCACCCCTACGAGGTCCCGGCCTTCGCCACCTTCCCGGTCCACGACCGGGGCCCGTCCTTCGACGAGCAGGGCCGCCTCAGGGGCCCGCCGGATCCTGCCTGAGCGCGGAGCGCACGAGGAACCGCTTGCCCTCCGGCGCCTCGACCGAGAAGCCCGACCCGCGCCCCTCCACCACGTCCACCGTGAGCAGGGTGTGCTTCCAGTGGGCGAACTGCTCCCGGGACATCCAGAACTCGAGCTCGGCCGTGGCCGGGTCCCCCGGCAGGGTGAACACCCCCAGGAGCACGTCCGCGGGACCGGTGAGGAAGTCCCCGGCCGGGTAGCACATGGGGGCTGAGCCGTCGCAGCACCCGCCGGACTGGTGGAACATCAACCGGCCGTGCAGCTCCCGCAGCGTCCCGAGCAGCTCCACGGCGGCCGGGGTCAGCGCCACACGGGAGAACGTCTCCCCGTCGACGGCGGGGGCGGCCTCCAGGACGGCGGTGTCCCCGGCGGGGTGCTCGACTGCGTGGTCGGTGCTGCTCACAGGGCGCTCCTCGGCTCGGTTGTGACCCACGCTACAGGCGGCTGAGCAGTTCCTCCAGGCCGAGCCCGTCCAGCACGCCCGCCGGGTGCGGCCCGGCCGCCGCGAACGCGGCCGCCCACTCCCGGGGCAGCGGGCGGCGCCCGGCCACGAGGACCAGGTTGCCCGGGTAGCGGCCGGTGAGCAGCCGCTCCTCGGCCAGGCACCACACGTCGGCGAACACCGAGCGCATCGCCCGGGCCTGGCCGGCGAAGAAGCCCAGCCCGGGGTCGTCGCCCACGTTGACGACCAGCACGCCGCCGGGCGCCAGCAGCGCGGCGGCCTCGGCGTAGAAGGACGGCTCCGTGAGGTGGCCGGGCGCGTCGCGGCCGGAGAAGACGTCGAGGACCACGAGCTCCGCGG
>JAPSHS010000147.1 GCA_031179495.1 Kocuria sp. | reverse complement strand
GCCTACGACCCCGACGAGGATCCGGCCTTCCAGAAATCACTCCGCCAGTACCTGAGCGACCAGGGGATCGACCGGCCGTTCAACCCGGACACCATCGCGCAGTCGAAGTCGCAGACCTTCGGCCTGCAGAACCCGTGCACCAATCGGACGGGCGCCGTTCTGGACGACTGTCTCGCCGAGCGGGTCTGCGCCACCGACGAGGGTGCGGAGGGCGTGTACATGAACGTGGTCGTGCGGCAGGGAGACGGCCCCAGCACGCCGTGGGGAGAGCCCATGTGCGTCGCGGTCGCCGAGGCCGAGGGCGGCGAGGAGATCGTGGAGCTGCCGACCTTCACGCTGCAGGACTTCAGGACCCTCGCCGTCGCCCCCGCGGCCAGCACGGTCCAGCCGGCTCCCGACACCCTCAAGGGCATGCACACCAACGTCTACGCGGAGGCCCAACCCCAGCAGTTCGCCACCGAGCTGGGCGGTTTCCCCGTCCAGGTGCGGGCCGTTCCGGTGCGGTACGCCTGGGACTACGGTGACGGCGGCACGCTCGGACCCACCGAGCTGAGCGGCGCCCCGCTGGAGGAGGGGGCGTGGGACGTGGAGACCGACACCAGCCACGTCTACGCCGAGACGGGCGACTACGCCGTCACGCTGACCACCTGGTTCTACGGCGAGTACTCCGTGGCGGGCGGGCCGTGGCTGCCCGTGGCCGGGCTGAACGACGTCGCGAGCGCGCCCGTGCCGATCAGCGTCTGGCGCTCGACGGTGCGCAACTACGCCGACGACTGCCTGCAGAATCCGCAGGGCACCGGCTGCTGACCCGCGCGGCGCCTGTCGGGGCGTCCGACCCGCGTGGCACGATCGGTGCACACCGGGTCCCCGGCCCCGCCGACGAACCGGTGGAGGGGCCCGGACGGACGTCCGGGACCGCGACGGCGACGCCGTGATACCGGGCGTGGCGAGGTCCTCCGACCGGTGGCCACCCCGGTAGCCCCGTGCGGCACGAGGAGAGGGGCGGGACAGTGACGATCTCCGGTACGTGGGTGCTCCACTACAGCTGGGGCTGCACCGGCGAGCACGGGCGCACGAGCCTCGACTTCCGGGCGGACGGCACGTTCTCCGGCGGCGGGTTCTCCGGCTCCTGGCGGCAGCGGGACGGGATCCTGCTGCTCCGCTTCGCCGACGGCCCGGCCCAGTACGGCGGAACGGTCTCCGGCCACGTGGGCACGGGCGCGATGTCCGCCTTCGACGGCTCCCTGAGCGGCTGCTGGTACCTGGTCGAGCGCGGCACCGCCGGTGGGACGGAACCGGCGGACAGCGGCGCCGGCCAGCCCGCCGACGTCGCCGGCCGCAGGACCGAGTCTGGCGGGGCGGCGTCCGGCGCGCTGGACGCCGCGGGAAACCGGATCTGATGCGGACACCTCGGGAGGAGAGCACCATGAACCACGCACACGGAATCTTCTGCGGTGTCATTCCGCCGTTCGTGCACGAGCACATGGCCGTGCACGGCGACGACCGGACCCGCAGGAACGCGCTCGCCGCCCTGTCCCTGGACACGACCGTGCGGGCGGAGCGGCTGATCGTCGACCTCACCGCGGCGGGCGTCGCGGCGCAGGCGACGGCCCACAAGGAGCGTGCGGTCCACACGGCGGACAACACCGGCGCGCTGCCGGGCACCCTGGTGCGCTCCGAGGGCGACCCGTCCACCGGCGACCCCGCCGTCGACGAGGCGTACGACGGACTGGGCGCCACGTTCGACCTGCTCCAGGAGGTCTTCGGGCGCAACTCGCTCGACGACGCGGGCATGCCGTTGATCTCCACCGTGCACTACCAGGACAAGTACAACAACGCGGCCTGGGACGGCCGGCAGATGATCTTCGGGGACGGGGACGGCCAGTACTTCAACCGCTTCACCGCCGCGGTGGACGTCATCGGCCACGAGCTGGCCCACGGCGTCACCACGCACGAGTCCGACCTCCTGTACATGCACCAGTCCGGGGCGCTCAACGAGCACTTCTCCGACGTCATCGGGGCCATGGTCAAGCAGTACGTGGCCGTTCCCCGGCAGACCGCGGAGAAGGCCGACTGGATCATCGGGGCCGAGCTGCTCACGAGCGCCGTCAACGGTGTCGGCCTGCGCTCGATGAAGGCGCCCGGAACGGCGTTCGACGACCCCGTGCTCGGCAAGGACCCGCAGCCGGACCACATGTCCCGCTACGTGGAGACGCTCAGCGACAACGGCGGTGTGCACATCAACTCCGGCATCCCCAACCGGGCCTTCCACCTGGCGGCCACCGGGCTTGGCGGCTGTACCTGGGAGAAGAGCGGCCGGATCTGGTACGCGGCGATGCGGGACCCCGAGCTGCGGCGCCTGCGTGGGACCGCGCGCTTCGAGGACTTCGCGCGGCTCACGCTCGAGCACGCCGCCGCACTGTACGGACCCGCGGAACGGGCGGTGGTGGAGGACGCCTGGCAGCAGGTGGGCGTCACCGCGGGAACCGTCCCGGCCGCGGAGCAGGTCGCGGACGTGTGGGTGCTGCACTACAGCTGGGGGTGCACGGACTCCTCCACGCGCGCGGTCCTGACGTTCCACCAGGACGGGTCGTTCAGCGGCGACCTCGCGGGCAAGTGGCACCGGCAGGACGGCACGCTGCTGCTGAGCTTCGACGACGGGCCGGCCCAGTACGCGGGCACACTCGTCGGCGACGTCGCCACCGGTGCCATGTCCACGTTCGCGGGAGCGGACGGGTGCTGGCACCTGATCCGCCGGGGCGCCGCGGGTATAGTCGGGAACTGATCCCACCCGGGCGCGTCGGTGTCCCTGCGCGGCATCGGCCCGGGCCGCCTGCGTCCCACGAGAGGACGGTGCCGACCATGGCGAGAGTGCGCTACCACGTCGAGGGAGGCTTCGCCTTCTTCCCCGGCCTGGCCGCGGAGAGGGTCTTCGAGACGGAGGCCCTGCCCGAGCCCCAGCGCGACGAGCTCCTCGACCTGTTCGAGACCGTCCGCGCGCACCGGCTCTCGTCGACCGGCCCGATGGCCCCAGGCGGCGCGGCCGACCAGCAGACCTACGTCATCGAGGTCCAGGAGAGCTCCGACGTCCGCCGCATCGTGGTGGACGAGTTCGACCAGGACCCGGCGGCGCGCGAGCTCGTGGCGCGGGTGCGCGAGTGCGCGGAGCGCTGCGGGCCCGCCACGCCGTGAGCCAGGAGCAGCCGGACCGCTCGCGGGGCGTCCCGGTCTCCCGCAACGCCGTTCCCCTTCCCCGGCAGGACGGCCCCGCCATGCAGTAGAACGGGAGGCATGACTTCCCCGGACCTGCCCCCCGACCTCACGCACGGCCTCGGCGTCGAACGGGCGCGGCCGATCGGCGGCGGCGACACCGCGGCCGCGTTCCGCCTCGAGACGGCCCGCGGGCCGCTGTTCGCGAAGACGATGGCGGACCCGCCCGCCGGGATGATGGCGGTGGAGGTCGCCGGACTGCACGCCCTGCGGGAGCACGCCCCGGAGTTCCTCGGCGTCCCGGAGGTCGTGCGCTGGACGGACGCCGGCATCGTCCTCGAGTGGATCGAGGAGGCTCCCGGCCCGGGCCGCGGCGGGACCGAGCAGGAGTTCGGGCGGGGACTGGCGGCCCTGCACCGCGCGCGGGGAGAGGCCTTCGGCGCGCTCGCCCCGGCGCTGCCCGGACGGATCGGCTCCTTCGACGTGGACCTGTCCCCGACGCAGGACTGGGCGCAGTTCCTGCTCGACCGGCGGATCCGGCCGCTGATGCGGGACGCGGTCGCAGCCGGGCGGATCGATCCGGGTGCCGCCGACCTGCTCGAGGAGCTCGCGCCGCGGGCCCGCGAGCTCGCCGGGCCGGAGGAGCCGCCGACCCTCGTGCACGGGGACCTGTGGGCCGGCAACCGGCTCGTGGACGCCGAGGGGCGGAACTGGCTGATCGACCCGTCGGCGTACTGGGGGCACCGGGAGGTCGACATCGCGATGATGCTGCTCTTCGGCGGCTTCG
>JAPSHS010000146.1 GCA_031179495.1 Kocuria sp. | reverse complement strand
ATCTGCGCCTTGTTGATGTCGCGGGTGCTGGCCGTGTCCTTGAAGAACAGGGTCAGGGACAGGCCCTGGTCCACGTGCTGCGTGGCCGCGGCGTAGGTGTCGATGATCTTCTCGTAGCCGATCTCGTACGCGTCCTGGAAGTACTCCAGGTTCTCGTTGTCCATGAAGGGCGCCGGGTAGTACACGCGGCCCAGCTTGCCCTCCTTGCGGATCTCGATCTTCGAGGCGATCGGGTGGATCGAGGAGGTCGAGTTGTTGATGTAGGAGATGGAACCGGTCGGCGGGACGGCCTGCAGGTTCTGGTTGTACATCCCGTGCTCCATGACCGAGGCCTTGAGCTGCTCCCAGTCCGCCTGGGTGGGGATCTGCACGCCCGCCTCGGCGAACAGCTGCCGGACCCGGCCGGTGGCCGGGGCCCACTCGCGGTCGGTGTACTTGGTGAAGTACTCCCCCGACGCGTACTGGGACCGCTCGAAGCCGGCGAACGTGGACCGGCGCTCCTTCGCGATCTCGTTCGACGCGCGGACCGCGTGGTACGTGACCGTGTAGAAGTAGATGTTCGTGAAGTCCAGGCCTTCCTCGGAGCCGTAGTGGATGTGCTCCTTGGCGAGGTAGCCGTGCAGGTTCATCTGCCCCAGGCCCACGGCGTGGGACATCTGGTTGCCGCGCTCGATGGAGGGCACCGAGTTGATGTCGGACATGTCCGACACCGCGGTGAGACCCCGGATCGCGGTCTCCACCGACTGGCCGAAGTCCGGGGACTGCATGGTCAGCGCGATGTTGAGGGAGCCGAGGTTGCAGGAGATGTCCTTGCCGACCTCGTCGTAGTCCAGGTCCTCGTGGTACGTGGACGGCTCGGAGACCTGGAGGATCTCGGAGCACAGGTTGGACATGATGATCTTGCCGTCGATCGGGTTGGCCCGGTTCACGGTGTCCTCGAACATGACGTACGGGTAGCCGGACTCGAACTGCACCTCGGCGAGGGTCTGGAAGAACTCGCGGGCGTTGATCTTCTTCTTCTGGATCCGCCCGTCGGCGACCATCTCGTGGTACTTCTCGCTCACGTTGACGTCCGAGAAGGGCATCCCGTAAACGCGCTCGACGTCGTACGGGGAGAACAGGTACATGTCCTGGTTCTTCTTGGCCAGCTCGAACGTGATGTCCGGGATGACCACGCCCAGGGAGAGGGTCTTGATCCGGATCTTCTCGTCCGCGTTCTCCCGCTTGGTGTCGAGGAAGCTGTAGATGTCCGGGTGGTGGGCGTGCAGGTACACCGCGCCCGCGCCCTGGCGCGCCCCCAGCTGGTTGGCGTAGGAGAACGAGTCCTCCAGCAGCTTCATGATGGGGATGATGCCGGAGGACTGGTTCTCGATCTTCTTGATCGGGGCCCCGGCCTCACGGATGTTGGTCAGCGCGAACGCCACGCCGCCGCCGCGCTTGGACAGCTGCAGCGCGGAGTTGATCGACCGCCCGATGGACTCCATGTTGTCCTCGATGCGGAGCAGGAAGCAGGAGACGAGCTCGCCGCGCTGCTGCTTGCCCGCGTTGAGGAACGTGGGGGTGGCCGGCTGGAAGCGCCCGGAGATGATCTCGTCGACGAGCTGGGCGGCGAGGGTCTCGTCGCCGTCGGCGAGATACAGGGAGACCATGACCACGCGGTCCTCGAAGCGCTCGAGGTAGCGCTGCCCGTCGAAGGTCTTCAGCGTGTAGGACGTGTAGAACTTGAACGCGCCCAGGAAGGTCTCGAAGCGGAACTTCTGGGCGTAGGCGCGCTTGGAGAGCTCCTTGATGAAGTCCATGCTGTACTTCGCCAGGACCTCGGGCTCGTAGTACTGGTGCGAGACCAGGTAGTCGAGCTTCTCCTCGAGGTCGTGGAAGAAGACGGTGTTGTTGTTCACGTGCTGCAGGAAGTACTGCCGCGCGGCCTGACGGTCGGCGTCGAACTGGATGTTGCCGTCCGCGTCGTAGAGGTTCAGCAGGGCGTTGAGCTCGTGGTAGCCCAGGCCCCGGTACTTCTCCGGAACGCGCTTGTCCTCGTGGCCGGGCTCGACGCTCAGGCCCGGGGCTGCGGAAATTGTCGCCAAAACTGATCCAATCCTTGGTTTACCTTGCGGACATCCTCGGGGGTGCCCATGAGTTCGAACTTGTAGAGGACGGGGACGTCGCACTTGGCCGCGATCCTGTCCGCGGCCAGGCAGAACGTCGACCCGAAGTTGGTGTTGCCGGCGCCGATGACACCGCGCAGCAGCCGCCGGTTGGCCTCCCGGTTGAGGAACTTCACGACCTGGGGCGGAACGGCCCCGCTGCCGTTGGGCCGCCCGTAGGTCGGGGCGACCAGCACGAAGGGCTCGGTCATCTCGGGGGGCTCCTCCCCGGTCAGAAGAGGAAGGCGCACCGCGCGGGCGTCGAGCTTCTCGACGAAGCGGTGCGTGTTGTTGGAGACCGAGGAGAAGTAGACGACCAGGGGGACGCGGGGCTCCGACGCCGCGGGGGCGCCTCCGTGGCCCTGCAGAACGGTGCCGGGGTGTTGCGTGCTCATGGTGCTTCCGCGCTCCGGGGTGGGTCGGTGGCCGGTGGTCCTGCTCCGGGGGCCGGGTCCGGATCGCCGCGGGGAAGCGGGCGGCGTACCGGCCCTCAGGCCGAGAGCAGGACGGCCAGGGAGGAGATCTTGTCCGGGCGGTAGCCGGACCAGTGCTCGGTGGAGGTCTCGACGACCGGGACCTGCTGGTAGCCCAGGGCCAGGACGTGGGCCAGGGCGGCCTCGTCCTCGGTGACGTCGACGACGTCGTACTCGATGCCCTTCTTGGTCAGGGCCCGGTAGGTGGCATTGCACTGGACACAGGACGGCTTGCTGTACACGGTCACGGACATCGCTGTTCCCCTTGGTCGTTCGGGTGGTCTTCGGGGGAGATCCGGTGTCTCCGCAGGCTCTGCGGCGGTGAAGGGGTCTCTCCGGCTGGCTGATTTCAATACTACATCTAGTGGCAGGAAGGGGAAGCGACCCCTAGATGCAGTGGTGAGGGTTGTCCACAGCTCCTCTCTCGCTATCCCCAGGACGGGCCCCGGCCATCCACAGGGGCCTGCTCAGGGGGTCGCGGAATTCCGCCGCCGGGGCCCCGCTATGCACAGGCTGTGCGCTTCCCGGGAGCCGCGGCCGGTGGACGGAATTAAGTTTCGGTCACGGCGTGTCGGCGGCGGGTCCGGCGCCGGCCGAGCGCCGCGGCGGCGAGCCGGGCCCGCAGGCCCCGGTAGGGCGGATAGACCAGCCGCAGGGTGTCGGGGGCGAGCGGCTTGTCCAGGACCGCCCGCGCGTGGGAGAACGTGGTGAACGAGAACTTCCCGTGGTAGGCGCCTGTGCCGCTCTCCCCCACCCCGCCGAAGGGCAGCCCGGGAGTGGACAGCTGCAGCAGCGGGGCGTTGAAGGCCAGTCCGCCGGAGGAGGTGCCCCGGCGGAACAGCTCCTTGACCGCCTTGTCCTCGGAGAACACGTAGAGCGCCAGGGGCTTGTCCCGGGAGCGGATGAGCTCCACCGCGTGCTCGGCCGAGCGCACCGGCACGAGCGGCAGGATCGGCCCGAAGATCTCCTCGGCCATGAGCGGGCCGTCCGGCGCCGAGCGCACGACCGTGGGCGCCAGGTAGCGCTCCCCCGGCTCGGCGCGGCCGCCGCAGACGACGTCCCCGGCGGGGACCTGCGCCAGGAGACCGGTGAGCCGCTCGAGGTGGCGCTCGGTGACGATCCGCCCGTACGAGTCGCTGCGGCGCGGGTCCTTCCCGTAGAGCTCCGCCACCGCACGCACGAGCTCGGGCTCGAGGGCCGCGAGCGTCCCGGGGGTGCCGAGCACGTGGTCCGGGGCCACGCAGGTCTGGCCCGCATTGAGGAACTTCCCCCACACGATCCGCCGCGCGGCGGCCCGCAGGTCGGTGGAGCCGTCCACCCAGGCCGGGGACTTCCCGCCCAGCTCGAGGGTCACGGGGGTCAGGTGCTGGGCTGCGGCGGCCA
>JAPSHS010000145.1 GCA_031179495.1 Kocuria sp. | reverse complement strand
TCACCGGTATCCTCGGCGCCCTGTGGACGGCCTCCGGCTACACCGGCGCGTTCGGCCGGGCCATGAACCGGATCTACGAGGTCGAGGAGGGCCGCCCGATCTGGAAGCTGCGGCCCATGAACCTGCTGGTCACCCTCGTGCTGGTGCTCATCGTGGCCGTCATCCTGGTCGCCCTCGTCGTCTCCGGCGACATCGCCCGGGCCCTGGGCGACGTCATCGGACTCGGTGACACCGCCGTGATGGTGTGGAACATCGCCAAGTGGCCGGCCGTCATCGCCCTGGCCGTGCTGCTGCTGGCGATCCTGTACTACTTCACCCCGAACGTCGAGCAGCCGAAGTTCCGCTGGATCAGCCTCGGCTCACTCGTCGCCCTGTTCGTGGCGGCCATCGCGGTGGCGCTGTTCTCCTTCTACGTCAGCAACTTCTCCTCCTACAACGCGACCTACGGCATCATCGGCTCCGTGATCGCCCTGCTGCTCGGCATCTGGATCATCAACAACGTCCTGCTGCTGGGCGCGGAGATCGACGCCGAGGTGGAGCGCGCCCGTGAGCTCCAGGGCGGGATCAAGGCCGAGGAGACCATCCAGCTCCCGCCGCGGGACACCCGCCAGGTCGAGAAGAAGGAGAAGAAGGAGGAGAAGCTCATCGACCAGGGCCGCAAGCTGCGCCTGGAGCACGAGCACATCGACTACTCCTCCGACGACTCCAAGAGCTAGGACGGCCGGTCGCGTCCGCCCCCGGACGAGCAGCGCCCGTCGAGCTCGGCGGGCACCGCAGCGGCGAATCCGTGGCACTGGTCCACGGGTTCGCCGCTGCGGCGTTCCCGGGGTGAGCGCACCCCGTTCGGGCCCGCTGCCCCGGCGCGGCTCTGCCGCCCTTCCCTAGACTGGGGAGCGGAGTTCCGGACCGGAACCGCCACGTCGTCCGCAGAAAGGACCGTTCCCCATGCACGAGGTCAGAGCCGTCGTCGTCACGGCGAAGAACGCCCCCGCCACCCTGGAGACGATCCTGGTGCCCGACCCCGGACCCGGGGAGGCGCTGGTGGACGTGCTCACCTGCGGGGTGTGCCAGACCGACCAGCACTACCAGGCCGGAGAGGTCGGCGAGGACTTCCCGTACCTGCTGGGCCACGAGGCCACCGGCACCGTCGCCGCCATCGGCGAGGGCGTGACCGAGGTTGCGGTGGGTGACACCGTGATCCTGAACTGGCGCGCCGTGTGCGGGCAGTGCCGGGCGTGCCGCAAGGGCGAGCCCTGGTACTGCTTCGCCACCCACAACGCCACCCAGAAGATGACGCTCGAGGACGGCACCCCGCTGTCCCCGGCCCTGGGCATCGGCGCCTTCGCCGAGAAGACCCTGGTCGCGGCCGGGCAGTGCACCAGGATCGACGGTGAGCTGGCCCCGGAGCAGTACGCGGCCGTGGGCCTGCTCGGCTGCGGCGTGATGGCCGGCATCGGCGCCGTGCTCAACACCGGCGACCTGAAGCGCGGGGAGTCCGTGGCCGTGATCGGCTGCGGCGGGGTCGGCACCGCCGCGATCGCCGGGGCCCAGCTCGCGGGCGCCACGACGATCATCGCGGTGGACCTCGACGACGAGAAGCTCGCCACCGCCCGGCGGTTCGGGGCCACCCACACGGTCAACAGCAAGCAGGCCGACCCCGTCGAGACGATCCGCGAGCTCACCGGCGGGCACGGCGCCGACCTGGTGATCGACGCGGTGGGCATCGCCCCGACCTTCAAGCAGGCGTTCGAGGCCCGTGACCTGGCCGGGCGGATGGTCCTGGTGGGGGTCCCGGCCCCGGGCACCACCTGGGAGATCCCGCTGGACGAGGTCTTCGGCCGCGGCGGGTCGATCCGGTCCGCCTGGTACGGCGACACCCTTCCCTCCCGGGACTTCCCGATGCTGGTGGACCAGTACCGGCTGGGCCGGCTGGACCTCGACGGGTTCGTGTCCGAGCGCATCGGCATCGACGAGGTGGAGCCGGCCTTCGAGAAGATGCGGACCGGCAAGGTCCTGCGCTCCGTCGTGGAGATCGCCCCCGCCGCCGGGGCCACCCGATGAGCGCCCCCGGCTCCATGCCCGGCTCCCCCGGCGAGGGACCTGTGCCCGACCCGGCCGCGGCGGCCCACGACGGGGACGCCCTTCCCGCCGGACAGCGGCAGTTCCCGCACGACCACGGGGCCGTGCCGACCCGGCGGGCCGCCGGCCCGGTGCGGGTGGAGCGGCTGGTCACCGCGGGGACGTTCTCCCTGGACGGGGGCACCTGGGAGGTGGAGAACAACGTCTGGATCGTCGGCGACGACGAGCAGTGCGTGGTCCTCGACCCCGCCCACGACCCGCAGAAGGTCGTCGAGGCCGTCGCCGGACGGGACGTGGTGGCGATCCTGCTCACCCACGCCCACGACGACCACATCCGCTCCGTGAAGGAGGTCGCCGGCCAGGTCGGCGGGGACATCCACCTCCACCCGGCCGACACGATGCTGTGGGAGCAGGTCTACCCGCACACCGCCTTCGACGCAGAGCTGGCCGACGGGGACGAGTTCACCGTGGGCGCGGTCACCCTGACCGTGCTGCACACCCCCGGGCACTCCCCGGGCTCGGTGTGCTTCTCCGCCCCGGACCTGGGCGGGTCCGGGATCCTGTTCTCCGGGGACACCCTCTTCGCCGGCGGGCCCGGGGCCACGGGCCGCTCGTACTCGGACTTCCCCACGATCGTCGACTCCATCCGTGACCGGCTGCTCACCCTGCCGCCGGCCACGGAGGTGCTCACCGGCCACGGGGACCCCACCACGATCGGGGCCGAGGCCCCGCACCTGCAGGAGTGGATCGACCGCGGTCACTGAGCCGCCCGCCGTCCCGCCGGGCCCGGCGCCGGGCCCGGCGGGGCTCAGGCCTCGTCGAGGGCGGTGCGCCGCCAGCGGTGGACGAAGCCCAGGGCGGTGGCCAGCAGGAGGGCCGCGGAGCCGACGGGCACGAGGGCCGCGCTCCGGTAGCCCCACGACTCCCCGAACCATCCGGAGAGGACGAGGCCCACCGTGAGCCCCACGCTCATCGCGGCGGTCATCACCGTGGTGAGCGCCGTGACCCGGGAGCTGGGCGCCACCAGCCGAGCGATCTCGTAGACCGCCACGAGGCTGGGACCGGTGGTCAGCCCGGCCATCGCCAGGGCCAGCACCATGCCCACGGAGTCGTCCGGGAGAGTCAGGAGCATCGAGGCGAGCACCGCTGCGGCGGACGCGCCCACCCAGCGGTTCCAGAGCCGCAGCTCCTCCGTGCGGGCGGAGGCCAGCACCGCCGCCCCCGCCGAGGTCAGTCCCGTGACGGCGTAGAGCCAGCTGACCGACACCACCGAGTCCACGGAGGTCGCGAAGACGACGACGGCGCCCAGGATGGAGCCGAGCAGCGCTCCCAGGGCGCCCATGCCCACCACGGGGAGCAGCCGCAGCTGTGTGGTCCGGCGCCGGCGGCGGCGCGCGGCCCGGGTGAGCCCGGACGGGGCGGGGTCGTGGAAGTGCAGGGCCCGGCGCGGCAGCCGCGCGGAGCAGTGCAGCAGGAACACCGTGGTGCCCGCGAGCGTGAGGGCCGCCGCGAGCGCCAGCACGGCGGCCGGCCCGAGCGTCACGACCACGAGACCGGTGATCGCGGCGGCCAGGACCGTGGCGAGGGAGTCCATCACGCTCTCGTGGCGCAGCGCCGTGTCGAAGAGGTCCGGCCGGGCGTCCCGCTCGAGCAGCGACCACCAGCGCAGCCGGCAGACCACCCCCATCTGCGGCAGGACCAGGCCGGCGAGCAGGCACGGGAGAGCGAGCCGGGCGGCGTCGGCGTCGGGCGCGGCGGAGCCCCCGGGGAGCAGCCGGACGAGCCACCAGACCGCCACGGGGTTGGCGAGGGTGAGCAGGGCGAGCCCGACCTGGCGCCCCCGCCACGAGGCGGCCGCGCCCATGGCGAGGCCGCACAGGGCCGAGCCGAGCGTCACGGCTCCGGCGCACAGCGTGCCGAGGGCGG
>JAPSHS010000032.1 GCA_031179495.1 Kocuria sp. | reverse complement strand
CCTCGTTCCAGGAGCCCAGCTGCAGCCACAGGGTCCTCGCGCCGACGTCGACGGCGTCCCGGGCCACGTCCGGCAGGTCCCCGTCCTTGCGGAAGACGTCCACGAGGTCCGGGGTCTCCGGCAGCTCCGCCAGGGACGGGTAGACCGGCTGCCCCAGGATCTCGTCCAGCACCGGGTTGATGAAGTACACCCGGTACGGGGAGGAGGACTGCAGGTAGGTCGCCACGAAGTAGGACGCGCGGGAGGGCTTGTCGGAGGCCCCCACGATCGCGATCGACTCGGTGCGGCGCAGGATGTCCAGCCGCTCCGGGGCGGAGGGGCCGGTCCACGTGCGGGTCTCGGTGCTCATCGGAGCGCTCCTTCGGTGGTGACGTCGGTGGCCTCGGTGCCGGGCTCGGCGGCCGCTGCGGCGGCCTCGCGCGAGCGCCCGGTCGCCGCGGTCAGGGCCTGGTCGAGGTCCCAGAGGATGTCCTCGGTGTCCTCGAGGCCCACGGAGATGCGCACGAGGTCCTCGGCGACCCCGCCCACCTCCAGCTGCTCGGGGCTGAGCTGCTGGTGCGTGGTGGAGGCCGGGTGCAGCACCAGCGTGCGGGCGTCGCCGATGTTGGCGAGGTGGCTGGCCAGCTGCAGGTTCTCGATGAACCGCACGCCGACCTGCCGCCCCGTCAGCTCGCCGGTGGCCGCCACGCCGAACGAGAAGACGGAGCCCACGCCCAGCGGCAGGTACTTCCGGGCCCGCTCGAAGTGGGGGTGGGTGGGCAGGCCCGCGTAGTGCACGTAGGAGATCCGCGGGTCCTCCGCCAGCCACTGCGCCACGGCCTTCGCGTTGACCAGGTGGGCGTCCATCCGCTGCGGCAGCGTCTCGACCCCCTGCAGCAGGTTCCACGCGGACTGCGGGGACAGGGACGGGCCGATGTCCCGCAGCTGCTCCGAGCGCAGCTTGGTGAGGAATCCGTACTCGCCGAAGTTCCCCCACCAGGAGACGTTGTTGTACGAGGGCACGGGCTCGGTCATGGACGGGAAGTTCCCGTTGCCCCAGTCGAAGCGCCCGGACTCGACGACGACGCCCCCCAGCGTGGTGCCGTGGCCGCCCAGGAACTTGGTGGCCGAGTGGATCACGATGTCCGCGCCGTGCTCCATCGGGCGGATCAGGTACGGCGGGGTCATCGTGGCGTCGACCACCAGCGGCACGCCGGCCGCGTGGGCCACCGCCGCGAGGCCCTCGAGGTCGGCGACCTCCCCGGAGGGGTTCGCGACGACCTCGGTGTAGACGGCCTTGGTGCCCGGCCGCAGCGCCGCCCGGTAGTCCGCCGGGTCGGTGCCGTGCACGAACGTGGTCTCGATCCCGAAGCGGCGCAGCGTGACGTCCAGCTGGGTGACGGTCCCGCCGTAGAGCTGCCCGGCCGCCACGATGTGGTCGCCGGCCTGGGCGAGCGCCGCGAAGGTCAGGAACTCGGCGGCCATCCCGGAGGCCGTGGCCACGGCGCCGATGCCGCCCTCCAGGGACGCGACGCGCTCCTCGAACGCCGCGACGGTGGGATTGCCGATCCGGGAGTAGATGTTGCCGTACTTCTGCAGGGCGAAGAGGTTGGCGGCGTCGTCGGCGTCCTTGAAGACGAACGAGCTGGTCTGGTAGATCGGGACCGCCCGGGCGCCGTGCTCGGCGTCGGGGGTGCCCCCGGCGTGCAGGGCGCGGGTGCGGAACCCGAACTGGTGGTCGGCCATGGGTGGACTCCTCGTGCGAGTGGTGCCGCTGGTCGGTCCCGTGCGGAGAGGCGTCCCGGCGAACGGCCCGGGAGTGCGCTGCTCCATCGGTCCTGGCGGTAGCACCGTGCGGTCTGCGACGTCGACCACGGTTGCTGCGGCGTCGTCGATCCAGGTCTCTCGGCCGCTCGGGATGGCTGCCCTCCATTCTGGGGCCCCGGGGGCCGGAGCGCCAGCCGGGAGCCACGGCCCGTCCCGCCGGACTATGCTCGGCACCAGTCGCGGAGCGCGCCCGCCTCCGCGGTCCGGACGACGCTGCGGAGGTTCCCTGTGACCGGCACACGGCAGTACACCATCGACGTCATCGCCGGCGACGGCATCGGCCAGGAGGTCATGCCGGCCGCGCTGCGCTGCGTCGACGCCCTGGCGGACGCGCACGGCTTCACGGTGCGCTGGCGCGAACGGGACTGGGGGTCCGACCACTACCGGGCGCACGGGCGGATGATGCCGGTCGACGGCATCGGGCAGCTGTCCTCCGGCGACGCCGTCCTGCTCGGCGCGGTCGGCGCCCCGGACATCCCCGACGACGTGACCCTGTGGGGCCTGCTGA
The DNA here is from genome assembly GCA_031179495.1 of Kocuria sp. Lineage (GTDB taxonomy): Bacteria > Actinomycetota > Actinomycetes > Actinomycetales > Micrococcaceae > Kocuria > Kocuria sabuli. The sequence continues at coordinate 13,623 of JAPSHS010000032.1, read as the reverse complement.
TCCCGATCCGCAGGGAGTTCCACCAGTACGTCAACCTCCGGCCGATCCGGATCCTGCCCGGCGTCACCTCGCCGCTGCGCGGGCTGGACGAGCTGGACCTCGTCGTGGTCCGGGAGAACATCGAGGGGGAGTACTCCGAGATCGGCGGCCGGCTCTACCGCGGCCGCCCCGAGGAGATGGCCGTCCAGGAGTCCGTGTTCACCCGGACGGGAGTGACCCGGATCGCCCGCTACGCGGCCGAGCTGGCCCGGCAGCGTTCCGGCCGGCTCGTCTCGGCCACGAAGTCCAACGGGATCATCCACACCATGCCCTTCTGGGACGAGGTCGTGGAGACCACGGTCGCCGAGTACCCGGGCGTGACGGTCGAGAGGGTGCTCATCGACGCGCTGGCCGCCCGGATGGTGCTCAAGCCCCGGAGCCTCGACGTCGTCGTGGCCTCCAACCTCTTCGGCGACATCCTCTCCGACCTCGCCGCCGGTGCCGCCGGCTCCATCGGCGTGGCGCCCAGCGCCAACCTGAACCCGGAGAAGGACCACCCGTCCATGTTCGAACCGGTGCACGGCTCCGCCCCCGACATCGCCGGGCAGGGCGTCGCCAATCCCGTGGGCACGATGTGGGCCGCCGCCATGATGCTCGACCACCTCGGGGAGGGCGGGGCGGCCCGGCACCTGGAGTCCGCCTTCGGGCAGGCCCTGGCCGACGGCACCCGCACCGGGGATCTCGGGGGGACGGCGAGCACCGAGGAGTTCACGCAGGCCGTGCTGGCCCGCTGCACCACCGCGCCGTAGGGCGGTGGGCCGCCCGCCGGCCGGGTCGGGCGGTGCCGGATGTCGTGCAGGGCCCCGGTCGCGGGGCGACCGGGGCCCTGCACGTGCGGGTCAGATGACCAGGCCGAGGGCGAAGGGGCCGATGAGGACGGTGAACATGGTGATGAGGATGACGCCGACGATGTTGAGCACGATGCCGCCGCGGACCATCTCGGCGATCTTGACCTGGCCGGTGGCGAAGACGATCGCGTTGGGCGGGGTGCCGACCGGGAGCATGAAGGCGCAGGTGGCGGCCAGGGCCGCGGGGATCAGCAGGGTCATCGGGTCCACCCCGATGCCCACGGCCACTCCGCCCAGGATCGGGATGAAGGTCGCGGCGGTGGCGGTGTTGGAGGTGATCTCGGTCAGCAGCAGCACGATGGTCACCACCGCGGCCAGCAGCAGCACGATCGGCAGCGCCCCGAGACCGGTGACCTGCTCGCCGAACCAGGCGTCGAGCCCGGTGCCGGCCACGGCCGCGGCCAGGGACAGGCCGCCGCCGAAGAGCAGCAGCACCCCCCAGGGCAGGCCCTCCTCGGCGTCCTTCCACTCCAGGGTCATGTTGCCCTGCTTGTCCCCGGGCAGCAGGAACAGCAGCACCCCGGCGCCGATCGCGACCACGGTGTCGTCGAAGAGATCCAGCCAGGGCAGCTGCTCGCCGATGGTGCCGATCCCGGAGAGCAGCCCGGGCACGATCCAGAAGAACGCCGCGGTGACGAACACGGCCAGCACGGTCTTCTCGCCCTGGCTCATCGGACCCAGGGAGGCGATCTCCTCGTTGATCAGCTGCCGTCCGCCGGGCACCTCGTCCAGGTGGAAGCGGAAGATCACCCGGGTGAGCAGCAGCCATGCGATGCCGATGAACACGACCACGATCGGGACCCCGAGCATCATCCACTGGGCGAAGCCCACGGTGCGGCCCAGCTCCTCGCTGATGTAGCCGGCCACGATGGCGTTGGGCGGGGAGCCCAACAGGGTGCCCAGCCCGCCGATGGTGGCGGCCCAGGCGATCGACAGGACCAGGGCCACCCCGAACAGGCGCACGTCCTGGTCCTCGATCACGTCGCTGATCGCCCTGCCCGAGCGGATGTCCTCGCCCATCGACTCCGTCTCGGCGCGCGTGCCGGCGTGGCGGCTGTTCTCCACCACCAGGGTCAGCACGGACAGCCCGATGGGCAGCATCATCAAGGTGGTGGCGGTGTTGGAGACCCACATGGACAGGAACGCGGTGGAGATCATCAGCCCCAGGATGATCTGCCGGGGGTGGGTGCCGACCCGCCGCAGGGTCAGCAGGGCGATGCGCCGGTGCAGGTTCCACTTCTGCATGGCGATGGCGATGAGGAACCCGCCGAGGAACAGGAACACGATGGGGTTGGCGTAGGGCGCCGTGGTCTCCGCCACGGTGAGCGCGGTCAGCACCGGGAACAGCACGATCGGCAGCAGCGAGGTGATGGACAGGGGCACCGCCTCGGTCATCCACCACACCGCCATGAGGGCGGCGACCGCGCCGACCACGCGGGCGTCCGCGGAGACGTCGGCACCGCCCAGCAGGAACCACACGAGCAGGGCCAGCACCAGCCCCAACCCCCGGTAGAGCCAGGTACGTCCCGGGGCGCGGACGGGCTCGCGCTCTCCCGTCCCGTGGTCGAACTCGCCTTGCTCAGGGACGACGCCCTCGGACCGCTCGCTCATGTGCTCCACCTCACGCCTCGTCGGACTGTGGGGGAAAACGTAGCAGTCGGTCACGGGGGCGACAAGACGCGCCCGGATACGTCAGCCGCCCTCCGGCGCCCGCCGGGGGAACCGGTTGCGCAGGTTCTCCCGCGCCACCGCCGAGAGGTTCTCGACCGGCAGCCCGGCCGGGCAGACCTCGACGCAGTCGCCCAGCAGGGAGCACGGGCCGAACTCGTCCTCCGCCGCCGCGAGCACCTTCGCGGAGCGGTCGCGGCGCTCGTCGTCGTTCTTGGCCAGCGGCGGCAGCTCCCGCAGCATCGTGCCCACGAACAGCTGCCCCGAGCCGTTGGGGCAGGAGGAGATGCACGCCCCGCAGCTGATGCAGCCGCCGTTGGCCAGTGCCTTCATGGCCACGGGGAACTTGCCCGCCTTGGCCACCCGGCGCAGGGCCTTCTTGTCCACGGAGAGGTCCTGCTTCACGGGCAGCGACGCCGCGCGCAGCGGCTCGATCCGCACGCGGTCCCCGTCGCGGTAGGCGCCCAGGTGCTGCATGCAGCTGGCCGCGTTGCGCTCCGGCCCGTGCGCCACGCCGTCGACCGTGACCCCGCACTTGCCGCACACGCCCTCGCGGCAGCCGTCGTCGAAGGCGACGGGCTCCTCGCCGGCGGCCTCCAGCTGCGCGTTGATCCGGTCGAGCAGCTCCAGCACGGTCATGTCCGGGCCGGCGTCCGGGACGTCGTAGGTCGTGAAGCCCCCGGGATCGTCCGGGGAGGGCTGGCGCCACACGTCCACGGTCAGGGAGAAGGTGCTCACTCGCTCAGGTCCTTGTCGTCTCGGGGAGGGGATCAGCGGACCGCGCGGGTCAGCACGGCCACCGGGATCGTGGTGTTGCCGGCCGCCACCACGGCGCCGAAGGCGTTGGCGGCGATCCGCAGCCGCCGCTGGAAGCGCCGGTCGCAGCCCACGCCGACGTCGTTGGCGATCTCCGGGATGCCGTGCACCAGGTGCGCGGCCAGCGCGGCCATCGACACGGCGTACGCGAGCGCCACGGGCGGGCGGGACAGGCTCGCGACCAGGTTGGCGTAGGCGCTCCCGTGCGCGAAGTCCCGGGCGGCGGCGGGGCGGGCCCCCAGGGTCAGGTCCAGGACGTGGAAGGCGGTGAACAGCCCCAGCACGCCGCCGGTGCTTCGCATCGAGCGCCGGAGCACCTCCCACGGGGAGCGGCGCCGTCCGCGCGGGCGCCGGGGCCCCCGCGCCAGGAGCGTGCCGTTGGCCCGCCACGCGCGGGCGGTGAGCACCCCCGCGGCGCCGACGTGGACGACCAGGCACGCGCTCAGGACGCCCCGTGCCGTCCACAGCACGGTCCCGCGCGGGAGCACGGGGGCGCCGGCGGTGCGGAGGAACTCGGCGTAGGCGTCGAACTTCTCCGCGCCCTGGTAGACCTTGAGGTTCCCGAGCATGTGCACCAGCACGTAGCCGGAGAACACGGCGCCGGACCCGGCCATCCCCAGCTTGAGATCGGTGGTCGACAGCTCGGGCAGCGCCGCCGGGACCGCGATCCGGGGCAGCTCCGGCAGGGGGCGCCGCCGGCTCGGCGCGGGGCGGGGGGCCGTGGCGGGGGTCGTGGGGGAGGAGCTCACGGTGTTCATCCTAGAAGTTCGTCACGGGGCGGGTCACAACTCTCAATCTGGGGTCACACGGGTTGACGGCGCGGGGGCGGAGCACCCGCGCCGAGCGGGCGCCGGCCCGCCGCACGGGCGGAACGGCTCAGCCGCGGGCGGCCAGCACCTCGGCGATGTGCTCGAGCGCCTCCTCGTTCTGCAGGGAGGAGCGGTCGCCGAGCGGCTCGCCCTCCCACAGCTGCGCGAGCAGGCGCCGGGTGATCTTCCCCGAGCGGGTCTTCGGCAGGTCCGGGACCGCCACGACGGCCCGGGGCCTGGCGATCGGGCCGATCTCGTGCGCCACGTGCTCCCGCAGCGCCGCCGCGAGCTCGTCCTCCGGCACCCGCGCGGCCTCGGAGGTCAGCACGACGTAGGCGAGCACCGCGTGCCCGGTCAGCTCGTCGCGCACGGGCGCGGCACCGGCCTCCACGACCCACGGGTGGGTGACGAGGGCCGACTCGATCTCGATGGTCGACAGCCGGTGCCCGGAGACGTTGATGACGTCGTCGACCCGGCCCAGGATGTAGATGTCGCCCTCGTCGTCGTAGCGGGCGCCGTCCCCGGCCAGGAACCAGCCCTGCTCGGCGTAGGCCTGCCAGTAGGAGGAGAGGTAGCGCTGCGGATCGCCCCACACCGTGCGGGCCATCGACGGGCCGGTCCGGTCGACGACGACGAAGCCCTGCACCCCGGGCGGGACGGTCCTGCCGGCCTCGTCGACCACGCGCGTGGAGAGCCCCGGGAGCGCGCGCGTGGCGCAGCCGGGCTTGGGCGCGGTGCGCGGGTCCCCGGCGTCGAACGTGCCCGGGGGCGCGAACTGGGGGTCGTGCGGGCGGGGGGACATCACGGTGGAGCCGGTCTCGGACTGCCACCACGTGTCCACGACGGGGACCTCGTCGCGGCCCAGCTGGGCGCGCAGCCAGCGCCAGGCCTCCGGGTTGATCGACTCGCCCACGGAGCCGAGCAGCCGGATCGAGTTGAGGTTGTAGATCGGCGGGACGCCCCGCGGGAACGCCCCCATGAGCGAGCGGACCAGGGTGGGCGCCGTGTAGTAGGTGGTGACGCCGTAGCGCTCGACGACCTCGAAGTGCCGGCCCCAGTGCGGGGTGTTCGGCGTGCCCTCGTAGATGACCTCGGACACGCCGTTCACCAGGGGGCCGTAGATCTCGTAGGTGTGGGCGGTGACCCAGGCGAGGTCGGCGGTGCACCAGTGCACGGTCGCGTCCACCTTCGCGGGGTCGTTGACCGTGGACAGCTCGTCCGGGCGCAGCACGCCGTGCTCGTCCTCGACGTCGGGCAGCAGGTCGAACAGCAGGGCGTGCGTGTAGGCGGCCTGCACCAGGTAGCCGCCCATGGTGTGCACCAGGCCCTTCGGCCGGCCCGTGGTCCCGGACGTGTAGATGATGAACAGCGGCGTCTCGGCGTCGAAGGCCTCGGCCACGTGCACGTCGGGCTGGTCGGCCACCAGCTCGTGCCACCACACGTCCCGCCCGCGCGTCCACGGGACCGCGTCCTCCTCCTTGGAGTGCACCCCGCGGGTCCCGCGCGGGAGGTCGGTGCGGCCCGGTCGCGAGGTGCGGCGCACCACGACGACGTGCTCGATCGCGTTGTCCCCGCCGCACGCCTCGTCCGCGAGGGCCTTGACGGGCACCACGGTCCCGCGCCGGTGCTGCCCGTCCGTGGTCACGAGGACCTTGGCCCCGGTGTCCTCGACGCGGAAGCGCAGCGCCTCGGCGGAGAACCCGCCGAAGACCAGCGAGTGCACGGCGCCGATCCGGGCGCACGCCAGGGTGATGACGACGGTCTCCGGGATGACCGGCAGGTAGATCACCACGCGGTCGCCCTGCTCCACGCCCAGGGCGAGCAGGGCGTTGGCCGCCCGGGAGACCTCCCGCTGCAGGTCCGCGTAGGTGTAGACCAGGCGGTCGCCGGGTTCCCCCTCGAAGTAGAGGGCGACGTGGGCGCCGCGCCCGGCCTCGACGTGGCGGTCCACGCAGTTGTGCGCCACGTTGAGCTTCCCGCCCTCGAACCACGCGAGCTCCGGGACCGACCAGGTGGGGACGCCGTCCTCGTCCTGGCCGATCCGCCGGGGCGGGTCGAAGCGGTGCGCGGTGCGCCACGGCTCGGCCCAGTCCAGCCGGGAGGCCTGTCCTTCCCAGAACGCGATGCGGGCGGCGTCGGAGACCAGGGCGGGGTTCGGGGTGGGGGAGAGCGGGTCGCTCCAGCTGGGGCTCACGTGCTGCGGTCCTTTCCGGGCTGCACCATTGCCTGCTGCGCCGCTCCTGCGCGCGCAGCTCCTGCCTGTACGGTCGTGCCCACTGTGGCAGGCACGTGTGTCAGGCCCATTTCTTGACCGCCCACTTCTCGAACACGCCGAGCAGCGCGTCCGAGAGCTTGCCGAGCACGGCCAGCAGGACGATCGCCAGCAGGAGGCGGTCGGTGCGGCCGTTGTTCTGCGAGTCGGTCAGCAGGAAGCCCAGCCCCATGGAGGCGCCCAGGAGCTCGGCGGCCACCAGGAACAGCCACGCCTGGGCCAGGGCCAGGCGCAGGCCCGAGATCACCGAGGGCATGACCGCCGGCAGCTGCACCGTGGTGAGCAGGCGCAGCCCGTGCACCCCGAAGGCCCGGGCCGCCTCGAGCAGGTGGCGGTCCACGTGCTGCAGGGCGGCCGAGACGGTCGTGTAGACGGGGAAGAACGCGCCGATGGCCACCAGCGTCACCTTGGAGTCCTCGCCGAGACCGATCCACAGCAGCAGCAGCGGCACCCACGCCAGCGAGGGCACCGCGCGGAAGGCCCCGATCGTGGGGCCCACCAGCGCGGAGCCCCAGCGGGAGAGGCCGATGAAGGAGCCCGCGGCGAGGCCCAGCCCGGCGCCGAGCAGGAACCCGGTCAGCACCCGCTGGGTGGAGATGCCCACGTGCGTCCACAGCTCGCCCCGGGACAGCAGGTCGGCACCGGCCTCCAGGACCGTCAGCGGCGCGGGCAGCTGGACGGCGCTGAAGACCCCGGTGGTGGAGAGCACGTGCCACAGCACCAGCAGCACGAGGGGCAGGAGCAGGCCCAGCACGGCGCGGAGCAGGGGCCGCCGGCGGGGCGCCGCGACGGGGGCGGGTGCCCCGCCGGCGTCTCCGGTGCGGACGGCGTCCCCGGCGGGGGCGAGCGGCGTCGTCACTGCCCGCCCCCGAGGGCCCCGGCCACGCGCTCCGCGTCGGCGTTCTCGGCGTAGGTGCTCTCCACGAGGCTCGCGAGGGCCTCGTCGATGACCTCCTGGCTGTTCACGTCGCCGGAGTCCACGAAGATCGGCCCGACCTTCCCGAGGACCGCCAGCTGCTCCTCGCCGGGCACGTGGTCGATGTCCAGGTTGGTCCGCTCGAGCACCTTCTCGGCCACGGAGAGCTCGATCCCGGCCGCGTCGGCGAGCAGCTGCGCGGTCTCGTCGGGGTGGGTCAGGGCCCACTCCCGGGCGTAGGCGTAGACGTCCACCACGGTCTGTGCCGCCTCGGGCCGCTCCTCGAGGAAGTTCTCGTGCGCGTTGAGGAAGCCGTAGGTGTTGAAGTCCACGTTGCGGTAGAACAGCTCGGCACCGTTCTCCTCCGCGGCCGCCATGATGGGGTCCAGCCCGGACCAGGCGTCCACCTGGCCGTTCTCCAGGGCCGAGCGGCCGTCGGCGTGCTGGAGGTTCTGGATCGTGACGTCCGCCGGGTCCACGCCGCCCTGCTCGAGGGCCTGGAGCAGGAAGAAGTAGGGGTCGGTGCCCTTGGTGGCCGCCACGGTGCGGCCCTCGAGGTCGGCCACGGACTCCACCCCCGTGCCCGGGGTGGTGACGAGCGCGGACCACTCCGGCTGCGAGTAGAGGTCGACGACCTTGATCGGGGTCCCGTTGCTGCGCGCCAGCAGCGCCGCGGAGCCGGCGGTCGAGCCGATGTCGACGGCCTCCGCGCGCAGCGCCTCGTTCGCCTTGTTCGACCCCGCGGACTGCACCCACTCGACCGTGGTGCCCTCCTCGGCGAAGGCGTCCTCGAGCCAGCCCTTCTCCTTGATGACGACGGAGAGCGGGTTGTAGGTGGCCCAGTCGACCACGACGGTGTCGTCGCCGCCGGCTTCGGCCTCGCCGGAGCCCTCTCCCGCCATGCACCCGGTCAGGGTCAGGGCGAGAACGGCGGTGAGGACGGGGACCGTGCGGGCGGAACGCGGGGGAAGCGGCATGGTGGGGCCTTTCGTGGTGGGGCGGAGGGTGCCGTGCGGCGCGCGACCGTCGTCGGGCCCGGCGGGTGGGACGGCCGGGGTCAGCGGGCCGCGGGGTGGTGGGCGTCGACGCCCAGGTGGCCGAGCAGCTGCACCCGCAGCTCGGCGAGGACCTCGGAGGCGCGGTCGCGGGGGCGCTCGCCGGGGACGGAGAGCACCGTGCTGATCGAGGCGGGGGCGGTCGGGCCGGTGCGGCCCAGGACGACCACCCGGTCCGCGAGCTGCAGCGCCTCGTCGACGTCGTGGGTCACGAGCAGGACGGTGGTCGGCTGGGCCGCGTGGACGGTGAGCAGGAGGTCCTGCATCTGCAGCCGGGTCAGGGCGTCGAGCGCGCCGAACGGCTCGTCGAGGAGCAGCACCCCGGGGTTGCGGGCCAGCGCCCGGGCCAGCGACGCGCGCTGGGCCATGCCGCCCGAGATCGCCCGGGGACGGTGCCCGGCGTGCGCGGTCAGCCCGACCAGGCGCAGCAGGTCGTCGATCACGGCGTCGCCCTCCGCCCGGCTCAGCCCGGAGGGCAGACCCAGGCGGACGTTCTCCCGCACGGAGCGCCACGGCAGGAGCCGGGGCTCCTGGAAGGCGACGGCGCAGCGCGGGTCGATCCCGGAGACGGGCGTGCCGTCGATGAGCACCCGGCCCGCCGAGGCGGTGTCCAGGCCGGCCGCGGCCCGCAGCAGCGTGGACTTGCCGCACCCCGAGGGCCCCAGGATCGCGACGACCTCGCCCGGCCGGGCCGTGACGTCGACGTCGTGCAGGACGTGGTGGTCCTGCCCGCCCGATGGGAAGGCCTTGCCGACGTGGTCGAAGGCCACCGAGAAGGCGCGCTTGCGGGAGACCCGCGCGGTGGCGGTGGACGGTGCAGAGCCCAGCAGAGACGTGCCCATGATCAACTCCATCGGTCCTGGCATTAGCACCTCGCACGGGGAGCCGGACGGATCCGTGCCGGTTGCTGCGACGTCGACGAGCCAGGTCTCTCAGCCGCTCCGGATGGTTACCGGCCCCATTGAACGTGCTCCCCGGGGCGCCTGGCAAATCCCGCCGCGCGCCGTCGCGACCGGCGGCGGTGGCACGCCGGGCCCCGTGCGGTCCGGCGGCGGCGGGCCCGCACCCGGACCGGGGCGAGGTGCGGGAGCGCCGTCGGCGCCCGCGCGGAGCTGCGGCCGCCCCTCCGCCGGCGTCCCCCGGCCGGGGGGAGGCTGTCCGGAGGAGCGGCTCCGGTGCCAGGATGGGTCCATGAGCCGCAACGACCCCGCCGTGATCGACCGCCTGATGACGCAGCCCGGCCGGTGGGCCGTCGTGGGGCTGACCGGCAACACCGCCCGCACCGCGCACCCGGTGGCGGCGCGGATCCGCGACGACCTCGGCATGACGATCGTCCCCGTCAACCCCCGGGGCGAGACGGTCCACGGCGAGCCCGGGTTCCGGACCCTCGCCGAGGTCCCGCAGCCCCTCGACGTGGTGGACTGCTTCGTGAACTCCCGCCGGGTCGGCGCGGTCGTGGACCAGGCCGTGGCCGCCGGCGCGAAGGCCGTGTGGCTGCAGCTGGGCGTCGTGGACCACGACGCCGCGGCCCGGGCCGCCGCCGCAGGACTCGACGTGGTCATGGACACCTGCCCGCTGATCGAGCTCCGGGCGCGGCTGCAGCGGGGCTGGACGCTGGACCCGCGGCGCACCCCGCCCCTCGCACCGCCCGCCTGAGCCGCTCCGCCCCCGGCTCCTCCAGGCCGACTCCTCCGGGCCGGCTCCTCGGCGCGCGGTCCGGTGTGACCCCGGTTGCACCGCCCGCGGGGCGAGCCGCTAAGCTGGTCCGCGACGACGATGACGAGATCCGACGCGAAGCTCTGGCTGGTCGGGCGGCAACCCTCTCCCGTAGCGGGGTGCCCCAGATGAACATCGGGCCGCGGCGCACACGCCCCGTGGCAAGTACGGCGCCCACCAGTGCGTCGGACCCGCGAGCAGGTCCCCAGGACGCACGGGCGCGGGTCGTGAGCGATCCGGGAGGACCACCCATGAGCAAGCGCATCGCCCTCAACGCCTTCGACATGAGCTGCGTCGGCCACCAGGCCCCCGGCCTGTGGAAGCACCCGCGCTCGCGGGCCGACGAGTACAACACCCTCGAGTACTGGACGGACGTCGCCCAGGTCCTGGAGAGGGGCCTGTTCGACGCGATGTTCCTCGCGGACGTCGTCGGGTACTACGACGTGTACCAGAACTCCGCGGCGCCGGTGATCAAGGACGCCACCCAGATCCCGGTCAACGACCCGTTCATGCAGATCTCCGCGATGGCGGCCGTGACGAAGCACCTGGGCTTCGGGGTGACCAGCGCGATCACCTACGAGCAGCCGTACCCGTTGGCCCGGAAGTTCGCGACCCTCGACCACCTGACGAAGGGCCGGATGGGCTTCAACGTGGTGACGTCCTACCTGAAGTCCGCCGCCGAGAACCACGGGCTGACGGAGCAGATCTCCCACGACGAGCGCTACGAGATCGCCGAGGAGTTCATGGAGGTCTGCTACAAGCTGTGGGAGGGCTCCTGGGAGGACGGCGCGGTCAAGCGCGACCGGGCCAACGGGGTCTTCGCCGATCCCTCCCTCGTGCACCCCATCCAGCACCACGGCAGGTACTTCGACGTCCCCGGCATCGGGCTGACCGAGCCCTCCCCGCAGCGCACCCCGCTGATCTTCCAGGCCGGGGCCTCCTCCCGCGGACGCGCGTTCGCCGGCCGCCACGCCGAGGCGGTGTTCGTGGGCGGCATCCGCCCGGACCTCACCCGCGTGGTGACCGACAAGCTGCGCGACGAGGCCCAGGCCCAGGGCCGGGACCGGGACGACCTCAAGATCTTCGCCATGCTGCACGTGATCGTCGACGAGACCGACGCGAAGGCCGAGCAGAAGCGCCGCGACTACGAGCGGTACGCGGACGCCGACGGCGCGCTGGGCCTCGTGGGCGGCTGGTCGGGCGTGGACCTGGGCCGGTACGACGAGGACGACGTCCTGGAGTACATCAAGACAGACTCGATCCAGTCCTTCCTGACCCCCTTCACCACGGCCGACCCCCACAAGAAGTGGACGGTCAAGGAGGTCGCGAAGCACATCTCGATGGGCGGCATGGGCGTGCCGATCGTCGGCTCTCCGCAGACCGTGGCCGACGAGCTCGAGCGGTGGATCGACGACGGCGGTCTGGACGGCGTCAACCTCGCCTACCACGTCTCCCCGGGCTCGTTCGAGGACTTCGTGGAGTGGGTCGTGCCGGAGCTGCAGAAGCGCGGCCGCTACCGCACCGCGTACGAGGGCAGCACGCTGCGCGAGAACGTCTACGGCGCCGGACGGACCAAGGTGCTGGACACCCACCCGGCCGCGAGGTACCGGGGCGCCTACGCGGGCAAGGCCTCCGCGGCGGACACGCCCGCCCGCGTGCCCACGTCCTGAGCCGTTCCGCGGTCCGCGCCCGACTTCCTGCGCGGCGGCCTTGGACCTGGCGCTGGACAGCAGTACGCTGATAGTACAAAGCATGCTTTCCATGCCCGTCCGCCACCACGGGATCCGCGACCCGGATCCCCGCAGACACGAAGGAAGCGAGGCACGACCATGACGACTCCCGCCGCACGACCGGACCGCCGCACCAACCACCGCTCGCCCGTCCAGACCGCAGCCCTGCTCTTCGGAGCCGTCTTCCTGCTCGTGGGCCTGGCCGGGTTCATCCCCGGCCTCACCACGAACTACGACCAGCTCATGGTCGCCGGCCACGAGTCCGAGGCGATGCTGATGGGCATCTTCCAGGTCTCCTGGCTGCACAACATCGTCCACCTGCTCTACGGCGTCGCCGGCGTCGCCCTGTCCCGCTCCGGCTCCGGCGCCCGCAACTTCCTGCTGTGGGGCGGCCTGGTCTACCTCGTCCTGTGGATCTACGGCCTGCTCGTGGGACACGAGTCGCAGGCCAACTTCGTTCCCCTGAACAGTGCCGACAACTGGCTGCACCTGTTCCTGGGCGTGACCATGGTGGCCCTGTCCTTCCTGCGCCGCGACACCCACGACCGCAACACCACCGGCCCCGCCTACTGACCCGGCCGGTCCACCGCATCGCACGACGACGGCTCCCCCACCTCCGGTGGGGGAGCCGTCGTCGTCGGTGACCGGTCAGCCGGCCGGGGCGGCGCTCCAGCGCAGCAGGGCGGCGACGTCGACGCCGTCGGGCAGCGCCCCGGGAGCGAGGAACACGGGGCGGGCGTCCGTCAGCAGCGCGGCCCGCAGCAGGGCCTCGGCGGCCGGGACCCTGCCGAGCGACGAGGCGCCCAGGGCGTCCGCCTCGTCGACGGCGACCCACGGCTCGGCGTCCAGCACGACCAGCTCCGCCTCCGCGTCGAGGGCGTTCTCGTCGATGAGCACGGTCTCCGCCTGCGCCTGCTGCAGCGCGGCGACGACGGGGGCGAGCCCGTGCACGGCCGTGTGGTTCGGGCCGTTCTCCTGCTCCGCGAGCCGTTCCAGCAGCGCCTGCTGCCTGCGGGCGATCAGCTCGCCCACGGAGCGGTCGATCTGCTCCTCGAGATCGGCGGAGTCGCTGCCGTCGGCGCGGGTGTTGGCGTTGACCATGCTCACGAGGGGCTGGACCGCCTTGGACAGCTGCTCCTCCACGAGGCCCCGAGCCCGGATGTCCCCGGCGAGGACGACGAGCTGGGCGCCGCTGTCGGCGACGGCCCTGTCGATCTGCTCGGCGACCTGCTCGGTGTTGCGCCGCCACACGACCTCGGTGTGGCGCTGCCAGCGCGCCTGCGACCAGCCGCCGCCGGGGAACTTGTTGATGTGGTTGGTCTCCCCCTCGATCTGCTGCTCGCCCTCGGCCCTGCGCCCGCTGGCGCGCTGCAGCCGGATCTCGCCGCCGTCCCGGCTGACCTCGGCGACCACGTAGGGGAAGTCGTCCGGGCGGTGGCGGAACAGGGGGGTGAGGTCCGGGGCCGCGTCGACCCTGACCACGCCGGGCCCGGCCAGCGGCCCGGGCAGCACCTCGTCGATCTCCACGGTGCCGTCGCGCACCACGAGGAACCGGCTCACCGGGTCCGCCAGGCCCTCCGCCGGTCGTACCGCGGCCTCCACCGCGGCGAGGTCCGCCCGGGCCGCCCCCTGCCGCTCCAGTTCCCGGCAGATGTTCTCCGGCAGGACGTCGATCGCGTGGAGCGAGTCGACCGTCCCCGTGCTGATGTCCGTGTACACGGTGCACCAGGGGCCCTTGCTCTTGAACAGTTCGG
>JAPSHS010000144.1 GCA_031179495.1 Kocuria sp. | reverse complement strand
CCGACCGACAGGAGAACCACCATGATCACTGCTCCCGCTTCCCTCCGCCGCTCCGCCGGTCCGGCCCTGGGGGCCGCCCTGCTGCTCGGGCTGACCGCCTGCGGGGGCGGCGACGACCCGCTCGCCGGGGGCGGGGACTCCTCGGCGGCGCCCTCCGGGACCGTGACCGTGGGCTCGGCCAACTTCCCGGAGAGCGAGATCGTGGCCGAGCTCTACGCCGGGGCCCTGGAGTCCGCGGGGGTCGAGACGGAGACGTCCCTGGGGATCGGGGCCCGGGAGGCCTACGTGGGAGCGGTGCAGGACGGGTCCGTCGACGTCGTCCCGGACTACTCCGGCAACCTCCTGCTCTTCGTGGACCCCGAGGCCACCGCGAGCTCGGCGGAGGAGATCATGGACGCCCTGCCGGGCGCGCTGCCCGAGGGCCTCGCCGTGCTGGAGCCCGCCGAGGCGCAGAACAAGGACGCGATGGTCGTCACGCCCGGGACGGCGGAGCAGTACGGGCTCACGAGCATCGCCGACATGGCGGAGGTCTGCGACCGGTTGGTGGTCGCCGGGCCGCCCGAGTTCGCCGAGCGCGCCTACGGGCTCCAGGGTCTCGAGGAGAACTACGGCTGCGTGCCGAGGTCCTTCGAGCCGATCAACGGCGGGCCCGTGACCGTCCAGGCCCTGCTCGACGGGGACGTGGACGTCGCCGACATCTTCACGACGACGCCCGCGATCGCCGACAACGACCTGGTGGTGCTCGAGGACCCGGAGAACAACTTCATCGCCCAGCAGGTCCTCCCGCTCGCAGCGGCCGACCGGCTGCCCCAGGAGGCGGTGGACGCCCTGAACGAGCTCTCCGGCAAGCTCACCACGGAGGACCTCCTCGACCTGAACCGCAAGGTCAGCGGCGAGAGCGCGGTCAGCCCGGCCGACGCCGCGCAGGAGTGGCTCTCCGCCAACGGCTACTGAGCCCGCCCACAGGGAGGGGCACCGGGTCCCGGGGGGCGTCCTCGTCCCGGGGCCCGGTGCTCCCGGGACGGGGCGCCCGCAGGCGGTGCCCCGCGGCGGCGGTCCGGGGCGGTGTCCCACGGGCGGGTCCTCCCGGGCCGACGGCGGTGTGCCCGCCGCGGCGGGACCCGCCCTGCACAGGGTTCTCCACACGCCCGGCACGGTTCGTCCGCCTCCCGGGAGCCTCGGCGGCCCGTGCGGACGCGGGAGCCGCAGCGCGTCACTCCGATGTCCCCAGCGTCCGTCCACACCTGTGGACAACTCTGTGCACAGGGATGTGGAGGGGCATCCGGGTCCTGCGCTGAAATCACCGGGGTGCATCAGTATGCTGAGGTGCGGGTCGCCCCCGCCGCCGGGCGAGGACGTGCCCGTGACCATCCGAGGGCTCGTCGTCAAGGAGGATCTCGAGTTCGGAGACCGCCCCGCCCAGGAGTGGACGACCGAAGGAGCAGTGTGCTGAACACCAGTCCGCCCGGGATCCCGGGCCTCTCGCCCGAGAACCAGGCCCGTGTGATCACCGAGTCCGTGCGCCAGCAGGTGCGCGAGCGCCGTCCGGCCGAGCTGCCGGACGCCGGCTGGAAGGACTTCGACCGCCGGTTCGACGAGCACTTCCCCCGGCTGACCCTGCTCTTCGCCGAGGTCTACGGCCACCGCAAGGACTTCCTCGAGGAGCTCACCGAGCTCGGCCTGCAGCTGGCGCGCTCCTGGGCCGAGCGCCCGGACGACCTCAAGGCCCTCGACGCGCGCCGGGAGCAGGACCCGGCGTGGTTCGGCTCGCGGCAGATGCTCGGCGGGGTCTGCTACGTCGACCGGTACGCCGGGAGCCTGCGGGGGATCCGGGAGCAGATCCCGTACTTCCAGGAACTGGGTCTGACCTACCTGCACCTCATGCCCCTGTTCGAGGCCCCGGAGGGCAACTCGGACGGCGGCTACGCCGTGTCGTCGTACCGCCGTGTCGACCCCCGGCTGGGGACCATGGAGGAGCTCGCCGAGCTGGGCCGGGAGCTGCGCCGGCACGGCATCAGCCTGGTCCTCGACTTCGTCTTCAACCACACCTCCAACGAGCACGAGTGGGCCCGCCGGGCCGCCGCCGGGGAGCAGGAGTACGAGGACTACTACTGGATCTTCCCGGACCGCACCGTCCCGGACCAGTTCGAGCGCACCACCCGCGAGATCTTCCCGGACGACCACCCGGGCTCCTTCACCCGGATCCACGCCACCGAGGAGGACCCCCGGTGGGTGTGGAGCACGTTCTACTCCTTCCAGTGGGACCTCAACTACACCAACCCCGCGGTCTTCCGGGCCATGGCCGCGGAGATGCTCTTCCTCGCCGCCCAGGGGGTGGAGGTGCTGCGCATGGACGCGGTGGCCTTCATCTGGAAGCAGCTGGGCACCGCGTGCGAGTCCCTGCCGCAGGCCCACGTGCTGCTGCGCGCCTACAACGCACTGTGCCGCATCGCCGCGCCGTCGGTGCTGTTCAAGTCCGAGGCGATCGTCCACCCGGACGAGGTGGCCCGGTACATCGAGCCCGGCCAGTGCCAGCTCTCCTACAACCCGCTGCAGATGGCCCTGACCTGGGAGGCGATGGCCACCCGGGAGCCCAAGCTGCTGGCCCAGGCCCTCGAGGAGCGCCACGCCCTGCCGCCCGGCACGGCCTGGGTGGACTACGTGCGGGGACACGACGACATCGGGTGGACGTTCTCCGACGAGGACGCGGCCCGGCTGGGCGTCGACGGCCACGACCACCGCCGCTTCCTCAACGCCTTCTACACCGGCCGCCATCCCGGCAGCTTCGCGGACGGCGTGCCGTTCCAGGAGAACCCCCGCACCGGCGACTGCCGCGTGTGCGGGACCACCGCGTCGCTGCTCGGCCTCGCGGAGGACCCCGGTCCCGCCGTGGACCGGGTCCTGCTCGCCCACTCCGTGGCGATGAGCACCGGCGGCGTCCCGCTGCTGTACCTCGGGGACGAGGTCGGCCAGCTCAACGACCCCGCCTGGAACGAGGACCCGGCCCACGCCGGTGACGCCCGCTGGGTGCACCGGCCGCCGCGGCCCGTCCAGGACTACGAGCGCCGCCACGAGCTGTTCTCCGTGCAGGGCCGGATCTTCGGCGGCATCCGCCGGATGATCGAGCTGCGCCGCAACGCCCCGGAGTTCGACGGCAACGCGCTCATCCCCTTCGACGCGCGCAACCCGCACGTGCTGGGCTACCAGCGCCCGGGCAGCAACACGCTGGTCCTGTGCCTGGCCAACTTCTCGGACTGGTCCCAGTTCGTCACGGGCGAGACCCTCTCGGGGTTCCTGCCCCAGGCCGTGGAGCTGCACGGGAACACCGAGCTCGACCTGCGCCACGGCCTGCTGATCGACGCCCACGGGTTCCTCTGGATCCGCGTGGTCCCGAGGCACTGACCCGTGGGGGCCTGGGTCGTGCTCGTCCTCTCGGGGGTCCTCGAGGCGGTGTGGGCCTCCGCGCTCGGCGCCTCGGACGGTTTCCGCCGCCCGGTGCCGGTCGCGGTCTTCGCGGTGACGGCGGTCCTGAGCCTGCTCGGCCTCGCCCACGCCATGACGAGCCTGCCCACGGGCACGGCCTACGCGGTGTGGGTGGGCATCGGCGGAGCCCTCACCGTGGCGTGGTCGATGCTGACCGGCCGGGAGGCGGCGACCGCTCTCAAGGTGCTGCTGGTGCTCGGGATCATCGGCTGCGTGATCGGACTGCGGCTTGTCGCCTGAGCCTCCGGCGGCCGGACGTCCGTCGTCGCCCCTCCCTGCCCCTTCCTCGCCGGACGCGGCGGACCGACGGTCCCGGGCGTGGGGACTGCTGGTCGTGAGCGGGGTCCTCGAAGCCGTGTGGGCCACGGCCCTGGGCGCGTCGGAGGGCTTCGCCCGGCCCGGCCCGACCACGCTCTTCGTGGTGGCGCTGGTCCTCAGCATGCTCACCCTGGCCCGCGCCGCCCGGGTCGTGCCGATGGGCACCGCCTACGCCGTGTGGACGGGGATCGGGGCCGTGCTGACGGTCGCGTGGGCGGCCGGCACCGGGCAGGAGACGATGTCCTGGGCCAAGGCGCTGTTCCTCGCGGGCATCGTCGCGTGCGTG
>JAPSHS010000143.1 GCA_031179495.1 Kocuria sp. | reverse complement strand
GGAACGAGATCAGCCCGTCCTGCGCCACGAGGAACTCGGCGGTGCCCACCCCCACGTAGCCGGCCTCCCGGAAGATGCCCTCGGCGGCGGCGGCGATGCGCTCCCGCTGCTCGTCCGTGAGGAAGGGCGCGGGCGCCTCCTCGACGAGCTTCTGGTGGCGGCGCTGCAGGGAGCAGTCCCGGGTCCCCAGCACGACGACGTTGCCGTGGGCGTCGGCCACGACCTGCGCCTCCACGTGCCGCGGCCGCTCCAGGAAGCGCTCCACGAAGCACTCGCCGCGCCCGAACGCGCCCTGCGCCTCGCGGGCCGCCGAGACGAAGGCGTCCTCGACCTGCTCGAGCTCCCGGACCACCCGCATGCCGCGTCCTCCGCCGCCGTGGGCGGCCTTCACGATCACGGGCAGGCCGTGCTCCTCGGCGAAGGCGCGGGCGTCCTCGGGGGACTCCACCGGGCCGTCGCTGCCGGGCACGAGCGGGGCGCCGGCCCGCCGGGCGATCTCCCGGGCGGCGACCTTGTCCCCGAGCAGCACGATCGTCTCCGGGGAGGGACCGATCCAGGTGAGGCCGGCCTCGATCACCGCCCGGGCGAAGTCGGCGTTCTCGGAGAGGAACCCGTAGCCGGGGTGCACGGCGTCGGCCCCGCAGCGCTCGGCGACGGCGAGGACCTTCCCCCCGTCCAGGTAGGTCTCGGCGGCCGAGCTGCCCTCGAGCGCGTAGGCCTCGTCGGCCAGCAGGGCGTGCGGGGCGTCGGCGTCGGGGTCGGCGTAGACGGCGACCGAGGACAGCCCGGCCTCCGCGCAGGCGTGGACGACGCGGACGGCGATCTCCCCGCGGTTGGCGATCAGGATCTTGCGCACGGTGCTACTCCAGGGGGTTCTCGGTGGTGGGCCCGTCTGCGGCGGGCTGGTCGGTGGCCCGCGGCTCGCCGGAGGGCGACGCGGCGCCCCCCGGGGCGGGCGGGGCGAGCTCCGGGGCGGGGTCCCGCTCGAAGCGCAGCCGGGCGCCCGGGGGCAGCTGGGCCAGCACGGCCAGGTCCTGCGGGTGCACCACGCCGATCACGGGGTACCCGCCGGTCGTGGGCGAGTCCTGCAGCAGGACCACGGGCAGGCCCGAGGGCGGGACCTGGACGCAGCCGGGCACCGTGCCCTCGCTGGGGAGCTCGTCCGTGCGGGTGCGCTCCAGCGGCGACCCGTCCAGCCGGGCGCCCACCCGGTCGGACGAGGCGGTCAGCTCCCACTCCTGGGCGAAGAACGACTCCACCGCGGCGGGGGCGAACCAGTCGTCGCGGGGTCCGGGCACCACCCGCACCGCCGGCGCACGGGCCGGCTCGGGCGGGGGCTCGGGCGGCCGGACGGCCGTGCCGGGGGCGGGGCCGACGGGCAGGGCGTCCCCGGCGGCGAGCGGATCGGGGCCCAGCCCGGCGAGGACGTCGGTGGAGCGGCTGCCCAGCACGGGCGGGACCGCCACGCCGCCGCGCACCGCCACGTAGACGCGTGCGCCGGACTCCGTGGCGCCGACGGCCAGGCGCTCGCCGTCCCGCAGGGCGAACGGCGTGCCGGGCACCGGCCGCCACGGGGCGGGGCCCTCGACCGTCAGGGGCGCCCGGGCGCCGGTGACCGCCAGGACGTGGTCCCCGTGGGCGCTCAGCTCGAGGCGGCCCAGCAGGTTCTCCAGCACGGCCGCCCCCGCGGCGTTGCCGACGAGCCGGTTGGCCGAGGCCGCCGCTCCGGCGTCGAGGGCGCCCGACGGGGAGACCCCCAGTCCGGCCGAGCCGGCGCGCCCGCGGTCCTGGACGAGGGTCTGCAGCCCGGGCCGGTCCACGACCAGGTGCGCGCCCCGGACCGGCGCCGGGCCGGCGGCGCGGGAGGCCGTCCCCACGAGCTCGCGCACCGGCCGGTACCGCACGCGGTCGCCCGGGCGCAGCAGCGCGGGGTCGTCCCGGTCGAGGTCGAACATCCGGGCCGCGGTGCGGCCGATCAGCTGCCAGCCGCCGGGGGAGCGCCGGGGGTAGACGGCGGAGAAGCGGCCGGCCAGGGCCACCGACCCCGCCGGGACCGCGGTGCGCGGGGTCTCCCGGCGCGGGACGTCGAGGCCGTCCTGGGCCACGCAGTAGAAGAAGCCCGGGGCGAAGCCCGCGAAGGCCGCGGTCCACTCCTGCCCGGAGTGGGCGCGCACGACCCCGTCCGCACCCAGGCCCGTGAGCTCGCCGACGGCCTCGAGGTCCTCGCCGTCGTAGACGACGTCGATCGTCACGGTGCGCGCCCCGCCCGTCCCGGCGCCGCCGCGGGGGGCCGCCAGCGCGGTGCGGACGATGTCCCGCAGAGCGGCGGAGGTGTGCGCGCGCACGACCACGGTCCGGGCCCCCGCGACGCAGTCGACGAGCCCGGACAGCCCGGCGGCGCTCAGCCGGGCGTGCAGGGCCACGGCGTCGTGCAGGTCCGCGCACTCGACCAGGGCCGCGCGGGGGCCCAGGGGGCGGACGGTCCGGGACCCGGCGGGCGCACTCACAGGAAGCTGCCGACGCGCAGGCCGGCCTCCTCGAGGGCGCCGCGCACGCGCTCGGCGATGGCCAGCGCGCCCGGGGTGTCCCCGTGCACGCAGATGCTCTGCGCGTCCACGGCCACGACCGAGCCGTCGACGGCCTCGACGACGTGCTCCGTGGCCATCCGGACCACGCGCGCGGCGATCCGCCGGGCGTCGTGCAGCACGGCGCCGGGCCCGGAGCGGGGGACGAGGGTGGCCTGCGGCGTGTAGCCGCGGTCGGCGAAGGCCTCGCGGACGGTGCGCAGTCCCGCCGCGCGCGCCTGCCGCTCGATCTCGGAGCCGGGCAGCACCAGCAGGGGCAACTCCTCGTCGACGTCGCGCACGGCGTCGACGACCGCGCCCGCGTGCTCCTCGTGGTGGACGATCGCGTTGTAGAGGGCGCCGTGCGGCTTGACGTAGCGGACCCCGGTGCCGGAGGCCCGGGCCAGGGCCTGCAGGGCGCCGATCTGGTAGACCAGCTGGTCGGTCAGCTCCGCACGGGGCACGGCGATGAAGCGGCGCCCGAAGCCCTTGAGGTCGTCGTAGGAGACCTGGGCGCCCACGACGACCCCCTGCTCGGCGGCCGCGGTGCAGGTGCGACGGGCGACCGTCGGGTCCCCGGCGTGGAAGCCGCAGGCCACGTTCGCGCTGGTGACCACGCCCAGGACGGCCTCGTCGCCGTCCATGGCCCAGGCGCTGAGCGACTCGCCGCAGTCCGCGTTGAGGTCGATGTCGGAGGGGGGCATGCTGTGCTCCTTGTCACGTCGGTCCCTCCAGGATGCCCCCTCCACCAAGATTGTTCAACAATATTGCGGGGCAGAGTTCCGCCCGCGGGTCAGCAGTGGCCGAAGCGCCACTGCGTGCGGGAGCGGTACAGCTCCCCGGGGCGCAGCACCGGGTCCGACAGCTCCGGGCGGTTGGGCGAGTCCGGGTGGCGCTGCGGCTCCAGCGCGATGCCGTCGCCCTGCCGGTAGCGCCGCCCGCCCGTGCCGATCGCGACGGCGTCCAGGGAGTTGCCGGTGTACACCTGCAGCGCCGGCTGGTCCGTGTGCAGCTCCATCCACCGTCCGCTCGCCGGGTGCTCCACGCGCGCGGCCCGGCGCAGGCCCGCGCCCCGGAGGTGGAAGGAGTGGTCGACACCCCGCACCGCGGCCACCTGGGGGTGGGCCGCCCGCACCCGGTCGCCCAGGACCGCCGGGGCGGTGAAGTCGAACGGCGTGCCCGCGACCTCGGCCGGCCCGCCGAGGGGCAGGGAGCCGGGGCCGACGGGGAGGTAGTGGTCGGCCTCGACGGTGAGCACGTGGTCGTCGATCGTCCCGGAGCCCTCGCCGGCCAGGTTGAAATAGGCGTGGCTGGCCGGGCCCACGACGGTCGGGGCGTCCGTGCGGGCCTCGAGCTCGAGGACCACGCCGTCGTCCGCCACGGTGTAGCTCGCGCGCAGGGTCAGCTCCCCGGGGAAGCCCTGGTCCCCGTCCGGGCTCACGAGCTCGAGGACGAGGGCGTCCGCCCGGGCCTCCAGCACGTGCCAGGTCCGGCGGTGGAACCCGTCCGGGCCCCCGTGCAGGGTG
>JAPSHS010000004.1 GCA_031179495.1 Kocuria sp. | reverse complement strand
CCGCGCCGGGGACGTCGTGGAAGGCGACGACGGCCGCGACCTCCTCGCCCATCGCCTCGTCGGGCACCCCCACCACGGCGGCCTCCGCGATGCCGGGGAACTGGTGGATGACCTCCTCGACCTCGCGAGGGTACACGTTGTAGCCGCCGCGCAGCACCATGTCCTTCTTCCGGTCCACGATGTAGTAGAAGCCGTCCTCGTCCACCCGGGCGAGGTCGCCGGTGTGGAACCAGCCGTCGCGGACCGCCGCCTCGGTGGCCCCGGGATCGCGCCAGTAGCCGGCCATCACGTACTCCCCCGCCACCACGAGCTCGCCGACCTCCCCCACGGGGACGTCCTCGTCCTGGTCGTCGACGACCCGCAGCTGCGCCCCGCGCACCACGGTGCCGATGGAGCCCGGCCTGCGGCCGTCCTCCTCCTGGTTGAAGCACACGACCGGGGAGGTCTCCGAGAGACCGTATCCCTCGTAGATCGGGGCCCCGAAGACCTTCTCGAAGCGCTCGAGGATCTCCACCGGCAGGGGCGAGCCGCCGGACACCCCGGCCCGCAGGCGGGGCACCTCGACGGGTCCCTCGCCGGCGGCGTGCAGGAGTGCGATGTGCATGCTCGGCACCCCGGCGAAGATCGTCACCTCGTCGCGGACGAGGATCTCCAGGGCCTTCGCCGGGTCGAAGCGCGGGAGCAGCGTGACGGTGGCTCCGGCCCCGATGACGCTGTTGAGCGCCACGGTCTGGCCGAAGACGTGGAAGAAGGGCAGCCCGCCGAACATGACGTCCCCGGGCTTCGTGCCGAAGAGCGTCGCGGACAGCTCCGCGTTGGCCCGCAGGTTGTGGTGGGTCAGCACCGCGCCCTTCGGCCGCCCCGTGGTCCCGGAGGTGTAGAGCAGCACCGCGGCCTCGCCGTCGGCCCGGTCGACGAGCTCCGGCAGCGGCGGCACCAGGCCGAGGCCCTGCCGCGTCCCGGCGGCGGTGACCTCGACCACGGGGACCTCCCGGCCCAGCTCCGCGATCGCGCTGCGGGTGGCCTCGGCCATGGCCTCCCACACGAGCACGAGCGAGACCTCGGCGTCCCGGAAGTGGTAGGCCAGCTCCCGGGGGCTGAGCAGGGGGTTGAGGGGCACGACGACACCGCCCATGCGCAGGATCCCGTAGTAGGCGATCGGCATGTGCGGCACGTTGGGCAGGATCATCGCCACGCGGTCCCCGGGCCGTACCCCGCTGGCGGAGAGCATCGAGGCGACGCGGGCGGAGAGGTCGTCGAGGGCCCCGTAGGTCAGGACCTTGTCGTCGAGCACGACGGCCCGTGCGCCGGGGGCCGCCGCGGCCGAGCCGGTGAGGAGGGTGGCGAGGTTGGTCAAGGACGACTCCGGATCCCCGGTGCGCGGGCACCGGCGCGAGGGACGGGCACGGCGTGAGCCGCGTCACACGAGCGTGCCAGGCGGTTACTGCACCGTCAAGGCTCGGGCACCGGGTTCCCGTCCGCGCCGCGGACCTCGATAAACTGCCCGGCAGGAACCACCCGCCGAGCACGAAGGACAGACCGTGACCGAGAACCCGCAGCAGCCCCAGGACCAGCCCGCACCGCAGCTGACCGAGGAGGAGATGGCCTACGTGGTCTCCCTGTTCGACATGGCCCGGGAGGGCCGCACCGAGGAGCTGCTGCCGGCCGTGCAGGCCGGTGTCCCCGTCAACCTCACCAACGGGAAGGGCGACACCCTGCTCATCCTCGCCGCCTACCACCAGCAGGAGGAGACCGTCGCCGCCCTGCTCGGGGCCGGTGCCGATCCGGACCGGGTCAACGACAACGGTCAGACGGCACTGATGAGCGCCGTCTTCCGGGGCAACGAGGCCGTCGTCCGCGCCCTGCTCGAGGCAGGAGCCTCCCAGACGGCCGGCGCCCACTCCGCGGCCGACTTCGCCCGCGTCTTCGAGCGCACCGACCTCCTCGCGGTGCTCGAGGAGTTCCCGGTCCGCTAGCGCGGCAGCGGACCGCCCGGCAGGAGGGGCCGCGCACGCGCACCGGGGTTCAGTCGGCGAGCTCCAGGAACCGGTGGGCCACGGCCTCGCCGCCGTCGGGCTCCCGGCAGACGACCATGATCGTGTCGTCGCCGGCGATGGTGCCGAGCACGGCCGGGAGCACGGAGGTGTCGATGGCGGAGGCGAAGTACTGTGCGGCGCCGGGCGGGGTGCGCAGCACCACGAGGTTGGCGCTGGCCTCCGCCGTGACGAGCAGCTCCCGGCACAGGGCGGCCAGGCGCGCGTCGAGCACCTCCTGGGTGACCCCGGAGGCGGGCGAGCGGTCGACCCCGGCCTGCGGGACCGCGTAGACGAGGGCGCCGGAACCGTCCCGGACGCGGACCGCCCCGAGCTCGACCAGGTCCCGGGAGAGCGTGGCCTGCGTGACCTGCACCCCGTCCCTGGCCAGCAGGGCCGCCAGCTCGGCCTGGGAGTGGACCGCCCCGCCCGTCACCAGCGCGACGATCCGGGCCTGCCGGGCGGTCTTGGTCGCGGGGATGGTCATGCCGGCACGCCGGAGGTGCCGGCGGCCAGGTCGTAGTGCCCGGACCGGGCCATCAGCCACACCAGCAGCGCCTTCTGCGCGTGCAGCCGGTTCTCGGCCTCGTCCCACACGACCGACTGCGGGCCGTCGATGACCTCGGCCGCGACCTCGGAGCCCCTGAACGCGGGCAGGCAGTGCAGGAAGATCGCCCGGGGGTCGGCCCGGGCCATCGCCGCCGCGTCCACGCAGTACGGCGTGAAGATCCGGGCCCGGGCCTCGGTCTCCGCCTCCCGGCCCATGGACACCCAGGTGTCGGTGCACACCACGTCCGCGCCGGCGAGCGCCTCGGCCGGGTCGGTGGTCACCCGCACGGACCCGCCGGTCTGCGCGGCCCGCTCCTCGGCGGCCCGCACGATCCCCGGGTCCGGCAGGTAGCCCTCCGGTCCGGCCACCCGCACGTGCATGCCCGCGGTGGCCCCGCCGAGCAGGTACGAGTGGGCCATGTTGTTGGCGGCGTCCCCGAGGTAGGCGAAGGTCAGGCCGGCGGGGTCGCCCCGGTGCTCGCGGACCGTGAGCAGGTCCGCGAGGATCTGGCAGGGGTGGTAGTCGTCGGAGAGCCCGTTGACCACGGGCACGTCCGAGACCGCGGCCATCTCCTCGAGATCGGCCTGGGCGTAGGTGCGCCACACGATCGTGGAGACCATGCGGGAGAACACCCGCGCCGTGTCGGCCACGCTCTCCTTGCCGAGCTGCGACTCCCCCGGGTTGATCACCAGGGGGTTGCCGCCGAGGTCGGCGATGCCCGCGGCGAAGGAGGTCCTGGTGCGGGTCGAGGTCTTGTCGAAGATGACGGCGACGGTCTGCGGACCGGCGTACGGGCGGTGGGCCCAGCGGTCGGCCTTGAGCGCGAGGGCGAGCTCGAGCACCTCGGCCTGCTCCTGCTGGGTGAGGTCCGTGTCGACGAGGAAGTGGCGGGGGGTCATGGAGGGCTTCATGCTTCTTTCGGTGGGACGGCGGCCGCGGCGGAGCCGGCCCGGGCGGGGTCGGCCGGTGCCCCGGCGGGGGCCGTGACGGCGGCGCCGGCGGTGGACAGGATCTCGGGCAGGGCCTCGAGGAAGGTGCGGGCCTGCTCCTCGGTGAGGACCAGGGGCGGGGCCAGGCGCAGCGTCGCCGGGCCCGTGGCGTTGACGATGAACCCGGCCTCCCGGGCGGCGGCGACCACGGCGGGACCGAACGGGGCGCCGGCCCCGTCCGGGACGACGAGGTCGGCACCGATGAGCAGCCCGCACTGGCGCACCTCGGCGAGCCCGGGGACCGCACGCAGCCCGTCG
This sequence comes from Kocuria sp., assembly GCA_031179495.1. Taxonomy (GTDB): domain Bacteria; phylum Actinomycetota; class Actinomycetes; order Actinomycetales; family Micrococcaceae; genus Kocuria; species Kocuria sabuli. Next base: position 50,580 of record JAPSHS010000004.1, on the reverse strand, counting down.
CCGAGCACGGCGCCGACCGTGCGGGCGCGCTCCAGCAGACCCTCCTCCTCGATGACCGTGACCGTGGCGAGGCCCGCCGCGGTGGCCGGTGGGTTGCCGCCGAACGTGGTGCCGTGCTGGCCGGCGCCCAGCAGGGCGGAGACCTCGGCCCCCACCGTGAGCATCGCACCGATCGGGAAGCCGCCGCCGAGCCCCTTGGCCAGGGTGATCGCGTCCGGCAGGTCGTTCCCGGAGAGCTCCGCGGCGGAGGCGAACCACCGGCCGGTGCGGCCCACGCCGGTCTGCACCTCGTCGACGATCAGCAGCGCGCCGTGCTCCCGGGTGAGCTCCCGGGCCCGCCGCAGGAACCCCTCGGGCAGCTCCCGCACCCCGGCCTCCCCCTGGACGGGCTCCACGACGAGCGCGGCGACCGTCCCGTCGAGGTGCTCCTCGAGCGCCTCGGCCGTCGCGGGGATGTGCCGGACCCCGCCGGGCAGCGGCTCGAAGGGCGCCCGGTAGGCCTCCTTGGCGGTCAGGGCGAGCGCGCCCATGGTCCGCCCGTGGAAGGCCGACTCGAGGGCGAGGACGGTGGTGCGGGGCCGGCCGTCCGGGCCGGGGTGCTCGTGGCCGTGCCGGCGGGCCAGCTTGAACGCGGCCTCGTTGGCCTCGGCCCCGGAGTTCGCGAAGAAGACGTGGGAGCCGGTGGGTGCCCCGGCCAGGGACAGCAGCTTCCCGGCGAGGGCGATCTGCTGGGGCGAGGTGAAGAAGTTGGAGACGTGCCCGAGCGTGGCCAGCTGGCGGGAGACGATCTCGACCCAGCGGGGGTGGGCGTGGCCGAGGGCGTTGACGGCGATGCCCGCCAGCAGGTCCAGGTAGTCCCGGCCGTCGGCGTCGGTGACCACGGCGCCCCGGCCGTGGGTGAGCACGAGCGACGGGCTGCCGAAGACGCCGAGCAGGGAGTCGGAGTACTCGCCGAGCAGGGCGGTCTGCGCGGAGTAGCGGGAGGTGGTGTGCTGGGTGGCGGTCATGACGATGCTCCGTGGTCGGGGACGAGCTGGGTTCCGATGCCGGTGTCGGTGAAGATCTCGAGCAGGCACGAGTGCGGGCTGCGCCCGTCCACGATGGACGCCCGGCGCGCCCCGCCCTCCACGGCCCGCAGGGCCGCCTCCATCTTCGGGATCATCCCGGCCTGCAGGCCGGGGAGCATGGCACGCAGCTCCGAGACGGTGAGCGAGGCGATGAGCGAGTCCTTGTCGGGCCAGTTCGCGTAGAGGCCCTCGACGTCGGTGAGCGCCACGAACTGCTCCGCGCGCAGGGCCACGGCGACGGCGGCCGCGGCGGTGTCGGCGTTGACGTTGAGGATCTCCCCGGTGGGCCGGCCGAGCTCGTCGACCTCGGGGGCCACGGAGGAGATCACCGGGATGCGCCCGGCGTCGAGCAGCTGGGTGATGGGCTCGGCGTTGACGCCGACGACCTCGCCCACGTGGCCGAGGTCCACCTCCACGCCGTCCACGACCGTGCCCCGGCGCACCGCCCGGAACAGCTCGGCGTCCTCACCGGACAGGCCCACCGCGTACGGGCCCGAGTCGTTGAGCAGCGAGACGAGCTCGCGCTGGACCTGCCCGGTCAGCACCATCCGGATCGCGTCCACGGCCTCCCGGGACGTCACCCGCAGACCGCCGCGGAACTCCGACTCGATGCCCAGCCGCTCCAGCATGCGATTGATCTGGGGGCCGCCGCCGTGCACGACCACCGGCCGGATGCCGGCGTGGCGCAGGAAGACCATGTCCTGCGCGAAGGCCTCCCGCAGGGACTCGGACACCATGGCGTTGCCGCCGTACTTGAAGACCATCACGGACCCGGTGTAGCGCTGGATCCAGGGCAGGGCCTCCATCAGGGTGCCCGCCTTCTGCTGGGCGGTCTCGTAGCGGGTCGGGTCACTGGGGTGGGGCATGGTTCTCCTGCGCCGTCGGTCGGTGCTGCGGTGGGTCGGTGGGCCGGTCAGCTGGAGTAGGCGCTGTTCTCCTCGACGTAGTCGTGGGTGAGGTCGTTGGTCCACACGGTGGCGTCCGCGTCGCCCGCCTTGAGGTCGATCAGCACGCTCACCTGCCGGTGGGCCGCGAGGTCCACGCCCTCGCGCGGGTCGCCGATCGCCCCGTTGCGGCACACGGTCACCCCGTTGATCGTGACGTCGAGCCTGTCGGGGTCGAACGCGGCGTCGGTGGTGCCCACGGCGGACAGCACGCGGCCCCAGTTGGGGTCGTTGCCGAAGATCGCCGCCTTGAACAGGTTCGAGCGTGCCACGGCGCGGCTCACGTCCTCCGCCTGCTTCTCGGTCGCCGCGTCGACCGTGGTGATCGCGATGTCGTGGGAGGCGCCCTCGGCATCCGTGATCAGCTGCTGGGCCAGCGAGTGGCACACCGCCGTCACGGCCTGGCTGAACTCGAACTCGTCCGGGGTGATCCCGGAGGCGCCCGAGCCCAGGAGGACCACGGTGTCGTTGGTGGACATGCAGCCGTCGGAGTCGGTGCGGTTGAACGTGACCTTCACGGCGTCCTCGAGGGCCCACTGCAGGGCGTCCGAGGAGAGCTCGGCGTCGGTCGTGAGCACCACGAGCATCGTGGCCAGGCCGGGGGCGAGCATGCCGGCGCCCTTCGCCATGCCGCCGACCGTCCAGCCGTCGCGGACGTAGGCGGCCTGCTTGGAGACGGAGTCGGTGGTCATGATGGCCCGGGCGGCGGCGGCCCCGGCCTCGTCGTCGTGGCCCAGGGCCTCGACGACCGCGGGCAGGCCGCGCTCCATGACGTCCATGGGCAGCTGGAGGCCGATGAGCCCGGTGGAGCACACCACGACGTCGCCGGCTCCGACGCCCAGCGCCTCGCCCACGAGCTCCGCGGTCCGGTGGGAGGCCTGGAAGCCCTGCGGCCCGGTGCAGGCGTTGGCCCCGCCGGAGTTGAGGACCACGGCGGCGGCCCGGCCGTCGGCGGTGGCGGCCTTGGACCACTGCACCGGCGCTGCCGAGATCCGGTTGGTCGTGTAGACGGCCCCGACGTGGTGCTGCGGCCCGTCGTTGACGACGAGGGCGAGGTCCGGCCCGCCGGACTCCTTGAAGCCCGCCGTGGTGCCGGCGGCGCGGAAGCCCCGGGCTGCGGCCACCCCGCGGCCGGTGTCCACCTGGAGGGTGCCGGCGGGCTGCTGGGACGGATACGTTCTCACGGTGCGACTCCTTGGAGGTTCAGGCCGGTGTCCTCCGGCAGACCGAGGGCGAGGTTCATGGACTGGACGGCACCGCCGGCGGTGCCCTTGACGAGGTTGTCGATGACGCACGTGACGATCACCCGCCCCGCGCGGGGGTCGAGGGCGAGCTGGAGCTGCGCGTGGTTGGACCCGGCCACCGACTTCGTCGCCGGCCACTGCCCCTCGGGGAGGACCGTGACGAACTGCTCCGTCACGTAGGCGCTCTCCCAGGCCTCCCGCAGCTCGGCCGCGCCCACGCCCTCGGCGACCCGCGCGGTGGCGGTCGTGAGGATGCCCCGGGGCATGGGCGCCAGCGTGGGGGTGAAGGAGATCCGCACGCGCTCGCCCGCGGCCCTGGACAGGCCCTGCTCGATCTCCGGGGTGTGCCGGTGGGCTCCGCCGACCCCGTAGGGGGACATCGAGCCCATGACCTCCGCGCCGAGCAGGTGCGGCTTGAGGGCCCGGCCCGCGCCCGACGTGCCCGATGCCGCGACGATCACGACGTCCTCGGGCTCCAGGAGCCCGGCCGCGAAGCCGGGGCCCAGCGCGAGCAGGGCACTGGTCGGGTAGCAGCCCGGCACCGCGATGCGCGTGGCGCCCCGGAGCTTCTCGCGCTGGCGGCCGCCCTCCGCGTCGACGATCAGCTCGGGCAGCCCGTAGGGCCAGGTCCCCGCGTGCGCGGACCCGTAGAACTGGTCCCACTCCTCCGCGGAGTCCAGCCGGTGGTCGGCGCCGGCGTCGATCACCACGGTCTCCGGCGGCAGCTGCGCGGCGATCGCCGCCGAGGCGCCGTGCGGGAGGGCCAGGAAGACGACGTCGTGGTCGGCCAGGTTCTCGACCGTGGTGTCGACGAGCACCCGGTCGGCGAGGGAGTGCAGGTGCGGCTGCAGCTCCCCCAGCCGCTGGCCGGCGTTGGAGTGGGCCCCCACGGCCCCGATCTCGATCTGCGGGTGGCCGGCGAGGATCCTCAGGACCTCGCCCCCGGCGTACCCGGATGCCCCCGACACTGCTGCGCTGAACGTCATACGGCCCACTCTAGCTCAAAGTTATGCATAGTGTTCAATAATTATGCACCGCACGGGGGTGGAGCCGCGGCCCGACGGGAGATGTCCTGGTGCGGGCAAGGCACGGCGCGGCACCCGGACTCGTTCCTGTTCCGGCCGCCCGCTGCTTCCCCCCGGAACGGCTCTGTCCCCGAATCTACGCTTCCCGGACGCAAACATCGATGATGACAGGATCATTGCCTGCCCCCTCTTGTGCACACGCTACTCCCGCAGGGCCGCCGCGGGCAGAGCGGGAGCGCGGTCCGTGCCTACGATGAGGGCAGTTCACGTCCGCGATGCCCAGGAGGTACCCGTCATGGTCCGTTCCGTCATGGTCGAGCAGGCCGGAGGCCCCGAGGTCCTGTGCCTCGGCGAGCGCCCGGACCTCGAGCCCGGCCCGCACCAGCTGCTCGTCGAGACCCGCGCCGCGGGGGTGAACTTCATCGAGGTCTACCAGCGCGAGGGCGTCTACCCGGTGGAGCACCCCTTCACGCCGGGCTCCGAGGGGATGGGCGTGGTCACGGCGGTCGGCTCCGAGGTGGAGCACTTCGCCCTGGGCGACCGGATCACCACCTCCCAGGGGATCCGCACCTACGCGGAGGCCTTCCTCGTCGATGCCGACAAGGCGCTGCGCGTGCCCACCGGTGTCGCCGACGAGGTCGCGGCGGCCCTGCCCCTGCAGGGCCTCACGGCCCACTACCTGGTCCGCTCCACCTACCCGGTGCAGGAGGGCGACGTCGCCGTGATCACCGCCGGCGCGGGCGGGGTCGGCGGACTGGTGGTGCAGCTGCTGAAGTCGCTCGGGGCCACGGTCGTCGCCCTGGTGGGCTCGGAGGACAAGGCGGAGACGGCGCGCGCGCTGGGCGCCGACCTCGCGCTCGTGGGCTACGAGGGCTTCGCCGAGCGCGTGCGGGAGCTCACCGGCGGCCGCGGCGCGGACGTGGTCTACGACTCCGTGGGCAAGGACACCTTCGACGAGTCGCTGCGGGCGCTGCGCCGGCGCGGGGTGCTCGTGCTCTTCGGAGGCTCCTCCGGTCAGGTGCCCCCGTTCGACCTGCAGCGACTCAACCGGCACGGCTCCCTCTACGTCACCCGGCCCAAGCTCGACGACCACCTGCTGGACGAGAAGGAGCGCAACTGGCGCGCGGGCGAGCTCTTCGACGCGGTGCTCGACGGGTCGCTGACCGTGCGGGTCGCGCAGACCCTCCCGCTCGCGCAGGCGCGGCAGGCGCACGAGGTGCTCCAGTCCCGGGCCGCCCAGGGCAAGTTGCTGCTCGTCCCGTGAGCGCGGCACCGATGCACCGCTACCTCGGGGCCGACGGCGCCCCCGACCCCTACACCCCGTTCGTCGGGTGCTGCGCGGCCACCGTGGAGCACTACGACCTGGACCTCGACTACGACGTCGAGGACAACGGCCTCGAGGCCCGGGCCACCCTGACCTGCCGCGCCCTGCGGGACACGGACCGGATCGAGCTGGACCTCACCGAGCTCGCCGTGACCGACGCCCGGTTCGGCGGCGGCGGCCTCGGCGGCCTGCTCGGCCCCCGCAAGGTCGGGGTGCACCACCGCGGCAGCCGCCTCGTGCTCACCCTGCCGCGCACCGTGGCCGCCGGGGAGTCCTTCGTGCTGACCGTGGCCTACGAGGGCTACCCCGAGTCGCTGGACGGACCCTGGGGCGAGATCGGCTGGGGCGAGCTCGACGACGGCGTGCTCGTCGCCGGGCAGCCCACCGGCTCCTCCACGTGGTTCCCCTGCGTGGACCACCCCTCCCACCGCGCGACCTACCGGGTGAGCGTGCACGCCGACGCCGACTACGAGGTGGTGGTCCACGGCGAGCTGGACTCGGTGGTGGAGCGCGACGGCGAGCGCCACTGGGTCTACACGTCCCGGGTGCCGCTGCCGCCGTACCTGGCGACCGTGCAGATCGGGCCGTACGGGCGCAGCGAGCTCACGGGCTCCCGGGTCCCGCAGCACCTGGTGTGCTCCAAGAAGCGGCGCAAGAAGGCGGAGAAGACCTTCGCCGAGCAGGGCCGGATGCTCGAGGTGTTCTCGGAGTGGTTCGGCCCCTACCCCTTCCCGAGCTACACGGTGGTGGTCGTGGACGAGTCGCTCGACGACCCGTTCGAGTGCTTCGCCTGCTCGGTGTTCGGCAAGAACCAGCTGGGCACGGACTGGGAGGAGCAGCGGCTCGTGGCGCACGAGCTGGCCCACCAGTGGTTCGGCAACAGCCTCGTGCTCGCCTCCTGGCAGGACATCTGGCTCAACGAGGGGTTCGCGTCCTACTCCGAGTGGATCTGGTCCGAGGCCTCCGGCGGCCGGCCGGCCCGCTGGCACGCGGAGAAGGCCCACCGGACGCTGTCGAGGATGCGCCAGGACCTCGTCATCGGTGACCCCGGGCAGGTGCGCCTCTTCGACGACGTCGTCTACGTCCGCGGGGCCCTCACCGTGCAGGCCCTGCGGGAGGCCCTGGGCGACGACGTCTTCCGGGGCATGCTCCGCGGCTGGGTCTCGGCCCACCGCGACGGGTGGGTGAGCACCGCGGGCTTCCGCGAGCACCTGCGCTCGTGGGCGCCCCAGCACCGCTGGGCCGAGCTCGACGCGCTCCTGGACGCGTGGCTGCTCCGCCCGGAGCTGCCCGCCCTGCCCTGAGCGGCGACCGCAACGACAGGGGCCCCCGCCGGACGGTTCGTCCGGCGGGGGCCCCTGTCGCCCCGGCGGCGGGTCAGCGCCCGTCGTGGTAGAGCCGGCGGGCGTACCAGATCCCGCCCGCGGCGACGCCGAGGCCCGCGAGCAGCAGCAGGGCGGCCCCGACCCGCTTGCCCGTGAGCGTGCCGGCGGTGATGCCGTCGCCGAACTCCCCGGCCCGGGCGGTCTCGACCACCTGGAGGGTGCCGTCCTCGACGGCCAGCAGGGCGTCGGCCTCCTGGTGGAAGTCGCCCGCACGGGCGCCGGTCTGCGTCCCCCGGAAGACGATCTCCTCCCCCGCCTGCGGGACGCGCGGATCCGCGAGGCCCGAGTCGAAGGGCTGCGCGGCGACGGCCTCGTCGGCGGGGAGGGCACCGCGGTAGATGGGGTTGTACGTCTTGGTCCGCAGGTCGTTGGTCATGTCCTGGTACTCGCCGCTGATCACCCAGGAACGGTCGGCGTAGCCGGCCAGCTTCCGGGAGTCGTCCCAGGAGAGGGCGGCGCTCACGGCCAGGACCAGTCCGAGGACGAGGCCGAGCAGGCCCACCGCGGTCGGCTTCCAGGCGATCGACCGGCGGGCGCGCCCGGTGTCCTGCTCGTCGTCGCCCTCGTCGTCGAAGGCGAAGAACGCCTCCTGGCGGTCGGTGGTCTCCTCGGTCATGCTGAACTCCTGGAACGGGGGTCGGGGAAGGGGGGCGACCGCGTCGCCGGGCGGCGGTCGGAGACCCGGTGCCACAGTACCGAAGTTCCGGACCCGCCCCGACTGCAGTTCGCTTTTGTTACCGCGCGCTCCCGGCACGGAGCACGGCCCGCCCCCGGTGCGGGAGCGGGCCGTGCGGGGCGGGGCCGCTCAGCCGCGGAGCACGGCGCCGTGGCGCTCGGCGGCCACCGCGACGGCCGCCTCGCGGGCGGCGGAGGCCTCGTCCGCGGTCAGCGTGCGGTCCGGGGCGCGGAAGCGCAGCGCGAAGGCGACCGACTTCCAGCCCTCCCCGATGCCGGTGCCCCGGTAGACGTCGAAGACGCGGACGTCCTCGAGCAGCTCCCCCGCCCCCTCCTCCAGGGCGGCGCGCAGCTCGGCGGCCGGGACGGACTCCTCGACGACGAGCGCCACGTCCTGCGTGGCGGCCGGATAGCCGGAGATGGGGCGCGCCTGCACGACGTCGACCTCGGCGCCGATGAGCGAGCTGAGGTTCAGCTCCATCGCCACGGTCCGCGCGGGCAGGTCCTGGGCGGCCACCAGCTTCGGGTGCAGCTCGCCCGCGTAGCCCAGCGGGGTCCCGTCCGGGGCGCTGAGCACGGCCGTGCGGCCGGGGTGGAAGGCGTGGTGCGTGCCCTGCCGCACGGTCAGCTCCACGCCCAGGACCTCGGCGGCCAGCCGGGCGGCGTCCAGGGCGTCCTGCCAGTCGACGGGCCGCGGGGAGACCCAGGGGCTCTCGGCCACGTCCTTGCCGGCGAACACCGCCGCGAGGTGCCGCGGCTGGACCGGGATACCGGCCTCCAGCTCGTCGAGCACCTCCTGGCCCGGGTGCGCGCCGAGCGGCGGCAGGGCCCGGGTGACCAGCTGCTGCACGGGCCGGAACACACGCCCCACCTCGTACAGGGCAAGGTCGCGGAAACCGCGGGAGGTGTTGCGCCGCAGCACGTCGAGCAGTCCCGGGAGCAGGGAGACCCGCAGCATCCCCTGCGCCTCGCTGATCGGGTTGGCGAGCTTGACGGAGAGCACCGGGGCACCGGACTCCGGGGCGCCCCACAGCTCGTTGTCGGCCTGCGAGACGAACGGGTAGGCGAGCACCTCGGTCAGGCCCGCGGCCGCGAGCGCGTCCGCGACGCGCCGGCGGGCCAGCTGCTCCGCGGTCAGCCCGCGCCCGGGCGGGGCCACGGGCAGCCGTGACGGGATGGTGTCGTAGCCGACGAGACGGGCGATCTCCTCGACCAGGTCCTCCTTGGCGACGAGGTCGGGGCGCCACGTGGGCGGCACGACCCGCCAGCCGTCGTCGGTGGTGGTGACCTGCGCGCCGACCTCGGTGAGGACGGCGACGACCTGCTCGGCGGTGTAGTCCACGCCCACCCGCCGGCTCGCGTAATCCCAGGGCAGCTCGATGGGCTCCGGGGCGGTGGTCGTGTCCACGTCCGTCCCCCCGGGCACGGCGGTGCCGCCGGCCAGCTCCACGAGCAGCTCGACGGCGCGCTGGGCGGCCACCGGGGCGATCTGCGGGTCGACGCCGCGCTCGAAGCGCTTGGACGCCTCCGAGGGCAACCGGTGCCGGCGGGTGGTGCGGGCGGTGGAGACCTCGTCGAAGCGGGCCGCCTCCACGAGGACGTCGACGGTGCCGTCCGAGACCTCCGTGGCCGCCCCGCCCATGACCCCGGCCATGCCGATCGGCCCGGAGCCGTCCGTGATGAGCAGGTCCTCGGCGTCCAGGGCGCGCTGCTTCCCGTCCAGGGTGGTGAGCGTCTCCCCCGGTGCGGCCCGGCGCACGACGATGCCCCCGGTGAGCTTGCCGAGGTCGTAGAAGTGCAGCGGCTGGCCGAGCTCGAGCATCACGTAGTTGGAGACGTCCACCGGCAGGGAGACCGAGCGGATCCCGGCCAGGCGCAGCCGGGCCGACATCCACGGGGGTGTCGGGGCGGTCGCGTCGATGCCGGTCACCGTGCGGGCCACGAAGCGGGTGCACCCGGGGTTGCCGTGGATGGGGGCGTCGTCGTCGACCGTGACGGGGAACCCGTCCGCGGTGGGGGCGGGCACCCGGGCGGCCACGGCGTCGGCCGGGTCCGCGTAGGGCTCGTGCACCGCGTGGCAGTACTCCCGGGCCACGCCGCGGACGGAGAACGCGTAGCCGCGGTCCGGGGTCACGTTGATCTCGGCGGCCTCGTCGTGGAGCCCGAGCAGCTCGAGGGCGTCCGTGCCGAGCTCGGGGTCCAGGCCGAGGGTCGAGAGCACGAGGATGCCGTCGTGGTCCTCGCCGATGCCGAGCTCGCGCACCGAGGCGATCATGCCCGCGGAGGTGTGGCCGTAGGTCTTGCGGGCCGAGATCCGGAAGTCCCCGGGCAGCACGGCGCCGGGCAGGGTCACCACGACCTTGTCCCCGACCTCGAAGTTGTGCGCCCCGCAGATCACGCCCTGCACCCCGGAGGGGTCGATGCCCTTGCCGGTCAGGGTCTGCTCCTGGCCCTCGGGGACCACGCGCACGGTGCACCAGTTGACGGTCTTGCCGTTGGAGTGGGTCTCCGGCTCCTTGGTGAGCACCTGGCCCACGACGACGGGACCCTTGAGCTCGTCCGTGGGCCGGTGGACGCCCTCCTCCTCCAGGCCGACCGTGACCAGGGTGGCCAGGACGTCCTCGGCGGTCGCCTCCGCGGGGACGGGGGCGTGCTCGCGCAGCCATGACAAAGGAACTCGCATGTCTTAGATCTCCATCCCGAAGTGCTCGCTGAAGCGGATGTCGCCCTCGACCATGTCGCGCATGTCCGGGACGTTGTTGCGGAACATCAGGGTCCGCTCGATGCCCATGCCGAACGCGAAGCCCGAGTGGACCTCGGGGTCGATGCCGGCGGCGCGCAGCACGTTGGGGTGGACCATGCCGCACCCGCCCCACTCGATCCACTGCGGCCCGCCCTTGGCGTTCGGGTGCCAGACGTCCAGCTCGGCCGAGGGCTCGGTGAACGGGAAGTAGTTGGGCCGCAGCCGGATCCTCGCCTCCGGGCCGAACATCTGCCGGGCGAAGTGCTCGAGCGTGCCCTTGAGGTCGGCCATCGACAGGCCCTTGTCCACGGCCAGGCCCTCGACCTGGTGGAAGACGGGGGTGTGCGTGGCGTCGAGCTCGTCGGTGCGGTAGGTGCGCCCGGGGACGACGACGTAGACGGGCAGCTCGCGGCTCAGCAGCGTGCGCATCTGCACCGGGGAGGTGTGCGTGCGCAGCACCAGGTGCGCCTCGGGCGGGTCCACGAAGAACGTGTCCTGCAGCTCCCGGGCGGGGTGGTCCGGCTTGAAGTTCAGGGAGTCGAAGTTGTACCACTCGGACTCGACCTCGGGCCCGTCGGCGACCTCCCAGCCCATGGCCACGAACGTCTCGCCGATGCGCTCCATGAGGTGGGTCAGCGGATGCCGGCCGCCCAGCCGGCGGCGGCGGCCCGCGGCGGTGACGTCCACGGACTCCTCCACCAGGATCCGGGCGTCGCGCTCCTCCTCGAGCACCGTGGTGCGGGCGGCGACCGCCTGGTTCACGCGGCCGCGGGCCTGGCCCATCAGCTTGCCGGCGGCGGCCTTCTGCGCCTTGTCGAGCGAGCCGATCCGCCGGTTGGCCAGCGCCAGCGGGGAGCGCTCCCCCGCGTGGGCGAGCCGGACCTCCTTGAGCTCGTCGAGGTCCTGGGCGTTCTCGACGGCGGCGAGGGCCGCCTCCACAGCGGCGGCGACCGCGGCCTCGTCGGTCGGGTCGACCGCGCCGCTCGGCGCTGTCTCGGGTGGCAGTTCAGACATCAGCACTGGCTTCTTCGGCTCGGGGACGGTGTCGTCCGCGCACGCTGTTCCATGACGGGCGGAACAAGTAACACGGCAAAGCCCGGATCGGGGCGGATCGCGGGCGGACCCCAGTCTATGGCACTCGGTCCGTGGCCATGAGGCGGCGGTCGGGGCGATCGGTCCACGCCCGCCGGCACACCCCGCGGCTCGACCGGCCGCCCCGTCCGGCCCCGCGCGGAAGGGCCTAGTCTGGGCGCATGAGCGCTCGGAGCGGTCGTGCGGTCCGTCTGCGCGCGGCCTGGAACATGGTGAACCTGTCGACCCCGCTGGGCCTGCTCGTCGCCGCTCTCACCGGCACCCGCGTGGTCCGCGGGCCCGACGGGCTGCTCCTGGGCTTCGGCTACCGGCCGCGGCTGCCGAGGGCCGGGGCGTTCACCGTGGGCAACGTGGTCCTCTTCCGCGCCGGGCCCGACGACGTCGCCGCCCGTCCCCGGCTGCTGGCCCACGAGTCCCGCCACGCCAGCCAGTACGCCCTGTGCCTCGGCCTGCCGTTCCTGCCGGCGTATCTCGCCGCCGCCGGGTGGTCGGTCCTGCGGTGCGGGCACCCGGCGCTGCACAACCCGTTCGAGGTCCGGGCCGGTCTGGCCGACGGGGGCTACCGCGCCCGTGTTCCGCGGTCCCGGACCCCGCGGTCCCGTGAGTGACCACGGTCTCCCCGGCTGACCGCGAGCTCTAGGGACCAGCCGGGGCATCTCGGGTCCGTCGAGGAGACCGGGCCCGGCCGGGCTTCACTCCCGCAGCTGCTCCAGCAGCGCCCGCACGATCGGCAGGTCGGCGGGGATCCACGGCAGGGCGAGCACGGCGTCGTCGTCGTCGAGCCGGAGCCACCGCAGGGCGAGGTGATCCTCCCCGGCGGCGGGCGCGGGCGATCCCGCGGCCAGCACGCCGGTCCAGACCCGCATCGCCGCCGTGTCCTGCAGCGGCCAGCCCTGCACGTGCGGTCCCGGCACTTCCGCCAGCAGCTCCACGTCGGCGCCGAGCTCCTCGGCGCACTCGCGCACGAGGGCCGCCTCGCAGCCCTCGCCGGGCTCCTGCTTGCCGCCCGGGAACTCCCACAGCCCGCGCAGGGCCGACGGATAGGCACGCTGGGCGGCGAGGAGGGCCGTGGGGCGGCGCGCGTCGTCGAGCAGCGCCGCACCGACGACCTGGGTGCGGTAGGAGACCGGCAGCGGAGCGGTCACCGGCTCAGCGCCCGGCCCGCCGCTGCGCGCGCGCCGACGCGTAGAGGCACACGGTGGCCGCGGTGCCCACGTTGAGCGACTCCGCCCGCCCGTGGACCGGAACGGCGACGCGGTGGTCGGCCAGCGCCTTCTCGTCCTCCGACAGGCCCTGGGCCTCGTTGCCGAACAGCCACACGGTGGGCCGGGCCAGGTCGTAGTCGGGGCCCCCGTCCGCCGCGCCGGCGGCGCGCGCCGCGGAGAGGTCCTGGAGCCGGTCGAGGTCGACGTCGCCGCGGCCGTCCGCGGCGAGCACGCCGCAGCCCGCGGCGCGGGCGTCGCGGACCAGCTCGGGCAGGTCTGCGCCCACGGCGACGGGCAGGTGGAAGAGGGAGCCGGCGGTCGAGCGCACGGCCTTGGGGTTGTAGACGTCGACGCTGCCGGCGGTGAGCACGAGGGCGTCGGCACCCGCCGCGTCGGCGGCGCGCAGGAGGGTGCCCGCGTTGCCGGGGTCCTGCACCCGGGCCAGGACGGCCACGAGCCGGGGGGCGGCCTCGAAGATCCCGGCCACGGGCACGTCCAGGGACCGGCAGACCACGACGACGCCCTGCGGGCTCACGGCGTCGCTCATGGCGGAGAGGACCTCCCGGGACACGAGCCGGACGAACACGGCCCGGTCGGCGGCGACGCGCTCGAGCAGGGCGGTGATGTCCGGGTGCTGGGACAGGGCGCCCTCGGTGACGTAGACGGCGTCCACGCACGGCGACTCCAGGTGCCGGGCGAGGGCCTCCCGGGCGTTCTGCGGGCCCTCGGCGAGGAACAGGCCGCGCTTGGAACGCGCGGAGCGCCCGGCCAGTCCCGCGACGTCCCGCACCCGATCGGCTCGGGGGTTGGACATCGGCTGGGCGGCCAGGCGCTCCGTGAGGTTCACTGCTCCGACTGGGCTCAGGCGGCGGCTTCGCGCGGCGCGGAGGTGTCCTCCGGCAGGGCGTTCTTCGCGATCTCGACCAGGCCGGCGAACGCCTGCGCGTCGTTGACGGCCAGCTCGGCGAGCATGCGGCGGTCGACCTCCACCTCGGCGGCCTTGAGGCCCTGGATGAAGCGGTTGTAGGTCAGGCCGTTGGCGCGGGCCGCGGCGTTGATGCGCTGGATCCACAGCCGGCGGAAGTCGCCCTTGCGCTTGCGGCGGTCGTTGTAGCTGTAGACGAACGAGTGGGTGACCTGCTCCTTCGCCTTCCGGTAGAGGCGCGAGCGCTGGCCGCGGTAGCCGGAGGCCTGCTCGAGGATGACCCGGCGCTTCTTGTGGGCGTTGACCGCCCGCTTCACACGTGCCACGTGTGTACTCCTTCACTTCGGTCCCGGCCGTCCGGCCGGGAGGTCAAAACTGTGCGGGGCGGGGAGACGGGCTCCCCGGAGGATGCGGTGGGGACTACTTGCCCAGCATCTTCTTGATGACCTTGGCGTCGCCGGGGGCCACGATCTGGTCGGAGGCCAGGCGACGGGTCAGCCGGGAGGACTTGTGCTCCAGGTAGTGGCGGCGGTTGGCCTGCTGGCGCTTCACCTTGCCGCTGCCGGTGAGCTTGAAGCGCTTCTTCGCCCCGCTGTGGGTCTTCATCTTCGGCATGTGGGCCGCTCTCCTTACGATTCTTCCGGTGGTGGCCACCGGAGGGCACGACGACGTCCGTCGCACCTCAACGGTGCCCCCGGGCGCAGCCGGGACCGGCTGCGCCCGCGGGCGTTGTCAGTTCTGCTCCGCTCGCGCGGAAGGTCTTCTGCCGCTCAGGCCCGGGGACCGGGCCGGGCGCCCGGCTTGGGCCCCGGCCGGGGCGCCTGGGGCGACGGCCGCGGCGCGACCGGGGCCTCGGGGGCCGGTGCCGGCTCCGGGACCACGGCCTCGGGGGCCGCGGCCGGCTCCGGGACCTCGGGCGCCGTCTCCGGGGCCTGGGGCTCGGGGGCCGCCTCCTGCACCACGGGCTCCGGGGCCTCGGGGGCCGGCTCCGGGGCCTGGGGCTCCGGCGCCGTCTGCTGCGCCGGCTCCTCGGTCCGTGCGACCTGCTCGCGCAGCTCGGCCGGGAACGCGTCCCCGATCGACTGGGTCACGGGCTCGGCGGAGGAGGTGTCGACCTTGTCCTTGGCCTTGCGGTCGTTCTCGGCGCGGGCCTCCTCGCGCTGCTTCTGGCGGCGCGCCTCGGCCTTGGCCTCGGCCTTGTTCTTCAGCGGCCCGACGACCATGACCATGTTGCGCCCGTCGACCCGGGGGCTCGACTCGACCACGCCGACCTCGGCGACGTCGTTCGCGAAGCGCTCGAGCAGGCGCACGCCCATCTCGGGGCGCTGCTGCTCACGGCCGCGGAACTGGATCATGGCCTTGACCTTGTCGCCGGAGCCGAGGAAGCGCTTGGCGTGGCCGACCTTGGTCTCGTAGTCGTGGGTGTCGATCTTGAGCCGGAACCGGACCTCCTTGAGGACCGTGTTCGTCTGGTTCTTGCGCGACTCCCGGGCCTTGACCGCGGCCTCGTACTTGTACTTGCCGAAGTCCATGAGCTTGGCCACCGGCGGCTTGGCGTTGGGCGCCACCTCGACCAGATCGAGATCCGATTCGCGGGCCAGCCTCAGTGCGTCCTCGACGCGGACGATGCCGACCTGCTCGCCTGCGGGTCCGACGAGACGGACTTCGGGGACTCGGATTCTGTCATTGATACGTGGATCGCTAATGCCGTGCTCCTGATGTTCTGCGTGATCGCCCGGAGGTTTCCGGGGACCTCATGGTTCGGTTCGGTCCGGTCCGCAACGACAAAGAGCCCCCGCTGCGGTCGGCAAGCGGAGGCTCATCGGCGCGCCGCCCCCCGGGCGGCGCACTGCGTGACGGAACCGGCGCGAAGATCCCCGCCGGGCCGTCGTGCGGACGATGTCGTCGCGAACCCGGCGACCGTGGTCGGCGCGGGTGGGAGTCTCCTCCACTTGCACACTGCCCACCACTCTAGCCCATGGAGCGCGCGTTGGGGAACCGGCGCGCCCGTCACTCGTCCTCGGTCGTGTGCAGGCCGCGGCGGGCCGAGAGGAGCTCGGTCTCCGGGCGGGCCGCGACGAAGCGCTCGAGCTCGTCGAGGACCTCGACGAGGTGGGCGGCGTCCCCGGCGACCGTGCCGGCCCCCACCAGGGCCCGGCGGTGCAGGTCGAGGTGCCCGACCTCCGCGGCGCTCACCGGGAACCGGCGGCGCAGCTCGGCCACGAGCGGCCGCACCACGGAGCGCTTGCCCTTCAGGGAGTGCACGTCCCCCAGCAGCACGTCGAACTCGATCCACCCGATCCACACAGCGGTCCCGCTCCCTCTCCGTCCGGTGCCCCTCCCCTGCAGGATAGGCCGGACGGCGCACGGCGGTGTGGCAGAGTTGCACCATGACTTCCGAGAACACCTTCCGCTTCGACGACGACGCCGCCCGGCCCGGCCAGGAGATCCCGCAGGAGACGGTCCAGGCCGTCGACGAGCAGATGCGCGACATCGCGGAGGTCCCGGCCATCGAGGTCATCACCACCGCGGCCGTCCACCTCATGAGCGCGGCCGCCGTGAAGTGCGGCCTGGCCGCCGGCGAGGACGCGGACGAGCTCAAGGACCTGGACGAGGCCCGCAAGCTCATCACCGCGCTGGCCGGGTTCGTGACGGCCGCCGCCCCGGAGATCGGCTCCCAGCACGCCGCCCCGCTGCGCGACGGCCTGCGCACGCTGCAGCTGGCCTTCCGCGAGGCGTCGCTCTACCCGGACGCCCCCGGGCAGGGCCCCGGCGAGAAGTTCACCGGCCCGGTGAGCTGACCCCCAGCCGAACCAGCACGTCAGCGCGGGCTGATCCGGGCCACCGGGTCAGCCCGCGGTCGTGAGCCGCAGCTGCATGGAGTCGACGTCCTCGGCCAGGGCGGGCTCGATGCTCAGTCGGGCCTGGAAGCGGGCGAGCACGTCGTCCAGGCCCGCCCGGTCGAGGCCGGCGCGCAGCGCCAGGACGACCGCGAGCTCGGGTCCGGCTCCCCCGCCGTCGACCACCGTGCCGTCCGCGGCGCGGGCCGCCACGCCGTCGCCGGGAGCCACGCCCGCGGACACCACCCCGGGCAGCCCCGCGGCGCAGCGGCGGACGGCCTCCTCGACCGCCGCGCTGCGGTAGGAGGGGGTCCATCCCCGGCCCTGGGCCAGCGCCCAGAGCGCCGGCCGGCGCACCACGAAGGGCAGCGCCGCGCCCGGGTCCAGCACGAGCAGCTGGGTGCCGTCCTTGACCGCGGCCACCGCTGCCCGCCGGACGTCCGTGGCCACGGGACGGGCCTGAGGGTGCCAGGCCGTGAGCGCGGCCGTGGACGTGAAGACCGGGAGCACCTGGCGGCCGTCGGCCGCGCGCAGCGACACGAGGGCCATGTCGGCCTCCTTGTCGGCCACGTGCCCGGACGCGGTGACGGTCGAGGCGGAGACCTCGGCCACGACCGGCACGAAGACCCGTGCGCCCGCGAGGGCCGCGACCACCTGCGCCTCGTCCCCGGTGCCGGCCCGCAGGCCCGCGAGCGCCTCGAGCACCACCGTGGCGGCGGCGCCGTCGTCGTCGGGGAACCGGTGGGTGTGGCTGGTGCCCTCCCCCAGGTTGCGCCCGGCCCAGGCCTGGCCGCCGGTGTCCTCCGTGCCGCCGGCGCTCGCGAGCTGGGCCGCGATGTGGCCGGGGAGCCGGCGCCCGGTCACATCGCCGCCGGACGGCCCGCCACGTCGAGGGCCTCCTCGAGCGTGAACCGGCCCGCGTAGAGGGCCTTGCCCACGATGGCGCCCTCGACGCCCGAGGGCACCAGGGTCCGCAGGGCCGCGAGGTCGTCGAGGGAGGAGATGCCGCCGGAGGCGACCACGGGCTTGTCGGTGCGGGTGGCGACCTCCCGGAGCAGCTCGAGGTTCGGGCCCTTCAGCGTGCCGTCCTTGGTGACGTCGGTGACCACGTAGCGGGCGCAGCCGTGCTCCTCGAGCCGGTCCAGGACCTCCCAGAGGTCCCCGCCCTCCTCGGTCCAGCCGCGGGCGGCGAGGGTGGTGCCGCGCACGTCGAGACCCACCGCGATGACCTCGCCGTGCTCGGCGATGACCTTCCGGGTCCACCCGGGGTTCTCGAGGGCCGCGGTCCCGAGGTTGATCCGCGCGGGGTCCAGGGACAGCGCCCGCTCCAGGGAGGCGTCGTCGCGGATGCCGCCGGACATCTCGACCTTCAGCTCGAGCTCGGCGGCGACGCGGCGCAGCACGTCGATGTTGTCGCCGCGGCCGAAGGCGGCGTCGAGGTCGACGAGGTGGATCCACTCGGCCCCCGCCTCCTGCCACGCGAGCGCGGCCTCCAGCGGGTCGCCGTAACCGGTCTCGGAACCGGCCTCGCCCTGCACCAGGCGCACGGCCTGGCCGTCCGCGACGTCGACGGCGGGCAGCAGCTGGAGGCGGGGGGTCTCGCTCAGGGGCATGGGATCTCTCTCTTCTCGGGCTTCCGGGAGTGCTCGGGCTGGTGGAACCGCTCGGGGTCGGGCGGCGGGAACGGGCGGGCTCAGCGGCCCTGGAACCAGGCGTACCAGCCGAAGCCGATGAGCCCGGCGGCGAGCAGCGCCATCAGCGCCACCGCCCAGGTCGGCTTCCTCTGCTGGTGGAAGGAGATGGCCCCGCCGACGAGGAACGCGCCGAGGGCCATGACGAGGACCGCCGTGCTCACGCGGCGCCGTCCTCCTGCTGGAGGGTCGGCCGCCCGGCCAGGGCGTCCCCGCCGAGGGGGTCGCCGGCCTTGAGGTGGTCCAGCCGGCCGGTGCGCGGGAGGGTGCCCAACCAGTTGCGCAGCAGCCGGATGCCGGCCTCGGAGGACTTCTCGGGGTGGAACTGGGTGGCGCACAGGGCCCCGTTCTCGACGGCGGCGATGAACCGCCCGCCGTGGTCGGACCAGGTGACCTGCGGCGGCTTCATCCTCTGGATGCTCTGCGGGAAGTCCCACTCCTGCACCCCGTAGGAGTGCACGAAGTAGAACCGCTCGTCCTCGATGCCGCGGAACAGCACCGTGCCCTCGGGCGGCTCGACCGTGTTCCAGCCCATGTGCGGCACCACGTCGGCCCTGAGCCGCTCGACGACGCCGGGCCACTCGCCCATGCCCTCGGTCTCCTGCCCGTGCTCGACCCCGGACTCGAAGAGGACCTGCAGGCCCACGCAGATGCCCAGCACGGGACGGCCCCCGGCGAGGCGGCGGCCGATCAGCCGCAGGCCGTCGACGGAGCGCAGCCCGTCCATGACCGCGGCGAACGCGCCGACGCCGGGGACCACGAGCCCGTCGGCGTCCAGGACGGTCCCGGGGTCGGCGCTGAGCACCACGTCGGCGCCGGCGGCCTCGAGGGCGCGCACCGCCGAGCGGACGTTGCCCGCCCCGTAGTCCAGGACCGCCACGGTGGGCCGGGAGGCCTCCTCCGGCCGGGAGCTGTCGTCTGCCATCAGGTGTCCTTCCGTGCTCACAGGGCGCCCTTCGTCGACGGGATGCCGCTGACCCGGGGGTCGGGCTCCACGGCCTGGCGCAGGGCGCGCGCCAGCGCCTTGAACTGGGCCTCGGCGATGTGGTGCGGGTCCCGGCCGGCCAGCAGCGTGACGTGCAGGCAGATCCCGGCGTGGTGGGCCAGGGACTCGAGGACGTGCTGGACCATCGAGCCGGTGAAGTGCCCGCCGATCAGGTGGTACTGCTGCCCCTCGGGCTCCCCCGTGTGCACCGCGTAGGGGCGGCCCGAGATGTCCACCACGGCGTTGGCGAGGGCCTCGTCCAGGGGGACGGTGGCCTCGCCGAAACGGCGGATGCCGGCCTTGTCGCCCAGGGCCTGGCGCAGGGCGTCGCCGAGGACGATCGCCGTGTCCTCCACCGTGTGGTGGACGTCGATGTGGGTGTCGCCCGTGGCCCGGATCCGCATGTCGATGAGGGAGTGCTTGGACAGGGCGGTCAGCATGTGGTCGTAGAACGGCACCGAGGTGTCGATGTCGTTGGCGCCCGTGCCGTCGAGGTCGATCTCGACGGACACCGAGGACTCGCTGGTGCGCCGCTCGAGGGTCGCGCGGCGGGGGGCACGGGTGCCGGTGGGGCTCTGGTCGGTCATGCGGGTGGAACTCCTCGCGAGCGCGGCGCGGCCGTCGGCGGGCCGCGGGTGGCCCGGGCCGCCCCGGGCGGGCGGCGCATCGGGCCCGGTGGTTGTCTGCCTCCATGCTATCCGGGACGGGAGGCCCCGCCGTCCCGGAGGCGGGAGGCCCCCGTCCCCGGGGCTCAGCCGGCGGAGACGATCCGCTCCATGCTGGCCAGGAAGGCGGTGGTCTCCTCCTCCGTGCCCGCGGTGACGCGCAGGTGGCCGGGGATCCCGACGTCGCGCACGAGCACCCCGTCCTCCAGAAGGGCCTGCCACATGGCCCGGGAGTCGGGCATGCCGCCGAAGAAGACGAAGTTGGAGTCCGACGCCGCCGGGTCGAGCCCGAGCCGGCGGAGCTCGTCGACGATCCGGTCCCGCTGCCGCTTGATGTCCTCGACGTCGGCCAGCAGCGCGTCCGAGTGGCGCAGGGCGGCCAGGGCGGTGGCCTGGGTCACCGCCGAGAGGTGGTAGGGCAGGCGCACGAGGCGGATCGCGTCGGCCACCTCCGGGGCCGCGGCGAAGTAGCCCAGCCGGGCGCCGGCGAGCGCGAAGGCCTTGCTCATGGTGCGGGAGACGATCAGGCGGGGCCGCCCCTCCAGCAGGGCGAGCGCGGTGCCCGTGCCCCGGTGGGAGAACTCGGCGTAGGCCTCGTCCACCACCACGACCGTGCGGAAGGGCTCCCCGGCCTCGTACACGGCGCTCACGACGTCCTCGCCCAGAGCCGTGCCGGTGGGATTGTTCGGCGAGCACAGGAAGACGACGTCGGGGCGGTGCCGGCGCACCTGCTCGGCAGCGGACGCGGCGGAGAGCCCGAAGTCCGCGGACCGCTCCCCCGCGACGAAGCCGGTGTGCGTGCCCGCGGCCAGCAGCGGGTACATGGAGTAGGTCGGGACGAAGGTGAGCAGGGACCGTCCGGGGCCGCCGAAGGCCTGCAGGACCTGCTGCAGGATCTCGTTGGAGCCGTTGGCCGCCCAGAGGTTCTCCGCCGACAGACCGTGGCCGAGGTAGGCCGCGAGCTCCCCCCGCAGGGCCGTGAACTCCCGGTCCGGGTACCGGTTGAGGGTCCGGGCCGCCTCGGTGACCTCCCGCACGATGGCGGCGTGCACGTCCTCGGGGACCGGGTGCGTGTTCTCGTTCGTGTTGAGCGCCACGGCGACGTCGAGCTGCGGGGCACCGTAGGGTGCCTTGCCGCGCAGGTCGTCGCGGAGCGGGAGGGCGTTGAGTCGGTCGAGGTTCTGCGTCACCCGGACAGTTTAGACCGGCCGCTCCGGCCCGCCGGGATGCCGCGGGCCTCGCCCCGGTCCCGTTCCGCGGCTCCGGGCGAGGCTCAGGCGGCGGGGACCTCGAGGAGCTGGCCGGCCACCAGGAGGGAGCTGTCGAGGTCGTTGAGCTCCACGATCTCGTCCACGACGTCCCGCGGGTCGCGGTCCGGGTCGGTGGCCACGGCGACGTCCCACAGGCTCTGGCCGGGGTGCACCGTGGTCCGCTCCGTGCCGGCGCCCGCCACGGGCTCGCTCGTGGCCGTGGCCGTGGAGGGGACGAGGAAGACCACGGCGAGCACCACCAGCGCCGCCGAGCCGGCCAGCACGGGCAGGCCCAGGAAGACCAGCCGCCCCCGCCGGGTGAGCGTCAGCGGAGAGCGGGAGGTCCGTGCGGACGGGCGGGCCCGCCGGGCGGCGCGGGCGAGGCCGCTGACGGCTCCGGCGGCGCCGGGACGGCGCGCGACGACGGCGCTGAGGGTGGCACTGGCACTCATGACATGAACTCCTTGACGTTCCCGCGCGGGCGGGCGATCTCGAACACCGGTCCGACCAGCGGCCCTTCCGGGCCTGCATTCGATCGAACATACTTTCGAATACCGATGACCCATGTCTAGCACGTGCCTCCGAAGACTGTCGACACCCGGTCGTACATATGTTTGAACACACTCGGCGTGTCGCCTAGGCTGAGGGCACGTTCGGGCCTCGGGCCGGCGCGCACTTCGATCCCCCGGCGACTGCCGACCGGGAACCATGGAACCACCCGGGTCCGACATCGGAACCGGGCCGGTGCGCACCGGAGGCACCACCAGCCGGACGCGAAAGGACGACGCTCCCATGGCTCAGCCCCCCACCCCCGAGGACTCCCGCGCGCGGCCCGCGCGGTCCGGCGGTCGCGCGCGCAGCCGCGGCCTCAGCGTGCGCCAGCGCACCATCCTCGAGGCCATCCAGCGCTCCATCGCCGAGCACGGCTATCCGCCGTCGATGCGCGAGATCGGCGACCTGGTGGGCCTCGCCTCGCTCTCGAGCGTCACGCACCAGCTCTCCCAGCTCGAGAAGCTGGGCTACCTGCGCCGCGACCCCAAGCGCCCACGGGCGATGGAGGTCCTCACGCCCCTGCAGCTGCGCGACGCCGCGGCGGCGCCGGAGCGCGAACCCGCGGACGCGCCCCGCGGCCCGCGGCCCGCCCTCCCCGACTCCGTCGGGGAGCTGTCGGGCTCCGCGGACGTCACCATGGTCCCGCTCGTGGGCCACATCGCCGCAGGCGGGCCGATCACGGCCGAGCAGGTCGTGGAGGACGTGCTCGCCCTGCCCCGCCAGCTGGTCGGCCACGGCGAGCTGTTCATGCTGCGGGTCAAGGGCGACTCCATGGTCGACGCCGCCATCTGCGACGGCGACTGGGTCGTGGTCCGCCGGCAGAGCGCCGCCGACAACGGGGACATCGTGGCCGCCCTGCTCGATGACGAGGCCACGGTCAAGACCTTCCGCCAGCGCGACGGGCACACGTGGCTGCTCCCCCAGAACACCCGCTACGAGCCGATCCTCGGGGACCACGCCACGGTGATGGGCAAGGTCGTCTCGGTGCTGCGCAGCCTCTGACGGCCCGGGACACGAGGAGGGCCCGGCCGGTCGGCCGGGCCCTCCTCGTGTCCCGGACGGGTCAGGTCGTCGACAGCCGCTCCAGCGCTCCCAGCACCACCGCCCGGTCCGTGGTCGTCCACAGCGGCGGCAACGAGCCCCGCAGGAACCCGCCGTAGCGCGCCGTCGCGATCCGGGAGTCCAGGATCGCCACCACACCGCGGTCCCCGCCGGCACGGATGAGCCGGCCGGCGCCCTGCGCCAGCCGGACCGCGGCGTGCGTCGCCGAGACCGACATGAACCCGTTGCCCCCGGCCCGCTCCGCGGCACGGCTGCGGGCGGTCGCGAGGGGGTCGTCCGGGCGCGGGAAGGGGATCCGGTCGATCATCACGAGACGGCACGAGGACCCCGGCACGTCGACGCCCTGCCACAGGCTCATGGTGCCGAACAGGCTCGCGTCGGGGTCGTCGGTGAACTCCTGGACGAGCCCGGCCAGCGAGGACTCCCCCTGGCACAGGATCGGCAGGTCGGTGCGCCGGCGCAGGGCCTCCGCGGCCTCCTCCGCCGCCCGGCGGGACGAGAACAGTCCCAGGGTCCCGCCGCGGGAGGCCTCGAGCAGGGCCAGCATCTCCTCCAGCTGGGCCTCCGTGAGACGTCGTCCCGGCTTCTCCAGGTGCTTGGCGAGGTAGAGGATCCCCTGCCTGGGGTAGTCGAAGGGGCTGCCCACGTCCACGCCCTCCCAGCGGGGCGCCCCCTCGCCCCGCAGCCCGAGGGCTCCCGCCGCGGAGTCGAACGAGGAGCCGACCGACAGGGTCGCCGAGGTCAGGACCACGGTGCGGCCGTCGAAGAGGCCCTCGCGCAGGGTCCCGGCCACGGACAGCGGCGCCACGTGCAGGGTGGCCGGGTCGGTGTCCTCGGCGGGGACGTAGCCGCGGCCGGGCTCCCAGCCGCCCTGCCGCGAGATCCACAGCACCTCGTGGGAGTCGGCGGCCGCGAGGATGCGCTCGGCCAGCTCCAGCACGTCGCTCACCCGTGAGCGGGCCATCTGCCGGCCGGCGTCGCCGTCCTTCTCGCCCCCGGAGCCGCCCTTGGACTCGCTCATCGCCGTGCGGGCGGCGTCCCGGATCTGGGCCACGGCGGCCGCCTGGGCATCGCCGAGACCGCGGTGGAGCAGCTCGGCCGGCGCGCCCGTCAGCGCGGCCTCGAGATGTGCGGCCCCGGCGCTCAGGGAGTCGGGGTTCGCGGAGGTGTGCTTGCGCACGGACGCCGCCGCCGCCCGGACCAGGGCGGCCGAGAGCTGGCCGGTGACCGCGCCGGTGACCCGGTCCTGCAGCTCGTGGGCCTCGTCGATCACCACGACGTCGTGCTCGGGCAGCACCGTGATGCCCTCGAACGCGTTGATCGCGAGCAGGGCGTGGTTGGTGATGACGATGTCCGCCTCCCCCGCCCGCTGCTTGGCGAGCTCGGCGAAGCACTCCTCGAACATGGGGCAGTTGCGGCCCAGGCACTCCTTGGCCGTCACGGAGACCTGGCGCCAGGCCTTGTCGCTGACCCCCGGGAGGATCTCGTCGCGGTCGCCGGTCCCGGTTCCGCGGGCCCACTCCCGCAGGCGCTGGACCTCCTGGCCCAGCCGGCCGGGCTGCTCGGCGGCCTCCGGCTGCGCCGTCCCGGGGTGCGGGGCGTCGTCGGGCAGGGCGAACAGCGCACCGGGGTCGTCGTCGGACGGATAGCCGCCCTCGAGCTTGTGCAGGCACGCGTAGTTGCTGCGGCCCTTGAGCAGCGCGACGTCCACCTCCCGCTCGAGCTCGCCCTCCAGGGCGGCCAGCAGGCGGGGCACGTCACGGCCCACGATCTGCGACTGCAGGGCGAGGGTCGCGGTGGCGACGACCACCGGCTTGTCCGCGTGCTGGGCGTGCTCCACGAGCGGGGCCAGGTAGGCCAGCGACTTCCCGGTCCCGGTCCCCGCCTGGACGAGCAGGTGCCGGCCCCGGTCGAGGGCCTCGGCGACCTTGGCGGTCATCAGCCGCTGGCCGTCCCGGACCTGCCCGCCCATCGCGGTGACCGCGGTGTCGAGCAGGGCCAGGGCGTCCTGGGCTCCGGGCAGCGTCTCCGGGCGCACGCCGGAGACGTCCTGCCCGGACGCGTCCACGAAGGCTGCGGTCACCGGCTCAGGCGCTCTCGGCGCCGAAGCCGGGTGCCCGCTCCGGGGCGAACTCCGCGAGCTCGGCCGCGAGGTCCTCGCGGACCTTCACGAGCAGGTGCGTGCCCTCGGGCAGGTGCTCGGTGCGCAGGATCTCCGCGTCCCAGTCGTGCAGCCGGCTGACGACGTCGCCGCGCTGGTACGGGACCACCAGGTCCAGCACCGTCTCCGGGCGCGGGATCGACTCGCTGATCCGCTCGCGCAACGCGTCGAGGCCCTCGCCCGTACGGGCCGAGACCACCACGACGTTGCGCTCGCGCTGCCGGATCCGCTCGACCACGAAGGGGTCCGCGGCGTCGACCTTGTTGAGCACGATGATCTCGGGGATGTTCTGCGCGTCGATGTCCGTGAACACCTGGCGCACCGCCCGGATCTGGCCCTCGGGGTCCGGGTGGGAGGCGTCCACCACGTGCAGGATGAGGTCGGCGTCGGCGACCTCCTCCAGGGTGGAGCGGAAGGCCTCCACGAGCTGCGTGGGCAGCGAGCGGACGAAGCCGACCGTGTCCGAGAGCGTGTACCCGATGCCGTCCGGCGTCTGCGTCCGGCGGACCGTGGGGTCCAGGGTCGCGAACAGGGCGTTCTCCACGAGCACGCCGGCGTCCGTGAGCCGGTTGAGCAGCGAGGACTTGCCCGCGTTGGTGTAGCCGGCGATCGCCACGGACGGCACCGAGTTGCGGCGGCGGTTGAGCCGCTTGGTCTCGCGGGCCGGCTTCATCCCGGCGATCTCGCGGCGCAGCTTGGCCATCCGCGTGCGGATCCGGCGGCGGTCCAGCTCGATCTTCGTCTCGCCGGGGCCGCGGGAGCCGATGCCCTCGCCGGCGGCCGCGCGGCCACCGGCCTGGCGGGACAGCGACTCGCCCCAGCCGCGCAGGCGCGGGAGCAGGTACTCGAGCTGCGCGAGCTCCACCTGCGCCTTGCCCTCCTTGGACTTGGCGTGCTGGGCGAAGATGTCCAGGATCAGAGCGGTGCGGTCGATGACCTTGACCTTGACGACGTCCTCCAGCCCGCGCCGCTGGGACGGGGCCAGCTCGGAGTCCACGACGACGGTGTCGGCGCCGGTCGAGGCGACGATGTCGCGCAGCTCCTTGGCCTTGCCGGAGCCGAGGAAGGTGGCGGGGTCCGGCTTGAGCCGGCGCTGCACGATGCCGTCCAGCACCTCGGAGCCGGCGGTCTCGGCGAGCGCCGCGAGCTCCCGCAGGGAGTTCTCGGCCTCCTGGAGGGTGCCTCCCGTCCAGAGGCCGGCCAGCACGACCCGCTCGAGGCGCAGCTGGCGGTACTCGAGCTCCGTGACGTCCTCGAGCTCGGTGGACAGTCCGCCGACGCGGCGCAGGGCCCGGCGCTCGTCGAGATCCTGCTGCTCGCCGTCGTGGTCCGAGTGCTCCTGGCCGGTGTCGGCCAGCTCCCGGGCGCGGCCGGTCACCCGGCCGGCCGCGGAGCTCCCGGGGTCGTCGTGCTCGCCGTTGTCCGCCTCGCGCGCCCGGGCACGGGACAGGACGCGCTCGACGACGTCCTCGAGGTCCTGCCGGCTCAGGCCGTTGTCGGCCTCCACCGCGGGAGCCGCGGTGCTGTGGTCGGCAGGGATGTTGTGAGACTGGGTCATGGTTCCTTTCGGAAGGATGTGGTTCCTGGATTCTAGTCGCCGCCCCCGACGGCGGAGGCCGCGGGAGGACGCCCGCGCGGTGCGGGCGGCGCCGGTGCAGTCGGTAGCATGAGGATCTATGACACGGCGTCCCGACACCCCCGATCCCGCCGCCGGCCCGGCGACCCCGAACCCGGGGACCGAGCACTACTTCTCGGAGGACCCCTCGGTGCCGGAGGTGCGCCGCCCCGTGAGCGTGGCCCTGCGCGGGCGGGAGGTCGTCCTGCAGACCTCCAACGGGGTCTTCAGCCCGCGAGGTCTCGACAAGGGAACGTCCGTGCTGCTCCGAAATGTTCCCGATCCGGCCGGTGAGGAGCTCCTGGACGTCGGGTGCGGCTGGGGGCCGATCGCCCTGAGCCTGGCGCAGGCCGCTCCCGGGGCCCGGGTCACCGCGGTGGACGTCAACGAGCGCTCCCTCGGGCTCACCCGCGACAACGCCGCCGCCCTGGGCCTGGGCAACGTCGAGGTGCTGCTGCCCGATCAGGTGCCGCCGGATCGGCGCTTCGACACCATCTGGTCCAACCCGCCGATCCGGGTCGGCAAGCAGCAGCTGCACGAGCTGCTCCTGCGCTGGCTCCCCCGGCTGGGCCCGGGCGGGAGCGCGTGGCTGGTGGTGCAGAAGAACCTGGGCGCCGACTCGCTGCAGAAGTGGCTCGCGACCGAGCTGGGCGAGGCCTTCCGCGTGTCCCGGCACGCGACCGACAAGGGGTTCCGGGTGCTGCGGGTCGAGCGGCGGGCCTGAGTCCCGCCGGCGGCGGCCCGGGGCTCAGACGAAGGTGCCGTCCGCCACGAGCACGGCCGGGCCCGCGAGGACCACGTGCTCCGCACCGTCCGGCGCGGGGACGAACGTGACCGAGACCACCCCGCCGGGCACCTGCACGAGCCACTGGTCCGGAGCCGTCGCCCCGCCCCAGAAGCGGGTGGCGGCCGCCGCGGCGCACGCGCCGGTGCCGCAGGACTGCGTCTCGCCCACCCCGCGCTCGTGCACCCGCATGCGGACCCGGCCCACGCCGTCGTCGTCGCCGTCGGCGGGGACCACGAACTCGACGTTCGTGCCGTCCTCGGGCTCCGGGCGCACGACCGGCGCGGTGACCAGCTCGAGCTGGTCGAGCTTCTCCCCCTCCGCGAGCGCCACGACGGTGTGCGGATTGCCCATCCCGATCGACAGCGCCGGGCGGGGCACCTTCAGCCCCTTCGCGGTGACGACGGCGTCCGAGCCCCGGGAGCGGGCGGTCTCCCCGTCCCGGAAGCTCCACGGGCCCATGTCCACGGCGTAGCCGGAGTCGGTGCGCGCCACGGTCTTCACCCCGGCACGGGTGCCGATCCGCAGCACGTCCCCCTCGGGGACCTGCACGAGGCCCCGCTCGACGAGGTAGTGGACGAACACGCGCACGCCGTTGCCGCACATCTCGGCGATCGAGCCGTCGTTGTTGCGGTAGTCCATGAACCACTCGGCGTCGGGGGCGTCCGCCAGGACGGTCCGGCCCTCGGGCAGCGCCTCGGAGCGCACGGCGCGGATCAGCCCGTCGCCGCCGATGCCGCGGTGGCGGTCGCACACCAGGGACACCAGGGCGGCGTCGAGCGCGAGCTCGGCGTGCGGGTCCGTCAGCAGGACGAAGTCGTTGCCCGTGCCGTGGCCCTTGCTGAAGGCACGGCCGCGCAGCTCCCCCCAGGGAGCGGCGGCGTCCGGGGCGGGGGCGGTCGGGAGGGTGTCGGGCTGCGCGGAGGTCACCCGGTCATGATACGCGGCCGGGAGCCGCCACGGCGGCCGGGGGAACCGGCCGGTCCGGCGCGCGCTACCGGTCGGCGGAGCCGCCCGCCGCCTGCTCGACGATCCGCACGGCGTGGTCCACGAGCCCGGGCCGGGACGGGTCCAGCCAGTGCACCCGCGGGTCCGCCCGGAACCAGGTGAGCTGGCGGCGGGCGAACTGCCGGGTGGCCACCACGGTGGCCTCGGCCGCCTCGGCGGCCGAGGCCCGGCCGTCCACGACGTCGAGGAACTGCCCGTAGCCCAGGGCGCGGGACGCGGTGCGCCCGGCGCGCAGCCCGCGCGCGGCGAGCTCGCGCACCTCGGTCTCCAGGCCCGCCTCGACCATGGCGCCGACCCGCCGGGCGAGCCGGGAGTGCAGCTCGGCGCGGTCGAGCCCCAGGGCGAGCTGCACGGTGGGCTGCACGTACTCCCGGCGGGGCATGAAGGAGGTGAAGGGGCGGCCGGTCAGCTCCCACACCTCGAGGGCGCGCACGAGCCGGCGGTCGTCGCGCACCCGGGCCGCGGACCCGGGATCGACGCGGAGGAGCCGCTCGCGCAGCGCGCCCGGGCCCTGCTCGGCGAGCTCCCGTTCGAGCCGGGACCGCACGGCCGGGTCCGTGCCGGGCAGCTCGAGCACGTCCAGGGCGGCGCGGACGTAGAGCCCCGAGCCGCCGACCAGGACGGGAACGCGGCCGCGGGCGCGGATCGGCGCGAAGCACGCCCGGGCGGCACGCTGGAAGTCCGCCACGGAGGCCTCCTCCGTGACGTCCAGGACGTCGAGGAGGTGGTGGGGCACGCCGCGCCGCTCCTCGGCCGTGGCCTTGGCGGTGCCGATGTCCATGCCGCGGTAGAACTGCATCGAGTCGGCGTTGACCACCTCCCCGCCCAGCCGCAGCGCCAGCTCGACGCCGAGGGCGGTCTTGCCGGTCCCCGTGGCACCGACGACGGCGACGACCGGCAGGGCCCCGGCGCTCACCGGACGGGCAGGCTCGGCATGCCGAGGCTCACGGGCCGGGCTCCGGCGCCGTCCGGGGCGGTGGGCACGCCGCAGGACTCCGCCTGCCGGCGGTCCCAGGCGTCGCCGGCGCGCGAGCGCCGCAGCTCGTAGTCCCGGGCCGCCCGGGGATCGGCGATGAGGTGGTAGGAGGCGGCGTCGGTGACGGTCACGGTCACGAAGTCCCCGGGCCGCGGGGACTCCGCGCCCTCCGGGACGGAGAAGTGCACGAGCCGCTGGTCCCGCGCGCGCCCGGAGAGCCGGTGGGTCTGCCCGGACTTCTTGCCGGCCTCTGCGGTGACGAGCAGCTCGACCCGGCGCCCGACGACCCGGCGGTTCTCCTCCGCCGCGATCCGGTCCTGCAGGGCGACGAGGCGTTCGAAGCGCTCCTGCACCACGGCCTTGGGCACCTGGTCCGCCATCTCCCCCGCGGGGGTGCCGGGGCGGACCGAGTACTGGAACGTGTAGGCGGAGGAGAAGCGGGAGGCGGCCACGACGTCGAGGGTGTCCTGGAAGTCCCGCTCGGTCTCCCCGGGGAAGCCCACGATGATGTCGGTGGTGATCGCGGCCTCCGGGATGCGCTCGCGGACCGTGTCCAGGATGCCGAGGAACCGGCGGGAGCGGTAGGAGCGGCGCATCTCCTTGAGCACCCGGTCCGAACCCGACTGCAGGGGCATGTGCAGCTGGGGCATGACGTTGGGGGTCTCCGCCATGGCGTCGATGACGTCGTCGGTGAAGGCCGCCGGGTGGGGGCTCGTGAAGCGCACCCGCTCCAGGCCCTCGATCTGCCCGCACGCACGCAGCAGTTTGGCGAACGCGCCGCGGTCCCCGAACTCCACGCCGTAGGAGTTCACGTTCTGCCCGAGGAGCGTGACCTCGACCGCGCCGTCGTCGACGAGGGCCTGCACCTCGGCGAGGACGTCTCCCGGCCGGCGGTCCCGCTCCTTCCCGCGCAGCGACGGGACGATGCAGAACGTGCACGTGTTGTTGCAGCCCACCGAGATCGACACCCAGCCGGAGTAGGCGCTGTCCCGTTTGGTCGGCAGCGTCGAGGGGAAGACCTCGAGGGCGTCGAGGATCTCGAGCTGGGCCTCGGCGTTGTGCCGGGAGCGCTCCAGCAGCGCCGGCAGCGACCCGATGTTGTGGGTGCCGAAGACCACGTCGACCCACGGGGCCTTCTCGAGGATGGTGTCCTGGTCCTTCTGCGCCAGGCAGCCGCCCACCGCGATCTGCAGGTCCTTGTTGCGCTTCTTCGCCGGCACGAGCTGGCCGAGGTTGCCGTAGAGCTTGTTGTCGGCGTTCTCGCGCACCGCGCAGGTGTTGAACACCACGAGGTCCGGCTCGCCGTCCTCGGCGCGGACGTAGCCGGCGGCCTCGAGCAGACCGGTGATCCGCTCGGAGTCGTGGACGTTCATCTGGCATCCGAAGGTGCGCACCTCGTAGGAACGCGGGGCGGTGGCGGACGCGGTCGGGTCCGGGGACAGGGCGGCAGGGGTCGAGATCACCGGTCAATTGTACGGGCCGCGGGCGGCGCTCGTCCCGTCCCCGGCCGCGCCAGGACATCCGGCCGACGCGGGCGGCTCCGTGCCGTTCCCGGGTGCCCCGGCGCGGAGACCCGGCTCAGGGAGTGTCGGGGTACGCCTCGCCGGATCCGTCGTCCTCCGCCGCGGCCCCGGAGCGGGCCTCGAGCTCCTCCTGGACGACGGCGAAGGCCAGACCGGGGGCGTAGCCCTTCCGTCCGAGCATGCCGACCAGCCGGCGCACCGCGCGGTCCCGCTCCGCGCGGTCGGTGGGGTCGAGCCCGGCGGGCAGCTTGCGGCGCACGAGGTCGGCGGCGTCCGCCCGCTCGTCCTCGTCCGTGCGCTGCTCGAGCGCCGACTCCGCGAGCTCGCCCGAGATCCCGCGGGAGGCCAGTTCGCGGCGGATGGCGGCGCGGGCCAGTTTGCGCGAGCCGGCCCGGGAGCGGACGTAGAGCTCCGCGTACTGGGCGTCGTCGACGAGGTCGACCTCCTCGAAGCGGTCCAGCACCTCCCGGGCCACGTCCTCGGGGACGTTGCGGTCGGCGAGCTTGTCCTCGAGCTGCTTGCGGCTCTTGGCGGAGGCGGTGAGCTGGCGCAGGACGATCGCCCGGGCCACCTCCCGCGGATCCGGCTCCGGGTCCTGGGCCGCGGACGCCGCCGGGCCCTCCGGCCCGCGGTGGCGGGCGGAGGACCGTCGGCGGCGGCGCGCGTAGGGGCTCTCGGTCACGGACCCGCTCAGAAGGCCGGGCCGCCGGCCTCGGAGGGCAGCCCGGCCACGGGCGCGTCCTCCTCGGTCTCCGCCGCGGCCTCGGGGTCGGCCACGATCCCGAGCTTGATCAGGATCCGGCGCTCGATCTCCTCGGCCAGCTCCGGGTTGTCCTTGAGGAAGCGGCGGGCGTTCTCCTTGCCCTGCCCGAGTTGGTCCCCCTCGTAGGTGAACCACGCCCCGGACTTCTTCACGATGCCGTGCTCCACGCCCATGTCGATGAGCCCGCCCTCGGTGGAGATGCCCTCTCCGTAGAGGATGTCGAACTCGGCCTGCTTGAAGGGCGGGGCCATCTTGTTCTTGACGATCTTGGCACGGGTCCGGTTGCCCACCGGGTTCGCCCCGTCCTTGAGCGTCTCGATGCGACGCACGTCCACGCGCACCGAGGCGTAGAACTTCAGCGCCTTGCCGCCGGTGGTGGTCTCGGGGCTGCCGAAGAACACGCCGATCTTCTCGCGCAGCTGGTTGATGAAGATCGCGGTGGTGTTCGAGTGCGAGAGCCGGCCGGTGATCTTGCGCAGCGCCTGGCTCATCAGACGCGCCTGCAGACCCACGTGGCTGTCGCCCATCTCGCCCTCGATCTCGGCCTTGGGCACCAGGGCCGCGACCGAGTCGATGACGATGATGTCGATGGACCCGGAGCCCACGAGCATGTCCATGATCTCCAGGGCCTGCTCGCCGGTGTCCGGCTGGGAGACCAGCAGGCTGTCCGTGTCCACGCCGAGCTTCTCGGCGTAGGCCGGGTCCAGCGCGTGCTCGGCGTCGATGAACGCCGCGATGCCGCCGGCCTTCTGGACGTTGGCCACCGCGTGCAGGGCGACCGTGGTCTTGCCGGAGGACTCCGGGCCGTAGATCTCCACGACCCGGCCGCGGGGGAACCCGCCGATGCCCAGGGCCACGTCCATGGCGATGGAGCCGGTGGGGATGGTCTCGATCTTCGTCGCCGGGCGGTCGCCCAGCCTCATCACCGAGCCCTTGCCGTAGTTCTTGTCGATCTGCGCGAGGACCGTCTCCAGGGCCTTCTCGCGGTCGGAACCGAACTGCTGGTCGGGGCGCTGCGTGCTGGCCTTGCCTGCCATGATCCACCTCGTGTTCGCGGGCTCCGCCGGTGTGGCCGGAACCGTTCTTGCTGGTCGTTTCGTGTTCCACGGTATCGCCGCGGTCGGACACCCTAAGGCCTCCGGAACGGGGTCTGGGGACGGTCACCGGTCCGCTCCCTGGCGGGCGGTGCGCTGTGCAGTGCGCGCCACGGTTTCGAATATACCTTCGAAGCGGTGCCGGGTCCACGGCCGCGTCCGGCGCGCCGCCCGGCTCAGCCCGCCGGGGGCCGGTCCGTGCCCCACCAGCGCGACTCCGGGACGTCCTGCGCCCGGCACAGGGCGAACCACACGGTCCGCGGGTCCACGCCGTCCTCGATGGCCTCGGAGGCCGTGCGGTGGCCGAGCTCCCCCAGCACCAGGTCCCGGGCGAGGACCTTGCTGTAGCCCGCCCCGAACTCGTCGGCCATCAGCTCCCAGAAGCTGCTCAGCCTCATGCGCGCTCTCCTTCGTCGTCGTGCGGTGCGTGCTCGTGCCGGTCGATTCTCCCATCGGAGCACCCGGGCGGGCACATGCCGGAGGGCCCGGCGGTCCTGGGACCGACGAGCCCTCCGGGACGTCGTGGCGGGCGGGGTGCCGCCCGGGATCAGCGGGCGCCGGCCGCCGCGGCCTCGCCGCCGTTCACGCGGCCGAACTCGCGCGAGTACTGCTCCGTGAGGTCGCTGGGCACCGTGTCCGGGACCAGGAGGCCCTCGGCGTAGGCGAGGCGGTCGGCGACCTCGCGCAGCATCTGCGACATCGGGATGTCGAGGGCGGCGCAGATCGAGGCGAGCAGCTCCGAGGACGCTTCCTTCTGGCCGCGCTCCACCTCGCTCAGGTAGCCGAGGGAGACGCGGGCGCTGTGCGAGACCTCTCGGAGGGTGCGCCCCTGGCGCTGCCGGACGTTGCGCAGGACCTCACCGATCTCCTGGCGGAGTACACCCATCTTCATGTCCTTCGTCTCGGTTGCGCTGTCCTCGTCCAGGCCCACGTCCTTCCAACGGACGACGCCATTGACGGACACGGGTTGCTTCGTCATGTGAATCGCTTGTCTCCTCATGTGTGCGGCAGTGTCACCGCCTGATGC
This sequence comes from Kocuria sp., assembly GCA_031179495.1. Lineage (GTDB taxonomy): Bacteria > Actinomycetota > Actinomycetes > Actinomycetales > Micrococcaceae > Kocuria > Kocuria sabuli. The sequence goes on along the minus strand of JAPSHS010000004.1, from coordinate 16,955 downwards.
GGCCGGTGCCCCCGGCATCGGCCGGTCGTCACCTTGACTCCGAGCGGCTCAACGAGAGCCTGCGATCATTGATAACCACGCTGATGGTTCCATTCTTCCCCGCCGACCGGACTTTTTCACTGGGAGTTGTCTGGGAGCGAGATCGCCGCGGTGAGCCGTTCGAGGGCGGCGTCCACCGTGGCCGCGCGGATGGCCGGGCGGTCCCCGGCGACGTGCAGCTCGACGGCCGTCGAGCCCCGCGGGCCCGCCAGGCCGAGGCAGACCGTGCCCACGGGCCTGCCGTCGTGCGGCTCCGGCCCGGCCACACCGGTGGTGGCGACGGCCCAGTCGGTGCCCAGCCGCCGGCGGGCGCCCTCCGCCATGGCGACCGCGACGTCGGGGTCGACGGAGCCGCGCCCGGCCAGCAGCGGGGCCGGGACGCCGAGCACCTCGGTCTTGACCCGGTTCGAGTAGGACACGACCGCGCCCTCGAAGCAGGCGGAGGCTCCGGGCACGTCGACGACGGCGGCGGCCAGGGCCCCACCGGTCAGCGACTCCGCGGTCGCGATCGTCAGCCCCCGACGGACGGCCGCCTCGACGAGCGCGCTCGCGGCGGGCCGGGGTCCGCTCACGCCGTGTCCTGCCCCGCGAGCGCCCGGCGCCGCAGCTGCAGGGCCTTGACGACGTAGTCCACGCCCGTCACGACCGTGACCACGAGGGCTGCGCCCATGGCGGTCCAGCCCAGCCACGGCCACCAGGCGCCCACGAGCGGGACCAGGGGCAGCAGCAGCAGCAGCAGCGCGACCGTCTGCAGGACCGTCTTGAGTTTGCCGCCCTTCGAGGCGGCCATGACCCCGTAGCGGATGACGACGAAGCGCAGGAGCGTGATCCCCCACTCGCGCACCAGGATCACCACGGTGACCCACCACCACAGCTCCCCGAGCATCGAGAGCACCACGAACGCGGCGCCGGTGAGCAGCTTGTCCGCGATGGGGTCGGCGATCTTGCCGAAGCTGGTGATCAGGCCCCGGGCCCGGGCGATGTCGCCGTCGAGCTTGTCCGTGTACATCGCGACGGCGAACACCGCGAGGGCGGTCCACCGCATGGCCAGGGAGTCCTCGCCCTGGGTGCCGCCGGCCCACAGGAACCACACGAAGAAGGGCACCAGCACGATGCGCAGGGCGGTGAGCGCGTTGGGGAGATTGAGGTTGGAGGCCGGGTCCGCGGGGCTCATCGGGTGCTCTCTTCCTGGTGGTGTTGGGGTGGCCGGCCTCAGCGGCCGGTGAGCTGCCAGGCGTCCTCGGAGCCCTCGGGGTCCTCGGCGTCGTCGTGGTGGTCGACGGCGGTCGTGGCCAGCGAGGCCTCGACGGGGTCCTCGCCGTAGTCGACCGAGCCGCCGGTCCCGCCGGAGGGGACCGGCGGCTCCTCGCCGCGGAGCACGGCGAGGGTCGCGGCGAGGTCGTCGGGCTTGACGAGCACGTCGCGGGCCTTGGACCCCTCGGAGGGCCCGACGACGCCGCGGGACTCCAGCAGGTCCATGAGCCGGCCGGCCTTGGCGAAGCCCACGCGCAGCTTGCGCTGGAGCATGGACGTGGAGCCGAACTGGGTGGTGACCACCAGCTCGGTGGCCTGCAGGAGGACCTCCAGGTCGTCCCCGATGTCCTCGTCGATGGTCTTCTGGGGGGCCTCCTGGACCACGTCCTGCCGGTAGTGGGCCTTCATCTGGCCCTTGACGTGGTCGACGACCTCGTGGATCTCCGACTCGGAGACCCACGCGCCCTGCACGCGCATGGGCTTGGAGGCGCCCATGGGCAGGAAGAGGGCGTCGCCCTGGCCGATGAGCTTCTCGGCCCCGGGCTGGTCGAGGACCACCCGGGAGTCGGTGACGGACGACGTCGCGAAGGCCATGCGGGAGGGCACGTTGGCCTTGATCAGCCCGGTGACCACGTCGACGGAGGGCCGCTGGGTCGCGAGCACCAGGTGGATCCCGGCGGCCCGGGCGAGCTGGGTGATCCGCACGATCGCGTCCTCGACGTCGCGCGGGGCGACCATCATGAGGTCCGCGAGCTCGTCCACGATCACGAGCAGGTAGGGGTAGGGCCGGATCACGCGCTTGGAGCCCGGCTCCGGCTGGACCTTGCCGTTGCGCACGGCCTTGTTGAAGTCGTCGACGTGCTTGTAGCCGTAGTGGGAGAGGTCGTCGTAGCGGGCGTCCATCTCCCGCACGACCCACTGCAGCGCCTCGGCGGCCTTCTTGGGGTTGGTGATGATCGGGGTGATCAGGTGGGGCACGCCCTCGTAGGCGGTCAGCTCGACGCGCTTGGGGTCGACCATGACCATCCGCACCTCGTCGGGGGTGGCCCGCATCAGCAGCGAGACGATCATCGAGTTCACGAAGCTCGACTTTCCCGCGCCGGTCGCGCCGGCCACGAGCAGGTGCGGCATCTTCGCGAGGTTGGCCACCACGTAGCCGCCCTCCACGTCCTTGCCCACGCCCATCACCATGGGGTGGTCGGTCTTGCGGGCGTTGTGCGAGCGCAGGACGTCGCCCAGGGACACCGTCTCGCGGTCGGTGTTGGGGATCTCGATCCCGATCGCGGAGCGGCCCGGGATCGGGGAGAGGATGCGGACGTCGGCGGAGGCCACCGCGTAGGCGATGTTCTTGGACAGCGCCGTGACCCGCTCGACCTTGGTGCCGGAGCCCAGCTCGATCTCGTACCGGGTGACGGTGGGCCCGCGGGAGAAGCCGGTGACCACGGCGTCCACGTTGAACTGCTCCAGGACGCTGGTCAGGGCGGCGACCACGGCGTCGTTGGCCTCGGAGCGCTCCTTGGGCGGCGGGCCGTGCACGAGGGCCCCGGGCGTCGGCAGGGAGTAGGCGATGTCCCCCTCGAGCGTGAGCTGCTCGGCGCGGGCCGGGATCGGTGCCTCGGGGGTGTGCGTGCGGGCGACGACGGAGGTCGAGCCCGCCGACCCCGCCGAGAGGTCCTCGAGCGCGGGCGAGCCGGAACCCGCGGCGGTGTCCGCGGCGGGCTCCAGGCCCTGCTCCCGGCGCAGCCGGGTGGCGGCGAGCTGCTCCTGGGTGGGTCGCTTCTGGCCCGGGCGCGGCCCGGTGCTCTCCTGCGACCCGGCCGCGGGTGCCGGTCCTCCCGTGGCCGGCACGGCGTGCGCCCCGGAGGCGCCCTGCCGGCGGGCGGCGCGGGCGGAGTCGACGTCGAAGACGCGGGTGGGCGCCTGGTCGCCGGACTGCTCCTGGTCGACGACGGCCCGCTCGAACGCCTCGTCCCCGCGGTAGCCGTCGAGGGCGCGCCGCTCGGCCTCGGCCTCCTTGCGGTCGCGGCGCTTCTGCCGGCGGGTCCGGCCGGCCTCGGGGCGCGCGTGGTGCTCCTCGAGGTAGGAGCGGTCGTGGCGCTCGCCGGACAGGTCGGTGGCGGGGCCGGAGTCCTCCTGGCCCATCAGCCGCCAGTAGCCCTGCCGGAGGCGGGGGCCGATGAGGTGCACGGGCGTGGCGGTGACCACGAGCACGGACAGGAGCAGGACGGCGACGAAGACGGCCCCGGCCCCGACCGGGGTGACGAGGGCGCTCAGGGGGTCCGCGGCGAGGAAGCCGACGGTGCCGCCGGCCGTGCCCAGGGCCTCGCGGCCGTCGCTCATGGAGGGGTGCCCCAGGAGCAGGTGGGCCAGGCCCGAGCCCGCCACCACGGCGGCCCCCAGGCCGATCACGATGCGGTTGTTGGCGGAGGTGTCTCCCGGGTGGCGGAAGCGGCGCAGCGCGAAGCCGACGAGCGGCAGGGGCAGGACCAGGGCCATCCAGCCGAAGGTGCCGGCGAGCACCTGGTGCACCACGACGGCGGGCACGGCGATCCAGCCCACCGTGGCACCGGGCAGGTTCCACCACTCGACGGCGGCGCACAGCAACCCGAGCAGCAGGAGGAACAGCGCGCCGCCGTCCCGCAGCTGCTCGGCGGGCACGTCGGTGCGCAGGGTGCCCATGCGGCGCACGGCGCCGCCCACCACGTGGGCGACGGCCGTCCAGGCACCGCCGACCAGGCGCGCGCACCAGGCCAGGGCGGGCACCGTCCGCGGGGTGGGCTCGGCGGGGCGCGCGGAACCCCGTCCCGCCGCGGAGGAGGAGGATTTCCGGCTGGTGCCCGACGACCGCGCAGAAGACGTGCTGTTCTTGCCACGCGACGTCGAGGCGCCCTTGCGGGCAGGGGAAGTACGAGTCGCCATGCTCCCAGGGTAGACCACGGCCCTCCTCCGCCCGCGGTGCCGCACGGGCGGAGGAGGCCCGTGCGCTCAGGCCTCGATGACGACCGGGACGATCATCGGCTTGCGGCGCAGCCGGCGGTTGACCCACGACCCGATCGTGCGGCGCACCACCTGCTGGAGCTGCTGGGTGGTGTGGTTCTTGCCCGAGTGGTTGATCGCCTCCTCGAGGGCGGCGGTGATCTTCGGCTTGATGTCGTCGAAGACCTTGTCGTCCTCCGCGACGCCGCGCGCGTGCACGTCCGGGCCGGAGACGACCTTCCCGGTGTCGCGGTTGACCACGGTGATCACCGAGATGAAGCCCTCCTCGGCCAGCACCAGGCGGTCCTTGAGGTCGGCGTCGGTGATGGTGCCCACGGAGGAGCCGTCCACGTAGACGTCGCCGCACTCCACCTGGCCGGTGATCCGGACCTGCCCGGCGGCCATGTCGACCACGGTGCCGTTCTCCGCGAGCAGCACGTGGTCGGTCGGCACGCCGGTCTCCTCGGCGAGCCTGCCGTTGGCGATGAGGTGGCGGACCTCGCCGTGCACGGGCATGACGTACTCGGGCTCGACGATGTTGTAGCAGTAGAGCAGCTCGCCCGCGGCGGCGTGCCCGGAGACGTGCACCTTGGCGTTGCTCTTGTGCACGACGTTCGCGCCCAGGCGCATGAGCCCGTTGATGATCCGGAACACGGAGTTCTCGTTGCCCGGGATGAGCGAGGACGCGAGGATCACGGTGTCGCCCTCGTTGAGCTGGACCCTGTGGTCGCCGTTGGCCATCCGGGACAGCGCGGCCATCGGCTCGCCCTGCGAGCCGGTGCACATGATGACCAGCTGGGAGTCCGGGAGGTCGTCGATCCTCTTCTGGTCGATCAGGGTGTCCGGCGGGACCTCGAGGTAGCCCAGCTTCTCGGCGATGGTCATGTTGCGCACCATCGACCGGCCCATGAAGGCCACCTTGCGCCCGTGCTCGGCGGCGGCGTCGAGCACCTGCTGCACGCGGTGGACGTGCGACGAGAAGGAGGCCACGACCACGCGCTTGGGGGCGCGCCCGATGACGTCGGCGAGCACCGGGCCGATGTGCTTCTCCGTGGGGGTGAACCCGGGGACCTCGGCGTTGGTGGAGTCGGTGAGGAACAGGTCCACGCCCTCCTCGCCCAGGCGGGCGAAGTGGCGCAGGTCCGTGATCCGGCCGTCGAGGGGCAGCTGGTCCATCTTGAAGTCGCCGGTGTGCAGCACGGTGCCGGCCTTCGTGCGCAGGAACACGGCCAGCGCGTCCGGGATGGAGTGGTTGACGGCCACGAACTCGACCTCGAACTCACCGAGCCGCTCGACCTGCCCCTCGCGCACCGCCATGGTGTACGGCTTGATGCGGTGCTCCTGCAGCTTCGCCTCGATCAGGGCGAGCGTCAGCCGGGAGCCGATCACGGGGATGTCGGGGCGGCGCTTGAGCAGGTACGGGACCGCGCCGATGTGGTCCTCGTGGCCGTGGGTCAGCACCACGGCCACGACGTCGTCGAGCCGGTCGATGATGTGGTTGATGTCCGGCAGGATCAGGTCCACGCCGGGCTGGTTCTCCTCCGGGAACAGGACCCCGCAGTCGATCACGAGCAGCTGCCCGTTGATCTCGAACACCGTCATGTTTCTTCCGACCTCGCCCAGCCCGCCCAGCGGGACGACGCGCAGGGCGTCCTCGCCGAGTGCGGGGGGAGCGGACAGGTCGGTGTGCCATTGGGTCATGTGACCCCTTTCGTCACTCGATGGTGCCGGAGACGATCGAGCCCTCCAGATCCGCGCGGATCAGGGCGGCCTCGGCCTCCGTGGGTCGGACGTGCGGGAGCCGCACGGTGTCGTGCGGCAGCTTGCCCTGCCACATGAGGATCGTCTTGGCCGCCACGGCGCCGGGGGCGCGGGTCATGGTGGCGCGGACCACGGGCTCGAGGTCCAGGTGGAGCTGCCGGGCCGTGGTCAGGTCCTGGGCGCGCACGGCGTCGATGAGCCGGCGGTACTCGGCGGTGGCCACGTGGGTGGTGACGCCCACCAGTCCCGCGGCCCCGATGGACATCCACGGGAGGGTCAGCCCGTCGTCGCCGGAGTAGTAGAGCAGGTCGGTCTCGGCCAGCACGCGGGTCGCGGCCATCAGGTCCGCCTTGGCGTCCTTGACGGCCACGATGTTGGGGTGCTGCGCCAGCGAGATCAGGGTCCCGGGCTCGATGGGGATGCCGGCCCGGCCCGGGATGTCGTAGAGCATGATCGGCAGGTCCACGGAGTCGGCGAGGCTGCGGAAGTGCGCCTCGACGCCGGCCTGGGTGGGCTTGTTGTAGTACGGGGTGACGATGAGCAACCCGTCCATGCCGATCTTCTCGGCCTCGCGGGAGAGGAAGCGGGAGTGCTCGGTGTCGTTCGAGCCGGTGCCGGCCAGCAGCGGCACCCGGGAGCCCACGGCGTCCTTGACCGCGCGGAACACGGACAGGTTCTCCTCGTCGGTCATGGTGGAGTACTCGCCCGTGGTGCCGCAGACGACGAGGCCGTCGCAGCCGTCGTCGACGAGGCGCTCGGCCACGGCGGCGGTGCCGTCCAGGTCCACGGAGCCGTCCTGCGCGAAGACGGTGATCATCGCGGTGAGCAGCGTCCCGAACAGGGGCTGGTCCGGGGTCGCGGGGCGGTCGGCGGCGGAGGGCGTGGCGAAGTCAGTCATGGGTGCCAGGTTACCGTCTTCGCGCCGGGAGCACCGCCGGGGCCGACGCGGCGGTGGGCGATCCCGGGGCCGCCGCCGGGATCGGTCGTTCCGCCCACGGATCAGCCCGCCCCGTCGCCGGCGGGGCCGGAGGCCTCCACGTCGCGGGCGGGGCGCCCGCGGGACAGGGCCACGGCCTCGCGCATGGCGGAGCGGGCACGGCGGCGGTCCCCGGCGTCGGCGTAGGCCAGGGAGAGCCGGTACCAGTTGCGCCAGTCCCCGGGCTGCTCCTCGGTCCGCGCCCGGTGGACGTGGAACCGCTCGTCGGCGGCCTCCCGCACGATCCGGCCGGCCGGGGTGCGGGGCAGGTCGTCCGCGGGCAGCCCGCCCTCCGCCTCGAGGGCGCGGCCGAGCTGCTCGGTCCGCACGCCGAAGAGGACCTCCCGCACCAGCGCCCACACGCCCACGGCCGGCAGCACCAGCAGGGCGACGCCGAAGCCCTTGGCGATCCAGCCGTCGCTGCCCAGCAGCAGGACGGCGCGGTGCAGGCTCAGGCCGAGATAGACGACGAGCAGGGCGACCATGGCCGCCGCGAGGAGCTTGGCCCGGCTCGGGGACTCCAGGAGCGTGAAGACGCCGGCGAAGACGAGCACCGCGAGGATCCACAGCTTCGAACCGTCCGCCAGCGGCAGCAGCCACAGGGTCAGCGCGCCCACCGCGAGCAGCGCCCAGCCCCAGGCGCGCATCGAGCTCACCGGGTCACTGGCCCAGGTCGAGGTAGCCCTCGAGGCCGTGCGTGAGGCCCGGGTGCGCGCCGACCTCGCGGACGCCGAGGACCACGCCGGTCATGAAGGAGATCCGGTCGAAGGAGTCGTGCCGGATGGTGAGCTGCTCGCCGAGGCCGCCGAGCAGCGTCTCCTGGTGGGCCACGAGCCCGCGCAGGCGCACCGAGTGCACCCGGACGTCGTCGACGACGGCCCCGCGCGCGCCGTGCGGGTCCTGCTCCGTGGCGTCGGGCGACGGCGCCACCCCGGCGGCGCGGCGGGCCTCGCCCACGAGTGCCGCCGTGCGGGCGGCGGTGCCGGAGGGGGCGTCGACCTTGTCCGGGTGGTGCAGCTCGATGATCTCCACCGACTCGAAGAAGCGGGCGGCCTCGGCGGAGAAGCGCATGGCCAGCACCGCACCGACCGAGAAGTTGGGGGCGATGAGCACGCCCACGCCGGGGTGCTCGGCCAGGAGCGCCTCCAGCCGGGCGAGCCGCTCGGCGTCCCAGCCGGTCGCACCCACGACGCAGTGGATGCCGTGCTCCACGGCGAAGCGCACGTTGGCCTCCGTGGCGGAGGGCACCGTGAGGTCGATCACCACCTGGGCGCCGGCGGCGACGAGGTCCTGGAGCGAGTCGCCCCGGCCGAGCTCGGCGACGAGCTGGAGGCCGTCGGCGCGGCGCACCGCCTCCACGGCCTCGCTGCCCATCCGGCCGCGGGCCCCGAGCACGGCGACCCGCAGCTCGGAGGGGGCGGACGCCGGGGCGTGGGTGGTCTCGGTGGCGGTGCTCTGGGTCATGGCTCCAACTCTAGGTCACAGGGGTACGGGGCGGCGCGGGCCGGGACCCGCGCCGCCGGCGGTCAGCGGCGGGTGGGCGCGACGATCGTGGTGACGACGGGGCCCTCGGCCAGCCAGCCGGCCAGCTCCCGGACCTGCTCCGGGGTCACGGAGCGCACCCGGTCCAGGGACTCGTCGATGTCGAGGAACTCCCCCGACTTCAGCTCCGCCGAGCCCAGCCGCGACATGCGCGAGCCGGTGTCCTCGAGGGCGAGCACGGTGCCACCACCCAGCTGGCCCACGACCTTGCGCAGCTCGTCCTCGCCGATCCCGTCCTCGGCGAGCGTCTCCAGCCCGCCGGTCATGAGCCCCACGACCTCGTCCGTGCGCGCCGGCAGGCACCCCGCGTACATCCCGAAGTAGCCCGCGTCCGAGTACGCCCCCGAGAAGGAGAACGTGCTGTAGGCCAGCCCGCGCTTCTCGCGGATCTCCTGGAACAGGCGGGAGGACATCCCGCCGCCGAGCGCCGCGTTGAGCACGGTCATCGCGAACCGGCGCTCGTCCCCGGCCACGATCCCGGGCCGGCCCACCAGCACGTTGGTCTGCTCCACGGGCCGCTCCAGGAAGTGCTCGCCCCACTCGGGCGCCAGGGGCGCCGGGGTGCGCTCGCGCCGGGCCACCGGGGCGGCGGGGATGGCCGGGTCCCAGCCGGCGCGCTCGAGGGCCTCCGCGACGAGCCCCACGACGACGTCGTGGTCCAGCCCGCCCGCGGCGGTCACCACGAGGCCCTCGGGCCGGTAGTGCCGGCGGTAGTGCTCGAGCACGGCCTCGCGGGGCACCGCGAGGATCTCCTCCGGGGTGCCGCCGATGGGCCGGCCCAGGGGGTGCTCCCCCAGCACGCGCTGGGTGAACTCCTCGAAGGCGACGTCCTCGGGGTCGTCCTTGTCCATGGCGAGCTCCTCGAGGATGACCCCCCGCTCCCGCTCCAGCTCCTCCGGGTCGAGGACGGCCGAGGTCACCATGTCGGTGATGACGTCGATCGACATGGGCAGGTCCTCGGCGAGCACGCGGGCGTAGTAGCACGTGTGCTCCTTGGCCGTGGCCGCGTTGGACTCCCCGCCCACCTCGTCGAAGGCCTCGGCGATCTGCAGCGCCGAGCGGCGGGCGGTGCCCTTGAACAGCAGGTGCTCCAGGAAGTGCGTGGAGCCCAGCCGCCCGGGCTGCTCGTCCCGGGAGCCGACGCCCACCCAGAAGCCGACGGTCACGGCCCGCTGGGCCGGCATCCGCTCCGTGAGCACGCGGGTGCCGCACGGCAGCACGGTGCGCCGCACCACGTTTCCGCCCTCGCCCTCGTGCAGGGTGTGCGTGAACCCCGAGGCCGCCGCGGTGAGCGCCGCGGCGGTGGTGGTCGGTGAACTGCTCATGACCGCCGAGAGGCGGGCGTCCGGGCCGGGAATGCTCCCCGGGCCGCGGTCGCCCGCCTCCAGCGGCAGATCGACTGCCGTCATCCAGCTGTACTGCTTTCTCTGCTCGTGTTGCTCTGCTCGTGCTCTGCTGTGCTCGGGACGGGCCCGGCTCAGGCCTCGACGGCGGCGTCGTCGTCCTCGGGGAAGACGTTCGGCTCCTCGGCGACCACCGGGGCCAGCGAGAGCTTGCCGCGGTCGTCGACCTTGGCGATCTCCACCTGGACCTTCTGGCCCACGCCGAGGACGTCCTCGACGTCGGTGACGCGCTTGCCCTCGTTGAGCTTGCGCAGCTCCGAGATGTGCAGCAGACCGTCCTTGCCCGGGGTGAGGGAGACGAAGGCGCCGAACGTCGTGGTCTTGACCACGGTGCCCAGGTAGCGCTCCCCGACCTCGGGGACCTGCGGGTTGGCGATCGCGTTGATCGCCGCGCGGGCCGCCTCGGCCGAGGGTCCGTCGGTGGCGCCGATGTAGACGGTGCCGTCGTCCTCGATCGAGATGTCGGTGCCGGTGTCCTCCTGGATCTGGTTGATCATCTTGCCCTTGGGGCCGATGACCTCGCCGATCTTGGAGACGGGGACCGTCACGGAGATCACGCGCGGGGCGAACTCGCTCATCTCGTCCGGCTGGTCGATGGCCGCGTTGAGCACCTCGAGGATGTGCAGGCGGGCCTCGCGGGCCTGGGTCAGGGCCGCGTCCAGGACCGAGGACGGGATGCCGTCGAGCTTGGTGTCCAGCTGGATCGCGGTGACGAACTCGGCGGTGCCGGCGACCTTGAAGTCCATGTCGCCCAGCGCGTCCTCGGCGCCGAGGATGTCGGTCAGCGCGGCGTAGCGGGTCTCCCCGTCCACCTCGTCGGAGACCAGGCCCATGGCGATGCCGGCCACCGGGGCGCGCAGGGGCACGCCGGCGTTGAGCAGCGACAGGGTCGAGGCGCACACGGAGCCCATCGACGTGGAGCCGTTGGAGCCCAGCGCCTCGGAGACCTGGCGGATCGCGTACGGGAACTCCTCGCGGGAGGGCAGCACCGGGGTGATGGCCCGCTCGGCCAGCGCCCCGTGGCCGATCTCGCGGCGCTTCGGGGAGCCCACGCGGCCGGTCTCGCCGGTGGAGTACGGCGGGAAGTTGTAGTGGTGCACGTAGCGCTTGTGCTTGACCGGGGACAGCGAGTCGATCTGCTGCTCCATCTTGAGCATGTTCAGCGTGGTGACACCCATGATCTGGGTCTCGCCGCGCTCGAAGATCGCCGAGCCGTGCACGCGCGGCAGGACCTCCACCTCGGCGGTGAGCTGGCGGATGTCCGTCAGGCCACGGCCGTCGATGCGGACCTGCTCGGTGAGGATCCGCTGGCGCACGGTCTGCTTGGTCAGGGCCTGGTAGGCGCCGTTGACCTCGTCCCTGCGGTCCGCGAAGGGGCCGCCCTCACCGGTGAGCTCCGCGAGGGTCGACCGGTGCAGCTCGTCGGTCGCGGCCTCGCGCTCCTGCTTGCCGGCGATCGAGTAGACCTCGGCGAGCCGGGTCCCGACGGAGGCCGCCACGGCCTCCTTGACGTCGTCGCCGAAGCCGCCGAAGCGCGGCAGCTCCATCGCGGGCTTGCCGGCGCGGGCCTTGAGGTCGGCCTGGGCGTCGCACAGGGCCTTGAGGGCGGGCTTGGCGGCCTCGAGGCCCTCGGCCACGAGCGCCTCGGTGGGGGCCACGGCCCCGTCGTTCTTGATCAGGTTCCAGGAGTTGTCGGTGGCCTCGGCCTCGACCATCATGATCGCGACGTCCTCGGAGCCGTCCTTGCCGGTGACGACGCGGCCGGCCACGGCCATGTCGAACACGGCGTTCTCGAGCTGCGAGTGCTTGGGGAAGGCCACCCACTGGTGCTGGCCGTTCGCGCCGGCCATCAGGGCCATCCGCACGCCGCCGACCGGGCCCTGGAAGGGCATGCCCGACAGGGTCGTGGCCATCGACGCGGCGTTGATCGCGACGGTGTTGTAGATCTCGTCCGGGTTCATGGACAGGATCGTCACGACGACCTGGACCTCGTTGCGGATGCCCTTGCCGAAGGCGGGGCGCAGCGGCCGGTCGATGAGGCGGCAGGTGAGGATCGCGTCCGTGGAGGGGCGGCCCTCGCGGCGGAAGAAGGAGCCCGGGATGCGCCCGGCGGCGTACATGCGCTCCTCGACGTCGACCGTCAGCGGGAAGAAGTCGAAGCCCTCGCGGGGGGACTTCCCCACCGTGGTGGCGGCGAGCATGGTGGTGTCCTCGTCGATGGAGACGAGGGTGGAGCCGGCGGCCTGCTTGGCGAGGCGGCCGGTCTCGAAGCGCACGACGCGCTTTCCGTAGGAACCGTTGTCGATGACGGCTTCGGCGTACTGGATCTCGGGACCCTCCAAGGGTCACCTCCGTTTCGTGTCGGCGGGGCGGCCCGCGACCACCCGGTCTTCGATCGAGATCCACGGAGCGCCGGGGCCTGGATCGGCCGTCCGGTTTCCGGAGATCACTACCGAGGACCGCGAATGATCGGCGCGGTGGCCCCGTCTGGTGTTCGGTGATGCTGCTGTTCGGTGGTGCTCGACCGCCCGGCGTCCGTGCCGGACGGGCGTGGTGCTCGGCGGCGTCCGCCCGGGGACCGGGGGGACGCCGCCGTGGGCCGACTAGCGGCGCAGGCCGAGCCGCTCGATGAGCGTGCGGTAGCGCGTGATGTCGGTGTCGCGCAGGTAGGTCAGCATGCGGCGACGGCGACCGACCAGGGCCATCAGGCCGCGGCGGGTGTGGTGGTCGTGCTTGTGCTGCTTCAGGTGCTCCGTCAGATCGGCGATCCGGCGGGTCAGGACCGCGATCTGCACCTCGGGGGAACCGGTGTCGCCCTCGTGGGTGGCGAAGTCCTTGATGATCTCCTGCTTGATGGCGGCGTCAAGTGCCACGTGTAACTCCGTTCGAGTCAGTACCGTGCGGCCCGGTCGGCGGATTCGCCGCCGGGTCCCGGGAGTCCCCGGGGGCCCGACAACCACGGACTGCAGTCGGACCGTCGTCAAGTCTACCGGACGCACGGGCATCACCCCAGCGGAGCGGCCCGCGGCGTGCTCGGCTGGGCGCTCCCGGAGGCGTGCGCCAAGATGGGAGGGACACCACGACGAGGCCCCGGCGCGCAGGCGCCCGGGGGCACGGAGCACAGGAGCAGCGCGTGAGCAAGGACAACAACCAGGACCGGGGCCGCGGCCCCGCCGGTCGCACGCACACGATGCGGGACGGACGGCGGATCCCCGCGGTCGGCCTGGGGACCTACCCCATGGACGACGCCGAGGCCGAGGCGAACGTCGCCGAGGCCCTGATGCGCGGCTACCGGATGGTCGACACGGCCGTGAACTACGGCAACGAGACGGGGGTGGGCCGGGGGATCGCCGCGTCGGGGGTGCCGCGCGGCGAGCTGTTCCTCACCACCAAGCTGCCGGGCCGGGACCACGGCACCGACTCCGTGCGACGCTCCCTCGACGGCTCGCTGCGGCGGCTGGGCACCGACCACGTGGACCTCTACCTCATCCACTGGCCGAACCCGTCGGTGGGCCGCTACGTCGAGACGTGGCGGACCATGCTCGAGCTGCAGGAGGAAGGCCTCGTCCGCTCGGTCGGCGTGTCCAACTTCACCCCCGCCCACCTCCGGCGCCTGATCTCCGAGACCGGGACGACCCCGGCCGTGAACCAGGTGGAGCTGCACCCGCAGTACCAGCAGGAGCGGCTGCGGGAGTTCCACGAGGAGCACCGCATCATCACCCAGGCCTGGTCCCCGCTGGGCCGCAAGACCGACCTCCTCCAGCACGAGTGGATCGCGCGGATCGCGCGCCGGACCGGCCGGACCCCGGCGCAGGTGGTGCTCAAGTGGCACCTGCAGTCCCGGACCGTGCCGATCCCGAAGACCTCCGACACCGGGCGGATGGCGGAGAACCTGGACGTCTTCGACTGGGAGCTCGACGAGGAGCAGATGGACCGGATGCGCATGCTGCACACCGGCATCAGCGGCTCGGGCTACGACCCGAACACGCACGAGGAGATGTAGCGCGGGAGCCCGGGCCCGGGGCGGCTGGCCGCCGGGGCTCAGGCCTCGGCGGCCAGGAGCTCTCGCGTGCGGGCGACGTCGTCGTCCATCTGCGCCACGAGCTTGTCGACGCCCTCGTAGGCGACCATCCCGCGCAGCCGCTCCACGAACTCGACGGCCACGTCCTGGCCGTAGAGGTCGAAGTCCTCCACCCGCTCCGCGGGGCGGTCGATGACGTGCGCCTCGACCTGGCGGGGGACGTTCTCGAACGTGGGGTTGGAGCCCACGGAGATGGCCGTGGGCCAGCGGGTGCCCTGGGCGTCGACCAGCCACCCGGCGTAGATGCCGTCCGCGGGGACGAACCCGGCGGCCTCCGGGGAGAGGTTGGCGGTGGGATAGCCGAGCTCGCGGCCCCGGGCGGCCCCGTGCACCACCTCCCCGCGCACGCGGTGGTTGCGCCCCAGCAGCCGGGCGGCCGCGCGCACGTCCCCCGCCTGCAGGCAGGCCCGGATCCACGTGGACGAGCAGCGCCGCTCCCCCGCCGGGGCGTGCTCCGGGTCCTCCCCGGCCAGGGGGTCGAGCAGGTCCTCGACGACGCGGACCTCGAAGCCGTGCCGCTGCCCCAGCGCCCGCAGCGTGTCGATGTTGCCGGAGTTGCCCCGGCCCAGCCGGGTGTCGGAGCCCACCACGAGGCAGCGCGCGCCGAGCGGGCCCACCAGGGCGCCCAGCACGAACTCCTCGGTGGTCTGCTCGGCGAAGCCCAGGGTGTACTCGAGCACGAGGACCGCGTCCGCCCCGGTGGCCTCGAGCGCGTCCAGCTTGTCCTCGGTGCCCATGATCAGCCCGGGGTGGCTGCCGGGCCGGTGCACCTGCGCGGGGTGCGGGTCGAAGGTCACGACCACCGAGGCCCAGCCGCGCTCGCGGGCGGTGCTGACGAGCTGGGACACCACCTGCTGGTGGCCCCGGTGGACGCCGTCGAAGTTGCCGAGGGTGACCACCGACGGGCCGAAGCCCGGGGGGACGTCAGAGAGATCTCGCCAGCGGAACACGGTTCTCCTCGCAGGAACGGGACAGGCAGGAACGGGACGGGACGGGCAGGGACGCGACGGGCGGACGGGGGGTCAGCGCGGGGCGCCGGGCCCGGCGGAGGAGGCGGCCCCGGGGCGGCGCGGACCGTCCCACGGGGCCTGGGGGGTGCGGGGATCGCCGGCGCCCAGGGTGAGGAGCCAGGCGTCCACGGAGGCCCCGCGCTGCTCCATGAACCCGTCGATGCGCACCGGCGAGCGGAACCCCAGCTTCCACGCCAGCTTCCGGCTGGCCCAGTTGGGGACCTTCGCCATCCAGTAAGCATAGGTGAGTCCCAGGTGCTCGAAGCCGTGCTCGAGCAGCAGCCGGCAGGCGGCCTCCGCGACCCCGGTGCCCCGGGCGTGCGGGCCGAAGTTGAGTCCGACGTCGGCGGTGCTCCCGCGCAGCGCGTTGAGCCCCACGGTCCCGTGGAGGCGGCCGGTCGCCGCGTCGGCGGCCGCCCAGTTGTACTCGCGGCCCGCGCGCCAGGCGTCGGGGACGAACTGCTCGACGTACCAGCGGGCGTCGGCCTCCGTGTAGCCCAGCGGCACGGTGGTGAACTCGGCGGCCGCGGGGTCGGCGCAGTTGCGGGCCAGCTGCGGGACGTCGCGCTCGTCGAGCCGGCGCAGGACCACGGTCCCGTCGGTCAGGACGGGGACGTCGTGGTCCACGGCGCCGTCGAGGCGTGCGGGCATGGGCGGTGATCCTTCCGGGAGGGGTGCGTCGCGGGGCGCTCCGGCCCGCGCACGAGCCTACCCGCTGCCGGGGGCCCACCGGACCGGGCCCCCGGCGGCTCCCCGCGGTCAGGTTCCCGGGCCGGCCGCCCGCGGCCGGGAGCGCCACAGCCACACGAGCCCGACCATGGGCAGGACCAGCGGGACGTAGCCGTAGCCCCGGCCGAAGTGGGACCACACGCTGGCCTCCGGGAACAGCCCCGGCGCGAGCACCGAGAGCGCACCGACACCGAGGACGCCGCACAGCTCGACCAGGACCGCGGCCGTGGCGACGCGGTGCCACCGGGCGCCGGGCCGGGCCAGGGCCACGGTGGCCAGCACGTACACGGCCGCGGCGAACGCGGAGAGCAGGTACGGCAGCGGCGCCGCACCGAGGTCGGTGAGGATCTGGTACAGGGAGCGGACCCCGGCCGAGAGCGAGAAGACCCCGTAGACCACGACGATCAGCCGGCCGAAGCCCGAGGACTTCCGGTCGGCGCGCACAGCACCGCCCCGGGGACCGAAGCGCTGCTGCAGCCGGGTGCGGCCGGGCTCGGGGGGCTGGCGGGTCATCGTGCGGTCTCCTGGGCGGTCGGGACGGGCAGCGGGCGGAGGCTCACTGGTAGTACCAGATGAAGTTCATGCGGTAGACCATGATCGCCACCACGGGGCCGGCGGCCGCGAGCACGTAGTTGGACCAGCCCGAGCGCTCCACGAGGGACCACACGAACGTCCCCGCCGGGATCAGCAGCGCGGTGAGGAGATAGCCCCAGTACTCGAGCGCCGAGCCGGTGGGCCCGGGGCCCAGCACGTGCATCACGACCGAGCCCACCGCGTAGGCGAGCAGGAAGGCCTCCAGCACCAGCACGGAGCCCTGGGTCCAGTCGTCGGGCCGCCGGCCGCGCAGGGCCTGGGCCATGCAGACCAGGAAGGACGCGCCGCCGAGCAGGACCGCGGCCCAGAACCAGCCGTCGTAGCCCCACAGCATCAGCGCGCCTCCCGCGGGTCCCCGGACGTCTCCGGGGCGCCGGAGGGCTCCGGTGCCCCCGGGGCGCCGGTGAACCGCTCGCCCGGCAGGAACACGAGCACGGGCTTGGCCGTGCGCTGGCCGCGGTTGCCGCGGTCACCGAGCAGGGCCACGAGCCGGCCGTCCGGGGCGAAGCCGCCGGTGACGGCGTCGTTGTCCAGGGGCCCGTCCGCGGGGTCCCCGGCGCTGGGCCCGATCCGGCGGCCGTTGGCGACGT
>JAPSHS010000031.1 GCA_031179495.1 Kocuria sp. | reverse complement strand
CCGCGGCCGTGGCCCGGGAGGCGGCCGAGGCCACCGCGGAGATCACCGCCCGCCGCGGGCGCTCGAAGGTGCTCGGGGACAAGAGCCTGGGCACCCCGGACCCCGGGGCGCTGTCCTTCTCCGTGCTCATGGACGCCCTGGGCGACCTCTTCGCCCAGGCCCCGGACGCCCAGGCCCCGGGCCGGCGGTAGGGGGCGGCCATGACGGTGTGGATCGGCACGAGCTGGAAGATGAACAAGACTCTGGCCGAGGCCACCGACTGGGCCCGGGGCCTGGGGGAGTTCCTGGCCGGGCGCGAGCTCGGGGCCGTGCAGCCCTTCGTGATCCCCCCCGCCACCGCGATCGCCGCGGTGGCCCAGGCCCTGGCCGAGGAGCCCCGGGTGCTCGTCGGGGCGCAGAACGCCCACTGGGAGGACGCCGGGGCCTGGACCGGGGAGGTCTCCGTGCCCCAGGTCGCCGACGCCGGGGCGCGGCTCGTGGAGATCGGCCACTCCGAACGGCGCGAGCACTTCGGCGAGACCGACGAGACCGTCCGCGCCAAGGTCGCCGCGACCCTGGCCCACGGACTGGTCCCGCTGCTGTGCGTGGGGGAGCCCGCGGCGGTGAAGGACGCCGGCCGCTCGGCCGCGTTCATCACCGACCAGGCCGCCCGCGCCCTGGACGGGCTCGCCCCCGAGCAGCTGGCGCGGGTGCTGATCGCCTACGAACCGATCTGGGCGATCGGGGCACAGGGGCGCCCGGCCACCACCGCGGAACTGGAGGAACCCTTCGCCGCTCTGTCCCGGGCCTGGGGGGAGAAGGTGCAGGGACTGCTCTACGGCGGATCGGTGGGACTCGACAACGCCGCCGAGCTGCTGGGCATCGGGCCCGTCGACGGGCTCTTCGTGGGCCGCACGGCCTGGCAGCTCGACGGGTACCTGCGCCTGCTCCGGATCGCCGCGGACCGCTGACCCCCACCGCCTGCCACGGCGGGACCATGAACCACAGCAGAAGAACCAGCAGAAGAACCAGCAGAAGAAGGAGCACCCCATGAGCGAGAACAAGAAGCTGCGGATCGTGATCGGCGGCGACGACGCCGGATTCGACTACAAGGAGGCCCTGCGCCGGGACCTGGAGGCCGATGAGCGCGTGGAGAGCGTGGTCGACGTCGGGGTCTCGAGGACGGAGAACACGGACTACCCGCACGTGGCCGTGGAGGCTGCGCGCAAGGTCGCCGCCGGGGAGGCCGACCGGGCGCTGCTGATCTGCGGCACGGGCCTGGGCGTGGCGATCTCGGCGAACAAGGTCCCGGGGATCCGGGCGGTGACCGCCCACGACTCCTACTCGGTGGAGCGTTCGGTGCTGTCGAACAACGCCCAGGTGCTGTGCATGGGTCAGCGGGTGGTGGGTCTGGAGCTGGCCCGGCGCCTGGCCAAGGAGTGGATCGGCTACGCCTTCGACCCGACCAGTGCCTCGGCGGCCAAGGTGGATGCCATCACCGGCTACGAGAACTGCTGACCCGCACCCGGCGCGGTGGCGGCCCCGGAGCGGACCCCCGCTCCGGGGCCGTCACCGTGCCCGTGCCGCGCGCAGGTGCGCCAGGACCGCCGCGGTGACCTCCTCCGGCCGCTCCTCGGCGAGGAAGTGGCCGGCGTCCACCGCCCGGCCGGTGGCCCGGGGGAAGTGCCTTCGCCACAGCTCGAGCGGGTCCTCCCGGGCGCCGACCCGGCCGCGTGCGCCCCACAGGACGAGCGCGGGGACTGCTCGCTGCGCGCCCTCGTCCGCCCGGTCGATCTCCACGTCCGGGCCGGCCGCGGCGCGGTAGTCGCGGCACCAGGCGTCGACCACCTCAGGGTCGCGTGCCGCCTCCTCGTACGCGGCGAGCGCCGCGGGGTGGAAGACGACCTCCGTGCCGCTGAGCCCCTGCAGCGTCGCGCGCACGAAGTAGGCGGGGTCGTGGCCGATCAGGGTCTGCGGCAGCCCGCCGCCCTGGGCCAGGAAGGCCCAGTGGTAGTACTGCTGGGCCAGCCAC
Organism: Kocuria sp.; assembly: GCA_031179495.1. Classification (GTDB taxonomy): domain Bacteria; phylum Actinomycetota; class Actinomycetes; order Actinomycetales; family Micrococcaceae; genus Kocuria; species Kocuria sabuli. The sequence goes on along the minus strand of JAPSHS010000031.1, from coordinate 14,014 downwards.
GCGTCCATCGACCGCCACACCTCCAGCGTGGGCAGGATGTCGAGCAGGGCCACCGAGAGCACGGCGCCGGGGGTGTCCAAGGCCATGCGGTGGGCGGTCCGGGCGCCGCGGTCGTGCCCGACGACGTGGAACCGGTCGTGGCCCAGGGCCCGCATGAGCTGCACCTGGTCGGCGGCCATCGCGCGGAAGGTGAAGTCCTCGCTGCCGGTCCTGGACCGGCCGTAGCCGCGCAGGTCGGCCGCGACCACGGTGAACTCGTCGGCCAGCACGGGGGCCAGGAGGTGCCACATCGCGTGGGTCTGCGGGAAGCCGTGCAGCAGCAGCACGGGCGGGCCCTCGCCGCCCGTGCGGGCGTGGATCGTGCCGTCGGCCACGGGGACGTCGTGGGCGGTGAAGTCGGGGAGCACGGTTCCTCCTGCGGGTCGGGGTCGGGACGGGCCGCACGGCGCGGGCCGGGCGGCGGAGGGCGGGGCGGGCGACGTCGTCCGTGGAGGAGCCGGACCCCACAGGCTCCAGCCAACACCGGCGAGCAGCCGGGGGGAACCCCGTGGAGCACGCCCTGACGCAGTGCGCCGCCCGTGGGAGGTGCGACAGGTGCCCCGCACGCCACCGGATCCGCGGAAGCCGTGCTCGCCGACCACCTGCGGCTCGTCAGGGCCGATTTCACGTCGTTGACATGTGTCCTGGGTCACCCTACGCTGGCTGGAAAGCGCATTCCAAACGATATGCAGCAACTACCGGCACGGCATGCACGGGTCGTATGCACACCGCGGACGACGGAACCCGCTCCTGGACGCGCCCCCCACGTCGTCCGTCCTCGGAGGGAGCAGCAGATGCCAGTTCGACACAGCGGCGGCGGGCCGACCGCCACGGCAGACGGAGGACGGCGCGTACAGCGCCGCAGACGTCCAGCACGCCGGATCGCGGTGGTCGGCATCGCAGCCCTCACCGCGGCCTTCGTCGCACCGGCCGGCGCCTGGGCCGCGCCCGCGCAGGAGGGCGCTGCCGGACCGCAGGCGCCGGAGCGCTCGAATGCCTCCCTCGAGTGGCGGGCGACCACCTTCGGCCAGTCCACCGACCTGAACTTCTCCTCCAACGTGCTGCCCGACAAGGTCGGCGTGAACCTGGCGAGGCCGGAGACCCCCGGGTCGATCGACGGCGACGTCTTCATGGAGAGCCGCGGCGGGAAGCTCGCCCCCGGCCATGACGGGCTCACGTTCTACCACGTCGAGCTCGATCCCCACGAGCACAACTTCGTCCTCGAGGCGGACGTGACCGTCCACCAGCTCGGCCCGGAGACGGGCGCCAACCCCAGCGGACAGGAGGGCGCCGGCCTGATGGTCCGCGACGTCAACGGCGCAGCGCGCCAGGATCCCATGCTGGACGGGTTCGAGGAGGTCCCGGCGGCCTCCAACTACGCCTCCACGACCGTGCTGCGCCAGGGCCCGGTGGCCATGACGCGCACCGGTGTGACCGAGCCGTGGGGAACGGTGGGCTCGGAACGGCAGACGCACCGGCTGGGCGCCCACGGGCTCCTGACCGACGTGCCCGTGACCATGCGGCTGGAGCGCACCGACGACTCCTTCGTGATGTCCACGACCTACACGCACCTCGGCGAACCCCAGACGCACACCCGTCAGCTGGAGGGGGCCGACTGGGTGCAGGACATCGAGCCCGACTCGATGACGGTGGGCTTCTTCGCGTCCCGCAACGTCGCCGTCACCTTCTCCGACGCGTCCCTGGTGCTGAGCGAGGCCGACACCCGGCCGCGACCGCAGCGGCCCGAGGCGGTGACCCCGGCGTCCTTCGACCTGCGGGCCCCGGCGCGCTCCGGCAGCACGGACTACCGCGTGACGGCCTCGGCTCCCTACGCGGGCAGCGTGGATCTCCTCGTGGACGGGGCTCCGGCGGCCGAGGGACTGCCGATCGGCGCCGGGGACGACCTGAGCCATACGATCACGATCCCCTCGGGACGCTCCACGGTCACGGCGACCTACTCGCCCTCGGAGGGCCCGGACCCGACCCCGATCACGCGCAGCGTCGACGTGACGGTCCGCGAGTTCCACGAGGGCGCGCTGATCGCCGGACCCGCAGGCACCCCCGACGGTGCGGGCACCGCCGCATCGCCGCTGGACATCACGACCGCCGTCGAGCACGTGCTGCCCGGACAGTCCGTCGAGCTCCTCGAGGGCACCTACGCGCCTGCGCGCACCATCCGGATCGCTCCCGAGTACTCCGGCACGGCCGGCGCACCCAAGACCCTGACCGCCCACGACGGCGCAGAGGTGGTCATCGACGGACGCTCCGCCCTCCCCGAAGTCGTGAGAGCCGATGCCGACCACTGGGTGGTCTCGGACCTGGAGCTGACCCGGGCCGCCGGCAACGGCATGCGGTCCTCCGGCTCGCACAACACCTTCGACTCGATGGTCTTCAGCCACAACGGCAACACCGGGTTCCAGCTCAGCGGAAGCGGTGCCCCGGAGAACTGGCCGGCCGAGAACCTGATCGTCAACTCGGAGGCCCACGACAACCGCGACCCGTCCGACATCAACGCCGACGGCTTCGCGGCGAAGCTGGGCGTGGGCCCGGGCAACGTGTTCCGCGACAACGTCGCCCACCACAACATCGACGACGGCTGGGACCTCTACAACCGCACGGACGAGGGCCCCAACTTCCCCATCACCATGGAGAACAACATCGCCCACCACAACGGTCGGCTCTCCGACGGCTACAACGCGGACTCCAACGTCGGCACCGGCTTCAAGGTGGGGGGCGAGGGGCTCCCGGTGGACCACGTGCTGACCGGCAACCTGGCCTACGCCAACAACCTCGACGGGTTCTCCGACAACTTCAACCCCGGACGACTCTCCGTCACCAACAACACCGCGGTCGACAACAAGCGGTACAACTTCATCTTCCGCACCAACCCGTACTTCGGGCCGGAGGAGCAAGGGGTCTTCCGCAACAACCTCTCCGTCTTCACCGGCAGCCACGACCGTGCCGACCAGGTCTCGGGCGACGTCGACAGGACCAACGTCCTCCACGACGGATCCGGATCGCGCACCGACGGCGGAAAGCGGCTGGTGTTCCCGAGGGACTTCGTCTCGCTCGAACAGCCGGCCCGGCACGAGCGCGCCGACGACGGTTCGCTGCTCCTCGGGGACTACGCCCGGCCCACGTTCCGGTCGTTCCTGGCCACGGACGGGGAGGACGGCCGGCACATCGGCGCCGTCGATCCGGCCGGCCACCCGGGAGGCCGCAAGTAGGTTCCGGGGCGCGGCAGCGGGAACGGCTCCACTGCTGCATGCGGACGCGCGCGGATGCAGGGCCTCCGGCTTCTGCGCGCGCCGCGCCCGTCCACGTCGGTGCGGTCCAGGGGTGCGAGGTGCTGCGCCGCCGACCCGCCTCAGCCCGCCGCGGCGGAGTCCTTCCCGGCGGGCTGCTCCCCGTGGGCCAGTGCCGACTCGATGCTGCCGGCGAGCTGCGCCGGCGAGGTCTTCGGGGCGAAGCGGCGGATCACCCGGCCGTCCCGGCCCACCAGGAACTTGGTGAAGTTCCACTTGATGTCGTCACCCAGGATCCCGCCCCTCTCCTCGCGCAGCCAGGACCAGAGCGGGTGGGCGCCGGGGCCGTTGACGTCGACCTTCGCGAACATCGGGAACGTCACGCCGTAGTTGCGGCTGCAGAAGTCGGCGATCTCCTCCTCGGAGCCCGGCTCCTGGTGGCCGAACTGGTCGCAGGGGAAGCCGAGCACCACGAGACCGTCCTCCCGGAAGCCCCGCCACAGCTGCTCGAGGCCCGCGTACTGCGGCGTGAACCCGCACCGGCTCGCCGTGTTGACCACCAGCACCACCTTCCCGGCGTACGCGGACAGCGGCTGCTCGCGCCCGTCCAGGGTGGTCGCGGTGAAGTCGTGCAGCGTGGTCATGGGTGCCTCCGGAACGGTCGAGGACGGCGGTCTGCTCCCATTCTGCCGCCGGACCCGCCCGAAGGGGCCTCCCCGGACCCGGGCGGACGCACCCGGCCGACCGCTGCCGTCCTGCGGAGAGCGCGGAGAGCGCCGGGAGAAGGGTGGGTAACGATCCCCGGCCGGGCCGGTCGGGCGCACCGGGCCCGGCGTACCCTGGCCGTGTCGGAAGGAGTCCTCATGACGCAGCGCAGCGAACCGTGGCCGGCGGGAACACCCTGCTGGGCGGATCTCGTGGCCTCCGATCCGGGCCGGACGCAGGAGTTCTACCGGCAGGTCCTCGGCTGGCAGTACGACGAGCCCCGGCCCGAGCGCGGCGGCTACTGCACCGCCCTCCTCGACGGCGCCCCCGTGGCCGGGCTCTCGCCGGCGGTCCCGGGCCCGGCGGGAACGCCCCCCGTGTGGCGGGTCCACCTGGCCACGGACCGGATCGAGCTGGGCGCGCAGCGGGTCCTGGACGCCGGCGGCACGCAGCTGGTGGCGCCCACGGACCTCGGCCGGCTCGGGGTGACGGGTGCCTGGCAGGACCCCACCGGGGCCGTCTTCGGGATGTGGCAGTCCGGCGAGCACACCGGCTTCGGCGTCGTCGACGTGCCCGGCGCCGTGGCGTGGTGCGACCTCACGACGCCCGACCCCCGTGCCGCCCGGGACTTCTACGCGCAGGTCTTCGGCTACAGCTACGAGGACATGGGCGGGGAGGGCATCCCCTACACCGTGTTCACGGTGCCGCAGGGGGCCGGCCCGGCCGGTGGCATCGGCGGGACGGACCCCTCCGCGCGGGACTCGCCCGCGGTCTGGTCCGTGTGCTTCCGGGTGGACGGCGTCGACGCCGTCGTCCAGCGGGTGCGGGACGCCGGGGGCTCGGTCGTGGAGGACCCGTTCGACTCCTCGTACGGCCGGGTCGCCGTGGTGGCGGGCCCGGACCGGGAGTCCTTCGCGATCATGACCCCGGGGGAGCCGGCGCAGGGCGGGATCCGGGAACCGGGACCGGGCCGGCGCTAGGATTGTGATCCAGCAGACATCCACCGCCACCTCCACACAGATCGGGAGCGAGATGAACTCCATCGTCCTTGCCGTCGTCGGTGTGGCCATGATGCTCCTCGGGTACCTCCTGTACTCGAAGTTCGTGGCCCGCCGGATCTACAGACTCCAGGAGTCCTTCGTCACCCCGGCCCACGAGCTGAGCGACGGCGTGGACTACGTCCCCACCAACAAGTACGTGCTGTGGGGCCACCACTTCACCTCCGTGGCCGGTGCCGCGCCCATCGTCGGCCCGGCCATCGCCGTCATCTGGGGCTGGCTGCCCGCGTTCCTCTGGGTGACCCTCGGCACCGTCTTCTTCGCCGGCGTCCACGACCTCGGCGCCCTGTGGGCGTCGAACCGGCACCAGGGCAAGTCCATCGGGGCGCTGTCCGGGAAGTACATCGGCCACCGCGGCCGGAACCTGTTCCTGGTCGTGATCTTCCTCGTGCTGCTCATGGTCAACGCCGCGTTCGCCGTGGTGATCTCCAACCTGCTGGTCGGCACGCCCACCGCCGTGATCCCCACGTGGGGCGCCATCGTCGTCGCGCTGCTCATCGGCCAGGCGGTCTACCGCTACAAGTGGAACCTCGCCGTCGTCTCCGTCGTCGGCGTCGTGGCGCTCTACGCCCTCATCCTGGTCGGCGACCGGGTCCCGGTGGTCCTGCCCGAGACGGTCCTGGGCCTGCCGGCCAACGCGTTCTGGATCGTGCTCCTGTTCCTCTACGCCGGTGTGGCCTCGGTGCTGCCCGTGTGGATGCTGCTGCAGCCGCGTGACTACATCAACGGCCTGCAGCTGTTCATCGCCCTGGGCATCCTCTACGGCGCGGTGCTGATCTCCGCCCCGACCGTCGTCGCCCCGGCCTTCAACGACTCCGTGCCCGAGGGCACGCCGAGCCTCGTGCCCCTGCTGTTCGTGACCATCGCGTGCGGGGCGATCTCCGGCTTCCACGGCATCGTGGCCTCGGGGACGTCCTCCAAGCAGCTGGACAAGGAGACGGACGCCCGCTTCGTCGGCTACTTCGGCGCCGTCGGCGAGGGCCTGCTGGCGCTCGGCGCGATCATCGCCACGACCGCCGGCTTCCGCACGATCGCCGACTGGGAGGCCGTGTACACAGCGTTCGGCCAGGGCGGCGTGGCCGCCTTCGTCCAGGGCGGCGCCTCGGTCGTCAACACCGGCCTCGGCATCCCCCCGTCGCTGAGCGCGACCATCCTCGCGACCATGGCCGTGCTCTTCGCGGCCACGACCATGGACACCGGCATCCGCCTGCAGCGCTTCGTGGTGCAGGAGGCGGGCCACATCATGGGCGTCACCATCGGCAAGGCGCTCGCCACCGTCATCGTCCTCGCCGTGGCCATGGGGCTGACCTTCAGCGCCGGTGCGGACGGCTCGGGCGGCATGCTCATCTGGCCGCTGTTCGGCACCTCGAACCAGCTGCTCGCCGGCCTGACGCTGTCGATGATCGCGGTGATCCTGCTGCGGAAGGGCCGCCCGGTGCTGCCCGTGCTGATCCCGCTCGTGTTCCTGCTGGTGATGTCGGTCTACGCGCTGATCGTGCAGCTGGGGCAGTTCTACGCCGCCGAGAACTGGTTCCTGCTCGTCCTCGACGTCATCATCCTGATCGCGGCCGTGTGGGTGATCTTCGAGTCCGCGATCGCGATGTCCCAGGCCCGGAAGAACCCGCCGGAGCTCGACGAGGACGCCCGGGTGGGCGCGGGCCCGGGGAAGCGGTCCTCCCGGTGAGCCGGTGACGGTCCTCGACCGGCTGCGCACCGTGCAGGCCCGCCTGAGCGCGGGCCTGCACGAGTTCTACGTCGCCCCCTACCGGCGCACCTTCGCCCGCGCCCAGCGCGACGAGGAGGACCTGTTCATGATGCTCGTCCTCTCCGAGGCGCTGGGGGTGCCCAACCCCGCCAGCTACTACACCGTGGAGCTGCTGCCCGTGGTCTACGACCGGTTCCACGACTGGCACCGGCGGATGGGCCTGGACCGCTCGCCCCTGGAGCACGTCTCGTGCTGCTAGAGCTCGCCGCGACCCGCCGGGTCCTGTTCGTCGGCGGCAAGGGCGGCGTCGGCAAGACCGCCGTGGCCTCCGCCACGGCCCTGGCCCAGGCCCGGGCCGGCCGGCGGGTGCTCGTGGTCTCGACCGACCCCGCCCACAACCTCGGGCACCTCTGGGAGCGCCCGGTGGGGGACCGGGTCACCCCGCTGGCCCGGGACCTCGGCGAGCCCGAGGACGGCGGCGGCTCCGGCGGCGGGCTGCTCGACGGCATCGAGGTGGACCCGGTCGCCACGACGGACGCCCACCTCGCCGCCGTGGGCGCCACCGTCCGCCGGCTCATGCCCGAGCACCTCGCCGGGGAGGTCGACAAGCACATGCGGCTGGCCCGCGACTCGCCCGGCACGCACGAGTCCGCCGTGCTGGAGCGGATCGCCGAGCTCGTCGGCACGGGCCTGGACGACTACGACCTCGTCGTCTTCGACACCGCCCCGTCCGGGCACACCGCCCGGCTCATGGCCCTGCCCGAGATCATGTCCGCCTGGACCGAGGGCCTGCTGCGGCGCCGGGTCCGGGCCGAGCGGTTCGGCGCCGCCCTGCGCGGGCTCGAGGACCGGGACGCCGCGAGCGAGAGCATCGTGGGCACCGACCGGCCCCGGGACCCCCGGGAGGAGCGGGACCTCGAGATCCGGCGGATCCTGCTGCGCCGCCGCGAGCGCTTCGAGGCGCTGCGCGAGGTCCTCGTGGACCCACGGCGCTGCGCCTTCGTGATCGTCCTCGCCGCCGAGCGGCTTCCCGTCCTGGAGACGGTCGAGCTGCACGAGCAGCTGGTCCGCGCCGGGGTGCACGTGGGGGCGCTGGTGGTCAACAAGCGCTCCCCGGCGGACGCCGGGGACTTCCTGGCCGAGCGCCGCGCCCTGGAGGAGGCGCACCTGGCCACCCTGCGCGCAGCCCTGCCGGAGATCCCGCTGCTGCAGGTCCCGCTGCTGCCCGGGGACGTGGTGGGCGAGCGGGCGCTCGAGGACTTCGGGGCCGCGCTCGTCCAGGCGGAGCACAGGGCCGGCTGACAGCCTGGGCCCCATGACCACCACCTCAGCCCGGCCGGACGCCGGACCAGGACGACGACGCTCCGCCGGTGCCGGCCCGTGGGTCCTCGCCGGCATCGCCGCGACGGCACTCGCGGTGGGCCTGGCCGAGCTGCTGGCCTGGGTGACCGGGCCGGTCGGCTCCCCGCTCGACGCCGTGGGCGGGGTGATCGTGGACGCGGTTCCCGCCCCCGTGAAGGACGCCGTGATCGCCCTGTTCGGCACCGCGGACAAGCTCGTGCTCCTGCTCGTGATGGCCGCCGGGCTGGTGGGGGCCGGCGGCGGCATCGGGGCCGCCCAGCGCGCCAACCGGCCGATGGGGGCGGTGCTGCTCGGTGTCCTGGGGCTCCTCGGGCTGCTGGCGGTGCTGACCCGGCCGGGGGTGACCGTGGCGGACGCGGTCCCCGTCGTCGTCGGCACGGCCGCCGGGGTGCTGTTCCTCGCGGTGCTCACCCGCCGGGCCGAGGCGCCGGAGGACGCCGCCGGGAGCCTGGACCGGCGGGGCTTCGTCCGGGCCTCCGCCGCCGTGGCCGTGCTGGGCGCCGCCGCCGGGGTGGCCGGGCGCTGGGTGTCCTCCGCGGCCGCCCGGGTGCCCGCGGCGCGGGAGGGGCTGCGGATCCCCGCCCCGGCGGTGCCGGAGACGGTCCCCGCGGGCGTGGACCTCGGGATCGAGGGCGTGGAGCCCTGGCTCACCCCCGCCGACGACTTCTACCGCATCGACACCGCCCTGACCGTCCCGCGCATCGACGTGGACGAGTGGGAGCTGCGGATCCACGGCATGGTGGACCGGGAGCTGACGCTGCGCTTCGACGACCTCACCGGCCGGGCCCTGCTCGAGCGGGCCGTGACGCTGGCGTGCGTGTCCAACCCCGTGGGCGGGGACCTCGTGGGCAACGCGGTGTGGACCGGTGTCCCGATCCGGGAGCTGCTCGCCGAGGCGGGCGTGCAGCCCGGCGCCGACATGGTGCTCTCGACCTCCCAGGACGGCTTCACCGCGGGGACCCCGCTCGACGCGCTGCTGGACCCCGGCCGGGACGCCCTGCTCGCGGTGACCATGAACGGGGAACCGCTGCCGTTCGAGCACGGCTACCCGGTGCGCATGGTCGTCTCCGGGCTCTACGGCTACGTGTCCGCCACCAAGTGGCTGGTGGACCTGGAGGTCACCCGCTTCGACCGCGACGAGGGCTACTGGACCCCCCGCGGCTGGTCGGCGCGCGGGCCGGTCAAGACCGCCTCCCGGATCGAGATCCCCCGCTCCGGGGCCCGCGTGGACGGCGGAGAGGTCGTCGTGGCAGGCACCGCCTGGGCCCAGGACACCGGGATCGCCGCCGTGCAGGTCAGCGTGGACGAGGGCCCGTGGCAGGAGGCCGACCTGGGCGAGGTGCCCTCCGACGACACGTGGCGGCAGTGGGTGCTGCGCACCGGGCTGGCCGGCGGTCAGCACACCGCGCGGGTGCGTGCGGTGGCCCGGGACGGGACCGTCCAGACCGCGGACCGGGCGGCGCCGGCCCCGGACGGGGCCTCCGGGTGGCACGAGCGGACCTTCACGGTGGCCTGACCGTGCCCTCGCCGGCCCGCGACCCCACCGGACCGCGCCGCCCGTCCCGCTGATCCACCGGTGCCGGCGGCTCCGGTGAGACCGCGCGGGCCGGTCCTGTCATGATGGGGCGGGATCTCCCCCGGACCGGACGGAAGGCGGTGCGCGATGACGCTGGTGGACAACGCGGTGTACGTGAGCGGGGTGCGGACGTCGACCCCGCGCGACCTCGACGAGACCTACGAGGTCATGCGCGCTCGCGGCGGCATGGCGTGGATCGGCCTCTACCGCCCCGGGGCCGCCGAGGTGCAGTCCGTGGCCCGCGAGTTCGGCCTGCACCCCCTCGCCGTCGAGGACGCGCTCAAGGGCCACCAGCGGGCCAAGCTGGAGCGCTTCGGGGACACCCTCTTCGTGGTCCTGCGCCCGGCCCGGTACCTCGACGACGTCGAGAAGGTCGAGTTCGGGGAGCTGCACGTCTTCGTGGGCGACGACTTCGTGGTCACCGTCCGGCACGCCGAGTCCCCCGACCTCGCGGCGGTGCGCCACCGGCTGGAGTCCTCGGCGGAGCTGCTGCGGATGGGCCCGCAGGCCGTGCTGTACGGCATCCTCGACGAGGTGGTCGACGGCTACCTGCCCGTCCTGGCGGGGCTGGAGAACGACATCGACGAGATCGAGGACGAGATCTTCGCCGCGGACGAGGACGTCTCCCGCCGCATCTACGAGCTCTCCCGCGAGGTGATCGAGTTCCAGCGCGCCGTGCACCCGCTGGTGCACATGCTCGACGCCCTGCAGCGGGGCTCCGAGAAGTACCAGCTGGACGGGGAGCTGCAGACCCGGTTGCGGGACGTGCAGGACCACGCCATCCGCGCCGCGGACCGCGCCGACTCCTTCCGGGCGCTGCTGCAGAACGCCCTCACGGTGCACGCCACCCTCGTGGGGCAGCGGCAGAACGACGAGATGCAGCGGCTCACCGAGTCCGCCCTGGCGCAGAACGAGGAGGTCAAGCGGATCTCCGCCTGGGCGGCCATCCTCTTCGCCCCGACCCTGGTGGGCACGGTGTACGGGATGAACTTCGAGCACATGCCGGAGCTCTCGTGGTCGCTGGGCTACCCGTTCGCGCTGCTGGCCATGCTCGGCATGGGCGTGGTCCTCTACGGGGTGTTCAAGTGGAAGAAGTGGCTGTGAGCGGCACCGGCCGGCCGCCCCGGCGGAGCGCTCAGATGCTGTTGCGCATCGCGCGGATCCCCACGGTCAGGCCCAGGGCGGCCACGACGACGGCCGCGACGGCGCCGGCCGCCACGGACGGGTCGCCGAACTGGCCGTTGAACAGGGCCCGCTCCGCGTCGACCATGTAGGTGAGCGGGTTGAACCGCGAGAGCACCTGCATCCACCCCGGACCGGCCTCGAGCGGCAGGAGCATCCCGGACAGCAGCATGAGCGGGAACAGCAGCCCCTGCTGCACGGTCCAGAACATCCAGTCCCGGTTCCGGGAGACGATGGCCAGGGCGTAGCTCAGCGCCCCCAGCCCCACCCCGAAGACCGCGAGGACCACCAGGCCCACCACCATGCCGGGCAGGGACGGGCGGAAGCCGAAGAACGCGGCCACCCCCGAGATCACCAGGGCCTGCAGGACCAGCGGCACCATCTCCTTGCACGCGCGCCCCACCATGAGCGCCGAGCGGGTCACCGGGGCCACGAGCATCCGCTCGTGCGCACCGGACTGGATCTCGAACAGCAGGTTCGAACCGGTCATCGCGGTGCCGAACAGCGCGATCATCACCACGATGCCCGGCACGAACCACTGGAACGCCCGGTCGATGGGCAGCCCGGTCATCCCGCCCAGGAGGGGGCCGAAGAACGCGAGGAACATCAGCGGCTGCATGAGCGAGAACACCAGGCTGAAGGGATCCCGGAGCACCGGCCGCAGCTCCCGGACGAAGACGCTGACGCAGTCGTGCAGGACCCCGGCCGGGCGGGCCTGGGCCGGGCCGCCGCCGGGAGTCCCCCCGGGCGACTCGCGCGTGGTCGGAGCGGTGGTCATCGGGGCACCCCCACGCTCGTGGCCTCGGGGGCCGGGCCGGTCCCGGGCACGCCCGGCTCCTCCTCGCGCAGGCTCCGGCCGGTGAGCCGGAGGAAGACGTCGTCCAGGGTCGGGCGGGTGAGCTCGGCGGTCCGCACGGTGTGTCCGCCGCGCTCGAGCGCGCGCAGCAGGGCGGGCAGCACGCGCTCGCCGTGGTCGACCGCGACGACGACGCGGGTGACCTCCCCGGTCCGGTCCGCCTCCGGTGCGGTGCCCGTGACCCCCGCGGCGTCGGCGGCACCGCGGACGGCGGCCACCGCGGCGGCCGGGCCGGCGTCCACGGTCAGGGTGATCCGGTCACCGGCCAGGTCGGACTTCAGCCGGGACGCCGTGTCGTCGGCGATGATCCGGCCCCGGTCCACGACCATGACCCGTTCGGCGAACTGGTCCGCCTCGTCGAGGTAGTGGGTGGTGAGGAACAGGGTCGTCCCGTAGCGCCGGCGCAGCCCGAGGATGTGCTCCCACAGGTGCGCGCGGGACTGCGGGTCCAGCCCGGTCGTGGGCTCGTCGAGGAAGAGCAGCCGGGGTCCGGGGATCAGGCCGAGGGCGATGTCCACACGGCGGCGCTGACCGCCGGAGAGCTTCATGGTGGGGCGGCGCACGAGCTCCCCGAGGCCGAGCGCCTCCACGAGCTCGTCCACGCGGCGCCGGGTCTCCGCGCGGCCCAGCCCGTAGAGGGCGCCCTGGCTGAGCAGCTCGTCGCGGACCCGCTGGTACTGCCCGGCGCCGTTCTTCTGCCCGATGTAGCCGATCCGGGCGCGCACCTCGGCCGGTTGCCGGGCGACGTCGAACCCGCACACGCTGGCGCTGCCGCCCGTGGGCCGCAGCAGCGTGGTGAGCATGCGCAGCGACGTGGACTTGCCCGCGCCGTTGGGTCCGAGGAACGCGGTCAGCGTGCCGGGCGCCACGTCCATGGTCAGGTCGCTCACCGCTTCGACGGTCCGGCCGCCGGGCCCGCGGAAGCTCTTGCTCAGCCCGCGGGCGCTGATGATGGGTGGGGTGCTCATGGGTCCACGGTAGAAGGCGAACAGGTCCTGTGCCGTCCGCAGCCGGGCACAGATTGCGGGAAGTGTCGGATCCGGCGTCGTGGATGCTCCGGACGCGGTCCCTGCTCCGGGCCCGCCGCCACCGGCCGGAGCCCAGCTCGCCGGGGGACGAGGTGCGGTGACGGGCGGCACCAGCCCCTAGAGTCGTGGACGTGACCGTCCGGACCACCGCCCTCGCCCCCGCACGGATCCGGCGCGCCCGGATCGCGGTGTCCGCGTTCTTCCTCACCAACGGCGCGCTCTACGCGAACCTGCTGCCCCGCCTGCCGGAGGTCAAGGACGCGTTCGGGCTCTCCAACACCCTCTACGGCCTGGTGGTCGTGGCGTTCCCCCTCGGGGCGATCCTCGTGGGTGCCCTCCCCGCGCGGGCCATCCGCCGCTTCGGCTCCGGCCGCGTCGCGGCGCTGGGCACCGTCCTGCTCGCGGGGTGCCTCGCGGCCGCCGGAGCAGGGGCGGGCCTGGGGGCCGGCACGGGGCTCGGCGTGGGAGTGTTCCTCGCGGCGATGCTGCTGGGCGGCGCGCTGGACGCCCACGTGGACACCGCCCAGAACGCCCAGGGGATGGAGGTGCAGCGCGCCCGCGGCCGCTCCATCATCAACTCCCTGCACGCCCTGTGGAGCCTGGGCGCCGTGCTCGGCGGGCTGATGGGGGCCGCGGCGCTCGCCCTCGGCGTTCCGCTGGGATGGCACCTGCCGCTGAGCGGGCTCGTCTGGAGCGCGGTCGCCCTCGTGGCGCTGCGCTCCGCGCTGAGCCCGGCGGAGGGTCGGGGTCTGCGCACGACCGGTCCCGACGACCCGCTGCCGGAGGGCGCGACGACGCCGGACCCGGGCGCGGCCGGCCCCCGCCCGGACCCGGGATCCGGGCGCGGGCACCGCTCCGCCGCGCGCATCGTCGTCGTCGGCCTCCTGCCCGTGGCCGTGATCGCGATGGCCGGGGTCATGGTGGAGGACGTGGGGATGAACTGGTCCGCGGTCTACCTCAACGCCGAGCTCGGCGCCCCGCTGACGGCCGCCGGCCTCGGGCTCGTGGCGCTGATGGCGGCACAGTTCGTGGGCCGGCTGCTCGGGGACCCCATGGCCGACCGCTGGGGCCGGGTCGCCGTGGCCCGTGCCGGGGCCGCGCTGAGCGCGGCCGGCATGCTGCTCGTGGTCATGGCCCCGGTCCCGGTCGTGGCGGTGGCCGGCTTCGCGGTGGCCGGCTTCGGCTGCGCGACCCTCGTGCCCGCCGCCTTCCACGCCGCGGACGACGTCCCCGGCCTGAGGACCGGGACGGGCCTGGC
>JAPSHS010000142.1 GCA_031179495.1 Kocuria sp. | reverse complement strand
CGGGACGCGCCGCCGGCTCCGCCCTCCCGCGTGTCGCCGCCCGGGCGGTATGCTCAGCACACTGATCGAGTGAGGAGACGCATGTTCACCGCGCACGTGGCCGACGGCATCCACCGCATCACCCACGCCCATGTCAACTGCTACCTCGTCGAGGACGACGACGGCGTCACGCTCGTGGACGCCGGGCTGCCCAGCATGTGGCCCATGCTCCTGGCGGCCCTGGAGGACCGGGGGCGGCGTCCCGACGAGGTGCGGGCGCTCGTGCTCACGCACGCGCACTTCGACCACGTCGGCTTCGCCCGCCGCGCCCAGGAGGAGTGGGGCCTGCCCGTGCTCGGGCACCCGGGCGACGCGCACCTGGCCGCGCATCCGTACCGGTACCGCCCGGAGCGCAACCGCTTCCTCTATCCCCTCGGCCATCCCCGGTCGCTGCCGCTGCTGGGCCGGATGGCGGCCGCCGGGGCGCTGACCGTCAAGGGGGTGCGGGACCTGCGCCCCCTGGAGACGGGGACGGCGCTGCCGCTCCCCGGCCGGCCGGTCGTGGTGCACACCCCCGGCCACACGGACGGGCACTGCATCCTGGACCTGCCCGACCGCGGCGCCGTGCTCAGCGGGGACGCGCTCGTGACCCTCGACCCCTACACCGGCCGGCGCGGACCGCAGATCGTCGCGGCGGCCGCGACCAAGAGCACGGCCGTGGCCCTGGACTCCCTCGACGCCGTGGCCGCCACCGGGGCCGGGACCGTGCTGCCCGGCCACGGGGACCGCTGGACCCAGGGCGCCGAGGCCGCCGCCCGGCACGCCCGCGCGGTGGGCGCCCACTGAGCCGGCACGCGAGGGGCCCGGGACGGACGGATCCGCCCCGGGCCCCTCGCGTGCCGGTCGGTGCCGGGCCTACTCCCGGTTGAGCTTGTCCTGGATCGCGCCGGCGGCCTTCTCCACCCGGTTGGGGACCTCGGTGGTGCCGTAGAACCGGGCGTCCGGGTGCGTGGGAGGAGGCATCGGCACGCCCTCCATCGGCTCCGCCTTGTACCCGAAGGTCCCGTTGCCGTCCGGGGTCGGCCCGGAGGCCCAGGAGCCCTCGGCGGCGGCGGCGCCGTCGGAGAAGTTGTAGTAGTCGTAGGAGAACTCCGTGGCCTCCTTGGACTGCGGGAAGTTGGAGGGCACCGGCATCTCCTCGAGCCCGTCCTCCTGCAGCTCCTTGACCGCGGCCATCCACTGGTTCTGGTGCATGGTGTCGCGCGCCAGCAGGAAGGAGAGCATGTCCCGGATGCCCTTGTCGTCGGTCATGTGGTAGAGCCGGGCCACCTGGGTCCGGCCCTGCATCTCCGCGTTCACGTTGGAGCTCATGTCCGCGAGCAGGTTGCCGCTCGCGGTGACGTAGGAGCCGGACCAGGGGTTGCCCATGGAGTCCACCGGGCGGGCGCCGGCGCCGGCCACGATCGCGTGCTGGAGGTCGGTGCCGCCGATGACCGCCGCGACCGCGGGGTCACCCTGCACGGCTTCCTCCGTGATGCCCAGCGGGGCCTTCTCGAGCAGCTGCGCGACCATCGTGGCGAGCATCTCGATGTGGCCGAACTCCTCGGCGGCCGTGCCGAAGAGCAGGTCACGGTACTTGCCGGGGATGTGGGCGTTCCAGGCCTGGAAGCTGTACTGCATCGCCACGGTGATCTCGCCGTACTGGCCGCCGATCACCTCCTGGAGCTTGCGCGCGTACACCGCGTCGGGGGCTTCCGGGGTGGCGTTGTACTGGAGTTTCTGCTGGTGGAAGAACATGCTGACCTCCGTCGTGGACTGCAGTGGCCCCGCGGTCGAGGAGGCACCTGTCCGCCCCACTCCACCCCGGGTAAGGCCACCCTAAACCGGCTCGTCCGAGATGTGAAGTGTGCTGATGAAACGGACGGGTCGGCCCCCGGCCGGACGGTGGGCGGCCGCCGGCCCCCCGCCGCCGGGGTGGCCGTGCGGCGGGCGCTCGTGGCACCCGGCGGGGTGGTGCCCGCCCCGGGACCGGGGGGGGCACGTCCCCCTGATCGGCGGGCCCACCGGGCCGGGGTGCCGGGCCCGCGGCGGCGAGGAGCCGGCCCAGAGCGCCGGGTGCCGTGCCCCGGCCCCGGAGTTCCGGGACGCGGGGCACAGGACTCACCACCCGGTGACCCAGACCTGACCGGTCACGGAGGACCAGTTGACCTTGTAGCCGTTGGAGAAGCGCTGGGAGACCGTGGTCCCGTACTGGATCTCGTCGCTGACCGGGTAGCCGTAGCCGCGCTCGAAGCCCGCGGCCATCCAGGCCTGGCCGATCGCGCCCGTCTCCTTCACCGCCCGTGCCCCGTGGGCCCGGGTCCACACCACCTTGGTGAGCGCGCCGTCCTTGGAGTACACCTGGTAGGAGGAGCCGTCGGGGAGGCGGCGCTCCTCCGTGGTGGGGTAGCCGTAGCCGTTCTCGCGCCCGGCGGCCACGAACTTCTGGCCGATCGTCGTGGCGTTCTCGACCCAGTAGGCCCCGGTGGCCGGGCTCCAGTAGAGGGTGCTCCTGCGCCCGTTGAGCGAGAACTCCTGGTACACGCCGCCGGCGCGCAGGCCGCCGAGCTCGGGCGTCACCGGCACCCCGAGCACTGAGGCCCCGCCCAGGGCGTGGTACTTCGAGCCGATGGCGCCGGCCACGCCGTAGCCGGCCGGGTACGGGACCGGCGCCGTCGGCTGCGACGTCTCGTAGCTGTAGGAGGGGGTGCCGACCACGCTCGCCGTGGTGTCCACGGGCGCGCCACCGTTGGCGTAGCCGTAGAGGTTGACCGTGGAGAGCACCTGCCAGGGCTGGCCCGTGTTCGTGAGCTTGCCGTCCGCGTAGGTGAGGCCGATGCCGATCACCTCGTGGCGGGGGTCCTTGATGGCCTTGTCGTGGGCGGGGGAGGATCGCCACCACGCCACCAGCGCCCGCACGTCCCGGTGGTACTCCAGGGCGATGACCTCGTTCGCGCTGGTCCAGGGCCCGGTCCGGGGATCGTTGAGGAAACTGGTGCTGTGGGAGAACTTCTCCTCGGTCACCTGCCGGTCCGACTCCCGCTGGACCACCTGGGAGAGCGTGGCCGAGTACTTCAGCGGCCTCACCCCGAGGGACGTCCGGTACCGGTTGATCTCGTCGAGGATGAGCTGGGCGTCGGCCTGCCGCGTGGCCGCGTCGACCTGGACGATGTCCTGCGCGGCCGCCTGCGCCGCCGGGGCGGCGAGCAGGGACGTGCCCGCGAGGGTGGTGACGCCGATCCCGGCGGAGAGGGCCAGAGCGGCCATGCGGCCGTGACGGCGCACGGGGGCGCAGCGATGTTTCGCCATGGGTGCTTCTGCTTCCTGGTCTGTCTGCACGCACGGGGAAATTGGGGGTCTCCGCGCGGCGGGGGGCTATCGTCGTCCGGCCGGACGACGAGACAGATTGGGCTGGGGAAGGCGCCCAGGAAGATGCTAGGGAATTCCGATTGCAAATCGATAATGTGTGTCATTGTTTCGTGACCTTCTGGCGGGACACGGTTCCGGCGTCGGATCTTCCGCGCCGGGGGAGCGGCTCTGGTTATAGTGCCCGGTTTCGTGGCCCGCCCCCGGCCGGTCCGGGCGCCACCGACCGCGCGGCCCGGAACGATAGGCTGGCAGGGCAGACCCGGAGAGGAGCTCGATGACCGACCACGCCACCCGCACCACCGGTCCCCGGCGCGCGCTCCGGCTGGCTCCGGCCGTGGCGGCCGCCCTGGCCCTGGCCGGGTGCGGCCCCGACCTCGGCACACCGGAGGGCACCGTGCGTGCCTTCGTGGACGCGATGGCCGAGCGCGACTGGGAGAGCGCCTGCGAGCTGCTCTCCCACGACTTCGTCCACCGCTCCATGGACGGGAACTCGCAGTACTGCCCCGCCTACCTGGAGCGCTGGCACCAGGACACCGCCCCCTATCGCACGCTCGTGGTCGGGGACGGGGCCACCTCCACCACGGAGGGCTACCGGCTCGAGGTCGCTCCCGAGGACGCGCCCGACCGGACCGAGGAGGTCATCGTGGTCGAGGAGTCGGGCCGCCTCGTGCTCCTGCGCTATCCCGGCCGCGACACCGCCGCCCGCTGACCGCACCCCGCTGACCGC
>JAPSHS010000141.1 GCA_031179495.1 Kocuria sp. | reverse complement strand
CGTGGGCCAGGGCCTCGCCGTGCCAGATCTCCTCCCAGTTCCAGGTGGTCATGAAGGTCCCCACCTGCGGGTCCTTGCGCGAGGGGCTGACGAGCATGTCCCGCAGGTAGCACACGGTGTGGAACTCCACCTCGCACATGTAGCGCAGGGTGCGCAGCGTGTCCGTCGGCAGCGGGTCGTCCCGGAACACCCCGTAGTCGAGGTCCTCCCAGGTCACGGCCGTGGACTCACGGGCGTACCGGTCGATGTCGAAGGCCATGACGGCTCGTCTCCCTCCCCTGCGCGACGAACGCGGCGGCCCCGGGAACCGGGGGTGGGCCGGCGGTGCTCGTCCGCACGGTGATCGTTGTGACTGTGTCACCTCCTGTTCGGAGCCGGCGGCCCGGCGGATGGGTGCTGACCCCACCGGCTCCCGCCCGGATGATGCCTGCACCCGGGTCCCGGACCGGCAACGGTCCTGCTGATCACGGCGGGCACGGCACAGAACCCCGGGCACCGGGTGCAAAGGGTCCTGTGCCGTGGCCGGCTCGGATCACGGGCTTGCCGTGGGAGCGTTCCGTCGGGCCGTCAGGGCGCCCAGGGCGAGGTCCAGGACCAGGAAAGCGGCCAGGCTGATCCCCAGCAGGGGGAGGAACACCCCCACGCCCACGGCGGTCACGGCCACCGCGGCCACCGCGGGCAGCGGATCCCGGCGCAGGGTCCCACGGGCCGGAGCAGCACCGAAGCCCATCCCGGTGGCGCGGGTGGGCCGGCGTCGCCACCACATCAGGTAGCCCCACACCACCATCGCGGCCAGACCCAGGGCGAGCGCGGCCAGCACGAGCTGGTTGACCAGCCCGAACAGCACCCCCATGTGGGCGGCCACGCCCCACTGGGCGAGTTTGGCCACGATCCCGAACTCGGCGAAGCGCACCCGGTCGCTGACCTGGCCGGTGGTCGCGTCCACGGCCACTGCATCCACCTGGGTGGGCCAGGAACGGTCGATCTCGGCCACCGTCCAGGCGGTCCCGGCCTCGGGGGCGGGCACGATCTCGAGCAGGGTCGCCTCGATGCCGGCATCGCGGGCGGTGCCCAGCACCGCGTCGAACGACCCGCTGCCGGGGGAGGCGCCCGTCATGACGGCGTGGTCGTGGTGCTCGCCGTGGTCGGCGTGCTCGTCCGTCGCAGCCTCCGGTGCCCGGGCCGGATCCAGGGCCTTCTCCAGGACCGGAGTCGTCCAGCCCAGGGCGGAGCGCAGCTCGGTGACGTTGGCCCCGGCATAGGTCGACCAGGTCAGCCCGGTGGCGGAGAGGAAGAGGAACCCCAGGCCCAGCCACACCCCGGTCGCGGCGTGGAAGGACCGGGTGCGCCGGTACCTGTTCGTGGTGGCGGTGTCCGGGACGAGCAGGCCCCGTGCCCGGATCCCGGCCCGGGTCCTCCGCCAGCGGGCCACCCACAGGAGCAGTCCGGTCACGGCGACGACCCACAGCCAGGAGGCGGCCAGCTCGCTGTAGATCCGCCCCGGTTCACCCAGCAGCAGACTGCGGTGGAGCTCGCCGATGGTGGTGCGCAGCGGCAGCGATCCGCTCGTGCCGTAGACGGTCAGGTCCCCGACCACCTCACCGGTGCCCGGGTCCACGAACACCCCTCGGTGCTCGGAGGCACCCAGGGCCGGGTCGGGGAACATCACCCGGGTGGTGCCTCCGGGCTCGGCCGGGCGCACCGCCGCCGGGGCGGCCTCGAGACCGGTGGCGGTCCGGGCGGCGGCGACCTGGGCGTCCAGGGACAGGGGCTGTCCGGTGACGGTGCCGGTCAGGGCATCGGCATAGATCACCCGCTCCAGTTGCGGGCTCAGGGCGTAGAGGGCCCCGGAGACGGCGGCGACGAGCAGGAAGGGACCGATGAACACCCCGATGTAGAAGTGCAGGCGCAGCAACAGCTGCCGCGCCCGCCTCGTCGATGTCGGCGGGCGGGATGGTCGGGGGTCGGTGATGGGGGTGGTGGAAGTGGCCATGGTGGGTTCGCCTGTCGGAGAGGTCGAGGGGAGCCGGCGGTGACCATGCGCGGACCGCACGCCGTGGTGCAACGAACGGGCTGCGTCGCACCGGCGGAAACCGGTGGGGACGGCCGGTCCCTCGAGAAGGGTGTGGGGACCCCTGCCCCGGGCAGCGGCGGAGTGCCGCTGCCCGCAACGGGCAGGGGGAAGGACTCACAGCACCGGGACGGGCGGGCCCCTCGGGGTCATGGTCTCCAGAGCGCACCCCAGGTCCTGGACGGCGTGCCGGATGGGGCGGCCCGGCCGGTCCAGGGGGCGCGGGGCCGGCACCCGGGGGAGCGCCACTGCCAGCAGCCGGCGGATCGGTGCGCCCAGCACATCGACCAGCGACCACCACGCCCTCTCCCCGTGGCGCAGGAGGAGGTAGGTCACGACCGCGGCCAGCAGGTGCAGCAGCAGCATCGACCAGTGGGCGGTCTCGGCCGAGGAGAGGTCGCCGGGAACCGTCCCCGGTGGAGCATGGGTGTGCCCGGGCACCGGCTCGGCCCCGCGCGGGAAGCGGGGTCCGACCCCGCCGGTGTTCCCACCGGACAGGGAGAACAGCAGGTGGTGGACCCCCTGGCTGAGCGCCACCGCAGAACCCAGCCGCACCGGACCCATCCGGTGACCCGCCAGCAGCACGCACACCCCCACCGCAAGGGCTGCCGAGAGGAGCACGACCACCGGGTCCGGTGCCGCCGTGTTCACGGCATGGTGGGAGGCCGCCGCCAGCGATGCGGAGAGGAGGCCGGCGATCACGCCTCGCACCACGCGCGCGAGCGGGCCCGCACGCCGCGGCTCGCCCACCTCTCGCCGCTGCGGCAGGGTGCTCTCTGGCCTCCGGGCTCTCCTGCGCGGCAGGATCGGTGCGGTCATGTGGTTGCCGGCCTCAGACCTCGACGGCGGCGCCGACGGGCGTCCAGGGACACGATCCCGGCCCCGGGGCGGCCGGTGGTGCTTCCGGAGAAGCACTCCGCTGCGGGAACGGTCCTGATGATCGCTCCCGTGTCGGCCGGGGCCGCTCCGCCCCCGGCCGGGGTCTCGTCCGGGACAGCAGGGAGGGGCCGGGCGCTGCGGATGGCCTCCAGCACGGAGGCACGCAGGGCCGGCGGAGGGTCCTGCGCCACCGCCTCTGCCAGGTGGGCGGTGACCTCGGCATGGTCGGCCCGTTCCGTCCGGCACCGGGGGCATCCTGGCAGGTGGTGCTCGAAGGCGGCCTGTTCGGCCGGCTCCGGGGCGTTCACGGCGTAGAGGGCGGCCAGCTCGTGCAGGGCGCCGGTGTCCGCGCGGCGGTCATGAACGCCGTTCACGACCGCACCCCCCGTGCTGTGCGCAGTCGGTGCAGTCCATCGCGGATCCTGGCCTTGGCCGTGCCCAGCGGGCCGTCCTGGCGATCTCCCCGGCCGCCGCGGGGTTGGGTCACCGGATCCTCCTGTTCGTCCCTCCGACGCCGGTGCCCCGTCGAGGAAGGGGGCGGGAACATGCTCCGGGTGAACACTGCCACAGCCCTGCGCTGGTCCGCCATCGACGCCGATGCGTGCCGCCCCGGCCCCGGAGGGGTCATGCCGGGCCGGCGCCCCGGCAGGGTCCGGCCGTGACATCCGGAGGCCGGCGACGGACGAGAGTTCCTCACGACCACTGTTCGCCACCGACCACGGCACGGATGGGTCCGCCGGCGCTGACACCCGGAGGAGCGGGCCGAACGAGGGGATGCCCCGGGCCGACGGCACGGTCTCGGGGCAGGCTCCGGGCGCGGACCGCCTCAGCACTTCCGCGGACCGGGAGGGTCGGGGTGGAACTTTCCCCGAAAGTTTTTCCCCGGACCACCCGTCCGGGGGGTGATCGGCTCCGAACCCCCCATGCACACGTCCCGTGTGCACCCCCGGCACGACGAAGGAACCGATCATGAACACGAAGATGCGTCTGCTTGCCGTTCCCACCCTGGCCCTGAGCGCCCTGGCCCTCTCGGCGGCCCCCGCACTGGCCGCTGACCAAGGCCAGGACTCCTGGTCCTCGCAGGCCGCCCTGGGCGCCCTCAACAACTCCGGCACCACCGGCGAGGTCATGGTCGATGTCCACGGCACCCAGGCCACCGTCACCATGAACGTCTCCGGCGCGGCCGAGACCTTCATGG
>JAPSHS010000140.1 GCA_031179495.1 Kocuria sp. | reverse complement strand
CCGAGGCGAGGGCGAACGCCACCACCTGGATGACGAAGCTGTCCGTCACCCAGCTCAGGGCGAACGCCAGCAGGGCCGCCGCGGACATCATGAGGAACAGGAAGTCCAGGGTCAGCATCTCGATCGCCGCCAGCACGATCATCGCCAGCAACCAGAACAGCCAGGCGTTGTCGACGAGCCATTCCCACATGATCGATCCCGACCTCTCCAGCGCCTTCGCGGGGGCGTGTCCGCCCTGGAACCCATTGTGCCTCAGCGCACCGACGTGGTCCCGGAGCGGCGTGCCTGCCGTGGGGCGGCGCTGCTCGACGGGTCCGCCGCGGACGCACGGGACGCCCGCCGGCAGGACACCCCGACGGGACTGCTGATCGACGCGGCACGCACGTGCGCCGGGTGCTCCCGACGCCGGGCACGAACCCGGCCGACACCCCCGGAAAGCACCGGATTCCCGCAGGTCGGACCCCCGGGAAGCCGTCCGGGGTCACCGTCCCGCGGACAGCGTGAGGGCCCCTGCACCACGTGGTGCAGGGGCCCTCGTCACCTGCCCGGTTCAGGCGCGGGCGGACCTGCGGCGGACGAGCACCGCTCCACCGGCCACCGCGGCCAGCGCGGCGGCACCGACGGCGACGGTGGCGGAGCCGTCCTGCTCGGCTGGGACAGCCACACCGGTGTCCGCCCCGCCGACCGGCACCTGCTCGATCTGGGGGACCTCCCCGATCGGGACGTCACCGACCGGGGGCAGGGGAACGTAGGCGTAGGCGGAATTCTCGCAGGCGATCCCGTCGGAGTCGGTGTCGAGAGCGGCGGTGTAGCGCGGGTCCTCCACCGGGATGTTGTAGACGCCTGCACCCGCGGCGGCCTCGCAGGACTCGAACAGGGGGAACGACAGGGCGGAGGCAGGAGCACCCGCCAGGGCGGAGAGCCCCAGGCCGCCGATCAGGGCGGCGCCGGCAACGGTCTTGTTCATCTGGTCTCTCACTTTCGCGGTGGAAGTGTTGGCAATCACAAATTACCCGAGGTCCGCTGTGCCCGCCATCACGACCAGGACACAAAACCGCTCTGACCAGTGCGTTGTGCGCATGCGACCGGGGGTGGCCGACATGACCGTCCCCTCGATGACCGGCCCGTCCACCGTGGTGACCGGGTCCCCGCCCTGCCGCCCCACGCCACGGGGAACGAGCCGGGCGCGGCCGACGCTCGTTGCCCACGGAATAGACACTGTTCTCCTGGTGTTCACCTCACTACGGTGGTGCCACCGGCCCGCGCAGGGCCGGCACGGTGCCACCGTCCGACGATCCGCCCGGTGCGCGGTTTCCGAGTGACTATCCCCGGGCCGCGGCACGCGGGAGGAGGAGAACATGAAACTCATCACCTCGGTGGCGGTCTCCGCCGCAGGGGCCTGGCTGGCCGGCACGGCGACCGCCGTGGTCGGGCTCTCCGCGCTGCAGTCGCGGCTGCCCGCGATGATGACGCGGTGGCTGGCCGCCGAGCCCGACTTCGAGCGCGCCCTGGTCCTGGTGGGCACGGGAACGTGCGAGGCCGGGGACGACCGGGCCGAGCGGCTGCGCGCCCGGCTCGAGTCCTCCTGCGGCCGGCCCGTGGTCTACGTCGACATCACCGTGCGGCCCGGCACGTCCGCACGTCAGGCCGTCCGCACCCGCGAGCTGGTTCGTGAGTTCCACGCGGACTACGTCCTGGACCACGACGTCGAGGACGCCCTCGCGCGTCCCTGACGGCTCCGGTCACCCGCCGGTGGTCGTCACCGGCAGCGGCGCTGCCGCGTCGAGCATGTGGAAGGCGTCCGCGCTGAAGTCGATGACGACCTCGTCACCCGCGGCCGCGTCCGGGACCTCCGACAGGTCCAGGGTCACGACCGTGCCGTGGTCGAGCAGCACCGGGACCTGCCGGCCGCCGACGGTGTACGTCAGCTCGCTCTCCCGGGACGGGATGTGGTTGATCAGCCCGACCTTCTTCGGCGACGTGGTCGGCTCGGTGCACTCGTAGTCGATGCACCAGCCCTCCGGGAGCGTCTTGACCTGGTTCAGCTCCGTGGTCCAGGAGTAGACCCGGTCCTCCGGCGCGCTGCTGCCGAAGAACATGCCGCCGACCCGCAGGAGGTCGTAGTACAGCGGCTCGATCTCATTGGTGAGCACGTCGCTGGCTCCGGCGTGGATCAGGGCGTCCTGCCCCAGCCCGGCGTCGCGGATCGAGGCGACGGCGCCGTCGAAGCGGTTCTTCTGGGCCACCGTGGTGTTGGCCGAGTCGTTGCGCTCGATGGCCGCCATGTCGTCCTCGGTGACCGTGGAGAAGTGCGTGGCGATGCCGGCGAGCTCCAGGTGCGGGGCGTCCTCGACGGCCCGGGCCAGCGGGAGCGCGTCCTCGGGCACCACGCCCTCCCGACCCATGCCCGTGTCGACCCAGAGGTGGACCTTCAGCGTCCCGCCCGTGGTGGACAGCACCTGCTCAGCCGCCTCGACCCACGCGGGGTCGGTCGCGGCGACCTCGACGTCGTAGTGCATCAGCAGGGGGATGTCCTCCACCTGGGCGACGTAGAGCACAGCGATCTTCGACTCGACGCCTGCCTCGCGCAGGGCGATGGCGTCGTCGAGCTTGGGCACGAAGAGGTAGTCGACGTCGGCCGCGTCCTCGATGACCTTCCCGAACACGTCCACGGGTTCGCCGTTCTTCAGCACCGCGCCCAGCTGGACGCCCCGCGGGAAGTCGGCCCGGATCTCCTCCGCGTTGCGCCGCACGGTCTCCGTGTCCACCGTCAGGACCGGGGTGTCCTGCGTGCCGTGCGTCGTGTAGGTGTAGGCGGTCTTCTCCCCGACCTCGCTCCCGCCGGCGGCGAAGGAGACCTCGACCGCACCGGGGCTCTCCCGCGCGGGGGCCAGGCAGGCGTGGCGGGCGGACCGGTCGTCGAACTCGCACTCGACCTCGGCCTCTCCGAAGCGCGCGGTGATCGGGCCCTCGGTGTCCTCACCGGTGTCCGCCAGGACGAGGTTGCCGCCCCGCAGCCCACCGTGGGAGGGGGCGAGCGCGACCGAGCCGGAGTTGCTCGCCGGGGGCGCGTCCGGCCCGGAACCGCCGCCCAGGCCGCAGCCCGTCAGGGCCAGTACGGACAGGACCAGCACGGATGTCTCCAGCCGCCGTCCCCGACCGTCCGTCGCGCTCACACAGTTCTGCCTACCCACGGGGTTCCTTCCCTTGAAGCTCTGTTTGCCGGTGCACACCACCGGCCGACCACGGTGAGCGTACCGGCGACCGGGCGCCCGAGCCCGGTCGGCGGGCGCCGCACCCCACAAGTGACCACAAGGCGGGTGGAGGACGGCGCAACATAAGGGAACGTACGCACCGCACCACCTGTGCGCGAGGTCATGCCGGCTGAGCCGGTGGCGGCCGGTTCCACGCACACCGGTGAGCGCCCGGCGGCCTACGTCGAGGCCTGGGCATCGTCGTCGCGGGTACCGGGTGCCGGGTGGGGCGGTGGTCGGCGTCGGACGCACAGCGGTGTTCCCCTTCCTCCGGGTGGTCGAGCTCCGCACCGGACCGTCGACGGGGCGCCTGTGCGACGGACTCCGCGTCCTGCGCAGGAGGGCCGTGCCGGGTCCGGGGGTTCCGCCGCACGGCACCGTGCGACGACGCGCCCGCACCGTCCCGGAGCCTCCACCGGGCGCGGCGGGCGAGCGCAGGGGCCACGCGCTCCCGGTGCACGGTGAGGAGATGGGGACAGCACTGGTTGCGGCCACCTCGATCGGAGGCGCGGGACACCTTCTTCCGGTCCACGACCGACCTGGCCCCTGCCTCGAGCGGAGCACCGCCGACGCCGTCATCGCGGCCGCGGGCGGCGCCGAGCTGCGTTCCACACGCCCCGGACGGGGGAAGCGGCGTGCGCCAGTCCGGGGGCCTCCCCGTCGTGGGCGCATCACGGCCGCGGGACGAGCCGTGGAGGGTGCTGCGTCGTCGGGGCTGTTCCAGGACTCGCCGTCGGCGCCGAGCCGGCAGGCCCTGGCCGGCCAGGAGCCGGAAGTCGGGGAGATCTGGAAAACTGAGTGGTTCGGAGGGAGAGAAGGAGACTCTATGACGACCTCGAACCGCCCGCAGCCCTACCGGGTCAGTGAGCAGAAGATCCTCTGGGCGGACGCCACCAC
>JAPSHS010000139.1 GCA_031179495.1 Kocuria sp. | reverse complement strand
AGGAGGTAGCCGAGGGCGCGGTTGCGGTCCCCGGCGTCGTGCTCCTGGGCGAGGACCTCGGGGCTGATCGCCAGGTCCCGGCCCGCGCAGCGCGAGTAGGCCTCGCGGATCCGGTCCCGGCGCAGGTCGCGGTCGCTGTCCGGGACCAGCCACGTGGAGGCGATCGCCCCGGCGTTGATCATCGGGTTGGCGGGGCGCCCGGTCCCGGGCTGGAGCGAGATCTCGTTGTAGGCGTCCCCGCTGGGCTCCACGTCGATCTTCGCGTGCACGGCCTCCGCCCCGAGGTCGGACAGGGCAAGGGCGTAGGTGAAGGCCTTGGAGATCGACTGGAGGCTGAACTCGTCCTGCGTGCTCCCCGCCTCGTAGACGTGGCCGTCCGCGGTGGCGATGACGATGCCGAAGGGCTCCGGGTCCGCCTGCGCCAGGGCCGGGATGGAGGTGCTCGGTGCGCCGCCGCGCTCGTCCCGCAGCTGCTCCACCACCTGCTCGAGGTACGCGGTGACGGCCGAGGGGCCGAAGACCCCCGTCTCGGCGCGCTCTTCTTCCTCGGTGCTCGGGTGCGGCACGGATGGTCCTCCGGTCGGGGTCGGGGTCGGTGTCATGGTGCTGGTGCCCACTCTAGGCGGGCCGTCCCGGGGGCCCGGTGCCCCGGGGACGGCGCCCCGGGGCACCGGGGACCGTGCGGTAGAGTGGTGCCCGCTCCGGACCGGCCGGGCCCTGTGCCGGCCGACGGGGCGCGGGCCTCTAGCTCAGTTGGTAGAGCAGTGGACTTTTAATCCATGGGTCGTGGGTTCGAGCCCCACGGGGCCTACCGCACAGGAGGGCCCCGCTTCCCGGCAACCGCCGGGGAGTGGGGCCCTTCCTCGTGCCCGAGCCCGCCCGTGGAGCGGCGTCGTCCGGAGCGGCGCCCGCGGTGTTCCGGCGGCGCGGGCCGGGGCCCTTCCGGGTTCCCGGTGATCCATGCACCCGCGCGGACTGCGGGCGATGCGATTACCGGCTGGTAGCTTTGGGGCGGCACCGGCTCACGCGGGTGCCGCGGCCCGGTCGTCCGTTCCCCGGCGGACCCGGTCCGCACCATGCGCCGCAGGCGCAGCGGAGCGCCTCCGCCCTCTCCCGGGCGGGGGCGCTCTCGTTCTGCGCGGGCCCAGGAGGTGTGCTGCCGGGGTGAGCCCCGTGGTCGTGCGC
The DNA here is from genome assembly GCA_031179495.1 of Kocuria sp. GTDB lineage: Bacteria > Actinomycetota > Actinomycetes > Actinomycetales > Micrococcaceae > Kocuria > Kocuria sabuli. The sequence continues at coordinate 3,005 of JAPSHS010000139.1, read as the reverse complement.
GGCGTCGTCCCGGGACCGGGGAGCGCGCCTACTCCAGGAGGCCGAGCGCCTCGCCGATGCGGTCGCGCAGCGCCCTGGCCTGCTCCACGGTCCAGGCCTCGTGGCCGATGTGGAGGACCACGCCGTCCGGGTGGGCGTAGGTCCCGTCCGGGGTCGTGATGACTTCCCAGGTCTCCAGGAGGGCCACGGGCGACGGGCCGGCGAGGGACCGGGCCGGCAGCTCCCGCGAGTTGGTGACCGTTTCGGGGTCGGTCATCTCCTGACGGGTGGCCCAGCGGGGACGGGGAACGAGAGCGGTGTTCTCGTGCATGGGGGTGCCTTCCAAGGAAGAGGGATATCCCCATGTTCTTGCATGTTCAGGCCGAAGTCCGCGACCGGGCCGTGTGTGTTGCTCCGGAAGCCCAGGAGTAGACGTCTGTCCGGGCCTCCTGCACTTTCGTCGTGTCCGTGCGTCGTCCTCGTGCGCAGTGGTGCGCCGTCCCCGTCCTCGGGCGCCGTGCCGGGCGGAGCGGGGACGTCCGCCGGCGTCCGGCACGGTCCGGGAGCGGACCGCACCGGACGCCGGCTACTCGTCCTCGAGCTGCTCGGAGGGGGTGGGCACCGACTCGGGGCCCGGCTGGTCCGGGGCCGGCGCCTCGGACCCGATCTGCGGATCGCTGGGCAGGCCGTCGGGCGTGGGTGTGGTGGTGACGGGCGGAGGCGGGCTGAAGGTGCTCGTGGGCGAGACCGTGGGGGACGTCGCGGGGGTGTTCGCCACGTCCTCCCGGGGATCGTCGCAGCCGGTCAGCGCGAGGGCGAGCAGTGCCGCGGCGGGGATGGTGAGGCGCATTCGGGGAGTCCTCTCGGTCGGTGACCACTCCACGGTATCCGGGGCGGGGCCGATCCGCAGGAGCCCGGTCACGGAGCCCCCGGCCGCAGGGCGGGACGGGGGGCCGGCGATGTGCGAGGATCCCTGCACCGGGACACCGAACGGCAGGAGCCACCATGTCCGACAGACGCAGCGAGCGAACCGCCCTCCTCCTGCTCTCGGCGACCGCGGTCCTCCTGGTCGGGGGCCAGCTGCTCACCTGGTCCTCGGAGGACGGGCCGTTCAGCGTCCTGGTCCTCCTGCTCCTGCTGATCTGGGCGGGGATGATCGGGGTCCGCGTGCTCCGCTTCCTCCGGCGGGACGACGGGCCGGAGGAGCGGCGCCCCGACGGTCCCGCGTAGCGGGCGGAGGGGCCGGCGGGCGGGTCCGCGTCCGGGTGCCCGGGCCGTCTCCTAGGCTGGGCCCCATGGAGAAGCTGTCCGGCTCGTGGACCCGGGTGTTCGACCAGTTCTGGTTCGTCCCCGCTGTGTGCGTGGTGGCCGCCGTGGTGCTGGCCCAGTCCGTGGTGGCCGTGGACCGGTGGCTGCCCGAGAACCTGGACTCGCCCTGGATCTCGTGGCTCTACGCGGTGGGCATCGACGGGTCCCGGGGGATGCTCTCGGCCATCGGCGGGTCGATGCTGGCGGTGGCCGCGACCGCCTTCTCCATCACCATCTCGGTGGTCGCCACGGCCAGCTCCACGTACGGCCCGCGCCTGGTGCGCAACTTCATGGCGGACCGCGGCAACCAGGTGGTGCTGGGCGTGCTGGTCTCCACCTTCATCTACAGCCTGCTGGTGCTGCGCACGATCCGCTCCGCATCCGACGACCTGGCGCAGCCGTTCGTCCCGCACCTGGCGGTCAACCTGGCCGTCGTGCTGGCCGTGGCCGACGTGGCACTGGTCGTGTACTTCATCCACCACATCGCCGACTCCGTCCAGGTGGACACCCTCGTGCACGGGGTGCGGCGCCGTCTGCTGGCCGTGATCGACCGGTGGCACCCGGAGGAGAGGCCCGAGGAGCTGGTGCGCTCCGCCGGCGGCCGGCGCGGCGGCGGGCAGGTCAGCGCGGGCGTCGTCGGCTACGTCATCACCGTGGACCTCGAGCGCCTGGGCTCGTTCGCCGCCGACCAGGACGTGTTCGTGGAGCTGGTCCCGCGGGTGGGCGACCACGTCCTGTCCGGGGAGCCCTTGTTCCGGGTCTGGCCCGAGCACCGGGCGGAGGAGCTGGCGGACCGCCTGCGGCGCACCGTGGCGCTGGGCGACTCCCGCTCGGCGGACCAGGACGTGCGCTTCGCGGAGCAGCAGGTGGTGGAGCTGGCGGTGCGGGCGCTGTCGCCGAGCACGAACGACCCCTACACCGCGGTCAACGCCATCGAGGAGGTCGCGGCGGGGATCGTCGCGGCCGTCTCCCGCCCGCTGCCCGGCGACACGGTGGTGGTGGACGGGGTGCACCGCCTCCGGTACGGCGTGGTGGGGCTCGACGAGATCGTGGACATGCCCTTCGACCAGATCCGCCCCCACGCCACCGGGCACGTCAGCGTCCTGTGCGCACTCGTCGACCTCGCCGCCCGGATCGGTTCCGCCACCGTGCACCCCGCCGTGGAGCGGCAGGTCCGCGAGCACGTCGAGGTGCTGCTCGAGCAGTTCCGGGACAGCGCGCCGAACCCCCGCGACCTCGCCCGGGTGGAGCGCCACGTCACGGCCCGCCTGGGCGGCTGAGCGGGGTCCCGCGGGGCTACCGGCGGCGCAGCCGGGGCACGCGGCGCAGCAGCAGGGTCACGACGACGGAGGTCCCGCCCAGCAGGACGGCGCCGATCCCGGCGGACAGGTGCACCCCGGCCTCGAAGGCGGCCACCGCCGAGGCCAGCAGCTCCTCGGCCGCCGCCGGGTCCACGGCCGTCGCGACGTCGACCGCCCCGCCCAGGGTCTCGGACGCGGTGGCGGCCTGCTCCGCGTCCAGTCCCGGCGGCGGCGTCACCCGGTGGGCGTAGCCGGCCGTGACCGCCGTGCCCAGCACGGCCACGCCCAGTCCCGCGCCCAGCTCGTAGGCGGTCTCGGAGATCGCCGAGGCCGCGCCGGCCTGCTCCGGGGCGACCTCGGTGAGGATCAGGTCGCCCGCGATCGTCTGGGCCGCCCCCGAGCCCAGGCCGATGACGA
>JAPSHS010000138.1 GCA_031179495.1 Kocuria sp. | reverse complement strand
CATCAGTGCTCCCTCGTCGGGTCGGTGGTCGGGTCCGTGCTCGAGTCCGCCGCCGGGGCGGCGCCGGCGGCGTCGATCCGGGTGTTGCCGGTCTCCACGGTGGCGTGCGCACGCTGCTGGTACTCCGCGACCAGGTCGAGCAGTGCGGGACCCCGCGGCCGGCGGCCCGGCCGGATGTGACAGGAGCCGACCTTGGAGTCCTGGATCTGCACGTTGGGCTCCAGCGTCAGGCCCAGCAGGTCGTTCGCGGAGTCGCCGCTGACCACGGCGTCGTCGCCCACGCCCCAGTGGTACGGGAGTCCGATCTGGTGCACGGTGTGCCCGCCCACCACGAGCGGGGTCATCCGCTCGGTGACGAGCACCCGCACCTCGATCGCCGCCCGGGGCGAGACGATCGTGGCCCAGCCGTACGGCTCCAGCCCGCACTCGGCGGCGAGCTCGGGCGAGACCTCGCAGAACATCTCCGGCTGCAGCTCCGAGAGGTACGGCAGCCACCGGCTCATGCCGCCGGCGGTGTGGTGCTCCGTGAGCCGGTACGTGGTGAACACGTAGGGGTACACGTCCGCCCCCGGCTCCCCGGCGCTCGGGGCGCTGAGGTTGTCCTGGCGGGCGAACAGCACCCGGGAGGGGTTGCGCTGCTGGGCGTACATGGCGTTGGCGACCGGCGACTCCTGCGGCTCGTAGTGCGTGGGCAGCGGCCCGTCCAGCACGCCCTTGGGCGCGTACAGCCAGCCCTTGCCGTCGGCCTGCATGATGAACGGGTCGTCGCCGGCGAGTGCGGCCGCGCCCCCGACGTCGGGGTCGGGGCGGGTGCCCGGGGCGAGGTGCAGCGGGAAGTCGGGCACGTCGTCCCCGACCCACCGGTCCTGCTCCTCGTCCCACCACACGAGCTTCTTGCGCTCGCTCCAGGGCCGGCCCTCCGGGTCGGCCGAGGCGCGGTTGTAGAGCAGACGGCGGTTGGCCGGCCACGCCCAGCCCCACTCCAGCGCGGCGGCGTCCTGCTCCTGGCCGGGCCTGCGCAGGGCGGCGCGGTTGACGCCCTCGGCGTAGACCCCGGTGTAGATCCAGCAGCCGCCGGCGGTCGAGCCGTCCGCGCGCATCTCGGTGTACGACGACAACGGCCTCCCGGCGTCCGGACCGGTGAGGTGGCGGCCGTTGATCTCGGCGAGCACCGCCTCGGGGTCCGGCTCACCGTGCTCGTCGACGGGGTAGTCCCACGTGAGGTCGAGCAGCGGGCGGTCGCGCTCGTCCTCGGACCCGGCCAGCCGCTCCCGGATCCGCCGGCCCAGGTCGAAGAAGAACTGCAGCTCGCTCTGGCACTCGCCCGGCGGCGCCACGGCCTGGTGGCGCCACTGCAGCAGCCGCTGGGTCTGGGTGAACGTGCCCGACTTCTCCACGTGCGTGGCGGCCGGCAGGAAGAACACCTCGGTCTCGATGTCCTCGGTGCGCAGCTCGCCCGAGGCGATCTCCGGCCCGTCCTTCCACCAGGTCGCCGACTCGATGAGGTTGAGGTCCCGCACCACCAGCCACTTGAGGTGGGACATGGCCATCCGCTGCATCCGGCCGTTGGAGGACCCCACCGCGGGGTTCTGGCCGAGGATGAAGTACCCCTCCACCTCGTCGTCGAGCATCTTCGTCAGCGTCTGGAAGGTGCCGTGGGCCCCGGTGAGGCGCGGCAGGTAGTCGTAGGCCCAGTCGTTGTCCGCGGTGGCGGCGTCCCCCCACCAGGCCTTGAGCAGGCTCGTCGTGTAGGCGTCGGCCTCGGCCCAGTAGCCCTTCTGCTTCTTCGACGCGATCGCGGACAGGTAGTCGTCGAACGTGTCGTGGGTGCCGGCCACCGGCATCGGCAGGTAGCCGGGCAGCAGGTTGAACAGCGTCGGGATGTCGGTCGAGCCCTGGATGCTGGCGTGCCCGCGCAGGGCCATGATCCCTCCGCCGGGACGGCCCATGTTGCCCAGCAGCAGCTGCAGGATCGAGGCGGTGCGGATGAACTGCGCGCCCAGGCTGTGCTGGGTCCAGCCCACGGCGTAGGCGAAGCAGGTGGTCCGCTCGCGCCCGGAGTTCTCCGTGATGGAGCGGGCCAGGTACGCGAAGTCCTCGGGGCCGATGCCGCACACCTCCTGCACCATCTCCGGGGTGTAGCGCACGAAGTGCCGCTTGAGGATCTGGAACACCGTCCGGGGGTCCTGCAGGGTGTCGTCGCGCTGCATGCGGGCGTGCTCCATCGGGGCGCCGCCGCTGCCGAGCTGCTGCCCGGCGGCCTCGTCCACCGCCTCGGCCCCGTCCTCGGGATCGCCCGCGGGCGCGTCCACCGTGCCGTCGTCGTCCCCGGACCCGTCCTCCTTCTCGTCGTAGGCCCACGACGAGACGTCGTACTGACCGGTCTCCGGGTCGAACCCGGAGAACAGCCCGTCGAGGTCCTCGGCGTCGCGGAAGTCCTCGTTCACGATCGTGGCCGCGTTCGTGTAGGCGCGGACGTACTCCTCGAACCACAGGTCATGGGTGAGCACGTGGTTGATCAGCGCGCCGAGGAGCACGATGTCCGAGCCGGCCCGGATCGGGACGTGCTTGTCAGCGACGGCCGAGGTGCGGGTGAAGCGCGGGTCGACGTGGATGATCCGGGCGCCGCGGGCCTTGGCCTCCGTCACCCACTGGTAGCCCACGGGGTGGCACTCGGCCATGTTGGAGCCCTGGATGACGATGCAGTCGGCGTTGGCCATGTCCTGCAGGGACTGCGTCGCGCCACCGCGACCGAACGAGGCTCCCAGACCGGGAACCGTGGCGGAGTGTCAAATACGGGCCTGGTTCTCGATCTGGATCGCTCCCGCGGCGGTGAAGAGCTTCTTGATCAGGTAGTTCTCTTCGTTGTCCAGCGTGGCGCCGCCCAGGGCGGCGAAGCCCATCGTGCGGCGCAGCGGACGGCCCTGCTCGTCGGCGTCCTGCCAGCCGCTGCGGCGGGACTCGAGGACGCGGTCGGCCACCATCTCGAGGGCGGTCTCCAGGTCCAGGCGCTGCCACTCGGTGGCCCGGGGCGCACGGTAGAGCACCTCGGTCTGCCGGCCCGGCGCGTTGACGAGCTGCTCGCTGGCCGAGCCCTTGGGGCACAGGCGGCCACGGGAGATCGGCGAGTCCGGGTCGCCCTCGATCTGGACGACCTTCTCGTCCTTGACGTACACCCGCTGGCCGCAACCGACCGCACAGTAGGGACAGACGCTCTGCACGACCCGGTCCGCGGTGCTCGTGCGCGGGGCCGTGGACCGGGTGCGCTCCGAGGTCACCGCCGGGCCGCGACCGAGCAGGTCGCCCGAACGGATCTGCCGGAGGACCGGCCACTCCAGAGGACTGAATCGTGCCATGGCAGGAGCTTAGCCCTTCCACCTGCTCAGTGATAGGCGCTCCGGGACCGGCCACGTCGTGTCGTACCGAGCTCCACGAAGACCCCGGCGCACAGGAGGAGCGGCGAAGGGGTGACGTCCTCGCCGGAGCGGGGTGCTCGCGACGCCGATCACGGACGTGCGCACCCGTCACGGCCCGGGCTCCGAGAAATTGCACGGAGTGCAACATTGCACTTAGTGTAACGAAGTGCTCGAATCCGACGACCGCCGGCGCCAGGTCAAGTCCGCCAACCGCCGCGCCATCCTGGACGCCGCCGCCGCCCTCGCCGAGGAGCGGGGCCTCGGCCACTTCACCGTCGAGGACCTCGCCGAGCGCGCCGGCGTCTCGCGGCGGACGATCTTCAACCATTTCTCCTCCGTCGACGACGCCGTCTACGCCCGGCTCAGCGAGCTGCTGGGGGTCGTCGTCGACGACTTCGTCGAGATCGCCGACGCCACGCCCCCTCCCGCTGCTCCGAGCACGGGAGCCGTCTTCGAGCAGCTGGCGGACGTGATCGAGCGGACCGCGCTGGTCCGGTCCCTGTCGCACATCGCCCGGCTGGTGGGCACCAGCGAGGACCACCCCGCCACGGTGCTGTGGCGCCACGAGGTGCTGCAGAGCGTCACGGCCCGTCTGACGACCGAGGTGACCCGGCGCAACCCGCAGGCCGATCCGTTCACCGTGGCGCTGCTGGCCGGCTCCCTGATCAACGCGATGGTCGTCACCTTCGAGCAGTGGGAGAGGGAGACCGGCGCGGCCGACACCCCCGGCAGCCGGCGCGCCTGGCAGCGGCTGCTGCGCACGGCGGTCGAGCACCTGCGGCACGGCTTCGCCGGCTGAGCCGCTCC
>JAPSHS010000137.1 GCA_031179495.1 Kocuria sp. | reverse complement strand
GAGCCCACCCCGACCCTGGGCTGGGTGCTGCTCGACCTCACCACCTGGGCCAACCTCATCGTCGGCCTGTTCAACGTGCTGCCCGGCCTGCCCCTGGACGGCGGCCGCGTCGTCGAGTCCGTCGTGTGGGCGCTCACCGGCCGGGAGCACCGCGGCACCGTGGTGGCCGCCTGGGCCGGGCGCGTCCTCGCCGTGGCCCTGCTGGCCGGGACCGCGGCCACGGGACTGTGGCGCCAGGCCGCGGCCCTGGTGCTGGTCGTCCTGATCGCCGCCTTCATGTGGCAGGGCGCCGGCGCCTCGCTGCGCTCGGCCCGGGTCCTCTCCCGGCTCCACGGCGTGCGCGCCGCCGCGCTCGCCGAGGCCGCCCTCGTGGTGCCCGCCGACGCCACCCTGGCCCACACCGACCGGATCGTCACCACCCACCTCGGCGCCCGGGCGCCCGGAACGGGCGCCGCCGTCCCCCACGTGGTGGCCGTGGACGCCGGCGGCCGGCCCGTGGGACTGCTCGTGCCCGCCGCCGCCGACGCCGTGCCCGGCGACCGGCGCTCACGGACACCGCTGACGGCCGTGCTGGAGCACCTGCCCGAGGACGCCGTGCTGGACGGGGACCTGGAGGGGGAGGCACTGCTGCGCGTGCTCGCCCGCACGGACCATCCCCGCTACGTGGTCACCGGCCCCGGCGGCGCGCCCGCGGGGGTGCTGCGCAGCGCGGCGCTCGAGCGCCTGCTGACCGGCTGAGCCGGTGGGGCCCGCCCCGGCGGCGACACCCCGTGCCACGGTGACACAATGGGGGAGAGGACCCACGGTCCCGCCGGGCCGCCGCCCGGTGCCCCCGCACGACCCAGCCCCAGAACGCCCTCCCGTGAAAGTGAGCCGATGACCGGAACCGCTGACCAGACCGCCACCCCCTCCCCCGCCGCACCGCGGGGCGCCGTCAACCGGCGCGGCCCCTTCCGGGCCGGGGAGCGCGTGCAGCTCACCGACGAGCGCGGGCGGATGAACACGGTCACGCTCGCGGCCGACGGCGAGTTCCACTCCCACCGCGGCGTGCTCGGCCACGGCGAGCTCATCGGCCGACCGGAGGGCACCGTGGTGGAGAACTCGGCCGGGTTCCGCTACCAGGCCCTGCGCCCGCTGCTCAAGGACTTCGTGCTCTCCATGCCGCGCGGCGCCGCGGTGGTCTACCCCAAGGACGCCGGCCAGATCGTCACGATGGCCGACATCTTCCCCGGGGCCCGCGTGGTCGAGGCCGGCGTCGGATCCGGCGCCCTGTCCATCTCCCTGCTGCGCGCGGTCGGCGACGAGGGCCACCTGCACTCGTTCGAGCGGCGCGCCGAGTTCGCCGACATCGCCCGCGGCAACGTGGAGACGATGTTCGGGGGACCCCACCCCGCCTGGCGGATCACCATCGGCGACCTCGCCCAGGAGCTGGGCCGGTACGAGCAGCCCGGGTCCGTGGACCGCGTGGTCCTGGACATGCTCGCGCCCTGGGAGTGCCTCGACGCCGTGGCCACGGCCCTGGCCCCCGGCGGCGTGGTGATGTGCTACGTCGCCACCGTCACCCAGCTCTCCCGCACCGCCGAGGCGATGCGCGCCGACGGCCGCTACACCGAGCCGGACGCCTCCGAGACGATGGTGCGCGGGTGGCACGTCGAGGGCCTGGCCGTGCGCCCGGACCACCGGATGGTCGCGCACACCGGGTTCCTGCTCTCGGCCCGGCGCCTCGCCGACGGCTCGGAGCGGCTGGCCCCCAAGCGCCGGGCCTCCAAGTCCGAGTACAGCCAGGAGGACCTCGACGCCTGGACCCCCGTGGCGCTCGGCGAGCGCGACGTCTCCGGCAAGAAGCTGCGCCGTGCCGGCCGGGAGGCCCTCGGCCTGGCCGAGCGCGCCGCCCGCGCCACCGGTCCCGGGACCACGGGTGCCGGGACCACGTCCGCCGAGCCCACGGCCGCGGTGGACGCCGCCCCGGGGGAGGACCAGGAGGACCGCCCGTGAGCGAGACCCCCCAGCAGGCCGCGCCCGCCGACGCCGAGCAGGCACGCCGTGCCCTGGTCACCGCCCAGCGGCAGGTCAACATCCTCCGGGACCAGAAGCGCGCCCTCGACAAGCAGCTGGCCGCCGCAGGGACGCAGAACCAGAAGCTCGTGCGGCTGCTCGACGCCACCCGCACCGAGATCGGGCAGCTCAAGCGCGCCCTGGAGAACGACCTCGTCCCGCCGCTGAGCCAGGGCACCGTCGTGCAGGTCAACCCCGGCCACGCGCCCGTGGGCGAGCAGACCGGCAGCGGTCCCGCCGTCACCGAGCGGACCCTGGACGTCCTCGTCGCCGGCCGGCGCATGCGCGTGGCGCTGAGCCCCCTCGTGAGCTTCGCCGCGTGCGATCCCGGCCGCCAGGTGCTGCTCGACCAGAACTACACCGTCGGGGCCGTCCTGGACTACGAGCAGACCGGGGAGATCGCCACCGTCAAGGAGATCGTCGACCACGACCGCGTCCTCACCGTGGGCCGCTCCGACGAGGAGCGGGTCCTGCTGCTCTCCGGGCTGCTGCGCCGCCGGCGCCCCGAGATCGGCGACGCCGTGTCCATCGACCACCGCACCGGCTTCGCCCTCGAGCCCATCGAGCGCACCGACGTCGAGCAGCTCGTGCTCGAGGAGGTGCCGGCGGTCTCCTACGACGACATCGGCGGCCTCGGCCCCCAGATCGAGCAGATCCGCGACGCCGTGGAGCTGCCCTTCGTGCACCCCGAGCTCTACCGCGAGCACGGCCTCACCCCGCCCAAGGGCATCCTGCTCTACGGGCCCCCCGGCAACGGCAAGACCCTCATCGCCAAGGCCGTCGCCCGCTCCCTGGCCGAGCGCGCCGCCGACCGCGCCGGGCGCGGGACGGCCCTGGGCTACTTCCTCAACATCAAGGGCCCGGAGCTGCTGGACAAGTACGTGGGGGAGACCGAGCGCCAGATCCGCTCCATCTTCCTGCGCGCCCGCGAGCAGGCCGCGAAGGGCATCCCCGTGGTCGTGTTCTTCGACGAGATGGACTCCCTGTTCCGCACCCGCGGCTCCGGGCTGTCCTCGGACGTGGAGACCACCATCGTCCCGCAGCTGCTCACCGAGATCGACGGCGTGGAGCGCCTCGACAACGTCATCGTCATCGGCGCCACCAACCGCGAGGACATGATCGACCCCGCCGTGCTCCGCCCGGGCCGGCTCGACGTCAAGATCCGGATCGACCGTCCGGACGCCGAGGGCGCCCGGGAGATCCTGGGCCTCTACGTCACCGAGGACCTGCCCCTGCGGCAGGACGAGGTCGAGTCCGCCGGCAGCCGCGCCGGCGCGGTCGCCGCCCTGGTCGACGCCGCGGTCGCCCGGATGTACGAGAAGAGCCCCGGCACCCGCTTCCTGCACCTGAGCTACCGCGACGGCACGGAGGAGACCCTGTACTTCAGCGACTTCACCTCGGGGGCCGTGATCCGCAACGTCGTGGACCGGGCCAAGAAGCAGGCCATCAAGGACCTGCTCACCACCGGCGTGCGCGGGCTCTCCCGCGCGCACCTGGTCCGCGCCGTGGACGAGGAGTTCCACGAGCAGCAGGACCTGCCCAACACCTCCAACCCGGAGGACTGGGCCCGGATCTCCGGGCGCCGCGGGGACACCATCACGGACCTGCGCGTGGTCCTGCACCGCGACCCGCACCCCGCCGGGCCCGCCGCACCGCCCGCGGCACCCGGGGAGGGCTCCGCATGACCGTCCGCCGCGTCATGGGCGCCGAGACCGAGTACGGCGTGCTCGCCGCCGGCAACCCGCACGCCAACGCGACCGTGCTCTCCACCCAGGTGGTCACCACCTACGCCGCCCTGGTCCGGCGCCGCCTCGGTGCCGGGCGCACCGCTGCCGGCTGGGACTACCACGGCGAGAGCCCGCTCGTGGACGCCCGCGGCTTCACCGTCCCCCGCGAGCAGGCCGATCCCTCCCAGCTCACCGACGCGGCCCCCGTGCTCACCGCCGAGGAGGTCGCCGCGGAGGCCCTGCGCGAGTCCGGGCCCTGGGCCGAGTCCATGGGCCGGCACCAGGTCGTGATGAACACCGTCCTGCCCAACGGCGCCCGCCTCTACGTGGACCACTCCCACCCCGAGTACTCCTCCCCGGAGGTCACCACCCCCCGCGACGCCGTGCTGTGGGACGCGGCCGGGGACCGTGTCGTCCTCGACGCCGTGCGCGCCGTCGCGGCC
>JAPSHS010000030.1 GCA_031179495.1 Kocuria sp. | reverse complement strand
GAAGTTCCTGCAGGCGGTCATGAACCCCGGCGAGGAGGTGCTCTACCCGAACCCCGGCTTCCCGATCTACGAGTCGCAGATCGAGTACCTCGGTGGCACGGCCGTGCCGTACCGCTACCTCCCCACGAAGGAGGGCTTCGCGATCGACCTCGACCAGGTGCGCGCCTCGATCACCGCGAACACGGTCGCGATCATCTACAACGACCTGCAGAACCCCATCTCGGCCGAGTCGACGGCGGCCGAGCGCGAGGCCATCGCGCAGCTGGCCCAGGAGCACAATCTCTGGGTGCTCTCCGACGAGGCCTACTTCGAGACGCGCTACGAGGGGGTCTCGAGCTCGATCGCGTCGCTCCCCGGCATGGCCGAGCGCACCGTCATCCTCTACACGTTCAGCAAGAAGTTCGCCATGACCGGCTCACGCCTCGGCTGCGCCGTCGCGCCGATCGAGCTCGCCAAGGTGCTCAGCACCCTCAACACCAACGACGAGTCGTGCACCACGCACTACGTGCAGTGGGCCGGCATCGAGGCGCTCCGCGGCCCCCAGGAACCCGTGCAGCAGATGCTCGACGTCCTGCGCGGGCGCCGGGATGCCGCGTGCGAGATCCTGAACACCATCCCCGGCATGCACGTCGCCGTACCGCAGTCGACGTTCTACCTGTTCCCCGACGTCACCGACGCCATGGAACGCCTGGGCTACACCGCAGTCGGCGACTTCGCCACCGCGGCGCTGCACCAGACCGGCGTCTCCTTCTGCACGCGTGAGCACTTCGGCCGGCGCCAGCCGGGCGAGGACCGGCAGTACATCCGGCTCGCCTACTCGGGGATCGACGTCCCCGACATCCGCGACGGCCTCGGCCGCCTGTGCCAGTGGATCGAGTCGGCATGAGCCGGGTCGTCGTCACGGGACGCGTGCCCGACGCCGCGGTCGAGAAGCTTCGCGCCGCGCACGAGGTCGATGCCTGGCCGGGCCCGGAGTCCATCGGCCGCGAGGAGCTCCTGCGCCGGGTAGCCGGCGCCGACGCCGTCGTGAGCCTGCTCACCGAGCGCATCGACGCCGAGCTGCTCGACGCCGCCGGCCCGCAGCTCAAGGTGGTCGCGAACGTCGCCGTCGGCTACGACAACATCGACGTGCCGGCCTGCACCGGACGGGGCGTCGTGGCCACCAACACCCCCGGCGTGCTCACGGATGCCACAGCCGACATCGCGTTCGGCCTCATCCTCATGGCGACCCGCCGGCTCGGTGAGGGGGAACGGCTCATCCGCTCCGGCCAGGCCTGGAAGTGGGGCATGTTCTTCCTGCTCGGCAGCAGCCTGCAGGGCAAGACCCTCGGCGTCGTCGGCATGGGCGGCATCGGTCAGGCGACCGCGCGCCGGGCCAAGGCCTTCGGCATGGAGATCGTCTACCAGTCGCGCAGTGAGATCGATCCCGGGATCGCCGCCGAGCTGGGCGCCCGGCGGGTCGATCTCGACGAGCTGCTGAGCGTCTCCGACGTCGTGTCGCTGCACTGCCCCTACGGGCCCGCCACGCACCACCTGATAGGCCCCGAGCAGCTGACGGCGATGAAGAGCTCGGCGTATCTCGTCAACACCGCGCGCGGACCGATCGTCGACGAAGCGGCGCTCGCGTCCGCGCTGCGCGAGGGCCGGATCGCGGGTGCCGGACTGGACGTCTTCGAGCACGAGCCCCAGGTGCATCCCGAGCTGCTGGAGCTCGACAACGTGGTGCTGGTGCCGCACCTGGGCTCCGCCACGGTGGAGACGCGCACCGCGATGGCGATGCTCGCCGCCGACAACGTGCTCGCCGTGCTCAGCGGGGAACGACCGCCTGCACCGATCGGGTGAGCAGCGGGGTCGACAGTGCGGGTTCGGGGGCAGCCGGGCCCGCGGACCGGTGACGGCCACGGTCGCCACGACGCGGCAGAAGGTATCCCGGCCGCTGCTCGGCGACCGGTCGGCGGAGGTGGGGGAACCGTCGGTCCCCGCACCTCCGCCGACGTGGAACGGGCGGCACGGTCGATCACCGGTCGACGACCGCGCCGGCCTGCGGGGGTCCCGTTCGTGGCCGCCACCGGCAACGCCGACGGAGGAGGTCCCGGGATGGCCGGCCGCGGGCCCGGCGGACGGCCGGAGTGCCGCGGTTGCTCCAGCACTCCGGCCCCGACCATGACGGGGCGTTCGTCCGGTCGGGAGCGGGGCGAGCACCAGGGAGTGCCGCACCGGGAGCCCCTGCTGCACCTGTGATGGGGTGAAATGCGGTGGCACGAGAAGGAGTCGCTTCCCGCCCCGGCATCCATCCCAGCAGCTGTGGGCCGCGGCAGGGGAGTCCTCGCACCGGCGTCCGCACTCGGCCACCCCGTCGGGAGGCAGCGCACGGGACTCCGGCGCGCCTGAGTGGGCACAGGCCTTGCACGTGAGAACGATCACCTTTATGCTTCCAACGACGGACAGTACCTGTCCGCAAAGGATTGTTACCCGGACACGGGGCAAGACCTGAGCCGCACCAGTGGTGCGGCTCAGGTCTTTTTTTGTGCCCGGAAACGGAGAGAAAGGTCTGCCATGGCTGCCGTGGACTACCGGTCGTTGGCCGAAGGGATCCTGCACGAGGTAGGAGGTGAGGACAACATCGCCTCCGCCACGCACTGCGCCACCCGGCTGCGGCTCAAGCTGCGAGATGACTCCATGGCGGACAAGGCCGCCGTGGAGAAGCTGCCCGGGGTGATCACCGTGATGCGGGCCGGGGGTCAGTTCCAGGTGGTCGTCGGCAACGACGTGCCCACGGTCTACGCCGAGCTGGGCAAGATCACCGACCTCAACGGCGAGGACGCCCCGGCGGACGGTGAAGCCCCCCGGGGCAACCTCTTCAACCGGTTCATCGACCTCGTCTCCTCGATCATCTCCCCGATCATCTGGCCGCTGGCCGCGGCCGGCCTGCTCAAGGCGTTCCTGAGCGCAACCACCCAGTTCGGTGGGCTGGACCCGGAGTCCCAGACCTACGTCATCCTGGCTGCGGCCGCTGACTCGATCTTCTACTTCCTGCCGCTGTTCCTGGCGATCACCGCCGCCCGGCGGTTCAGGGCCAACCAGTTCACCGCCATGGCCATCGCCGGAGCCCTGGTCTACCCCTCGATCGTGGAACTCGGCGCGGCGGGAGCCCCGGTGTCCTTCGCGGGAATCCCGGTGGTGATGATGAACTACACCAGCTCGGTGATCCCGATCATCGTGGCGGTCTGGCTGCAGGGCTATCTGGAGCGTCTCCTCGACAAGGTGCTCCCCTCGGCGCTGCGCAACTTCAGCACCCCGCTGCTGACCATCCTGATCATGGTCCCGCTGGTGCTGATGACCGTCGGACCGGCCACCACGTTCGCCGCGCAGGCCATCTCCGCCGGGGTCAACGCCGCCTTCGGCGTCGCCCCCTGGCTGGCCGGGGCGATCCTCGGCGGATTCTGGCAGGTGTTCGTGCTTTTCGGCCTGCACTGGGGCCTCATCCCGATCATCACGAACGACCTCGCAACCCAGGGGTACTCGCTGCTGACGGGGCCGCTGCTGGCTGCCGTGCTCGCCCAGGCCGCCGCCACCCTGGCGGTGTTCTTCCGCACCCGCAATGCTGCCCGTCGGCAGGTCGCCGGCCCGGCCGCGCTCTCCGGTTTCCTGGCCGGGATCACCGAGCCGGGGATCTACGGAGTGAACCTGCCGCTGAAGAAGCCGTTCTACTTCGGCATCGCCGGCGGTGTCGTCGGCGGAGCCGTTGCTGCCGCCGGCGGCAGTGCCGCCAACGCGTTCGTCTTCCCGTCGCTGCTGGCGATCCCGGCCTACACGCAGATCGGCAGCTTCACCCTGCAGCTGATCGGCACCGGCGTCGCCGTGGTCATCGCCTTCACCCTGACCTTCCTCTTCGGCCCCCGCGAGGCCGAGGTCGCTGACACCGCCGTCGAGCCGGGCCGGCCCATGACCGGCACCACCGCAACCATCGCCTCGGACGCACCGACGGCCGGCGCTCCCTCCGGAGCCACCGCGGCCGGCACCCCGCTGTCCACCGGCACGGCTACCGCCACTGGGGTCGCCGGCACCGTGGAGGTCCTCTCCCCGGTCGACGGCACGGCCGTGGCCCTGACCGAAGTGCCCGACAAGGTGTTCGCTTCCGGGGCCATGGGCAAGGGGGTGGGCATCGTCCCCACCGACGGGCACGTCTACGCACCGATCTCGGGCACGGTCAAGGCCGCGATGAAGTCCGGGCACGCCTATGGCATCAAGTCTCCCGACGGTGTGGAGGTGCTGGTGCACATCGGCATCGACACCGTGCAGCTCGACGGGCGCGGGTTCAGCCCCGCGGTCACCCGCGGCGACCAGGTGAAGACCGGGGACCTGCTCGCCGTCGTCGACCTCGAAACGGTCGCCGCGGCCGGATACGACCCGACCACCCTCGTGGTCGTGACCAACACCGCCCAGCTCGCCGGCGTGGTGCCGGTCGCCCAGGGCGCGGTCACGCACGGTCAGCCGGCCGTGACCGTGCAGATCTGAGACCTGCCCCGGCGGGCGACCACTGATGAATGATGGACGACAGATGAAGGAGCAGCTCATGACGACGACTTTTCCCGGGACCTTCCCCGAGGGCTTCCTGTGGGGCGGGGCCACCGCCGCCAACCAGATCGAGGGCGCCTACGACGAGGGCGGCAAGGGCCTGTCCATCCAGGACGTGATGCCGAAGGGCATCATGACGCCCCCCACCGAGGGCCCCACGGAGGACAACCTCAAGCTCGAGGCGATCGACTTCTACCACCGTTACGCCGAGGACATCGCCCTGTTCGCCGAGATGGGCTTCAAGGTCTTCCGCTTCTCCATCGCCTGGTCCCGGATCTTCCCGCGCGGGGACGAGGAGACCCCCGACGAGGAGGGGCTGGCGTTCTACGACCGGGTCCTCGACGAGCTCGAGAAGCACGGGATCGAGCCGCTGGTCACCATCAGCCACTACGAGACTCCACTGCACCTGGCCCGGGCCTACGGCGGCTGGACGTCCCGGGAGCTGATCGGCTTCTACGAACGCTACTGCCGGGTCCTCTTCGAGCGCTACGGCCGGCGGGTGAAGTACTGGCTGACCTTCAACGAGATCAACTCGGTGATCCACGCTCCGTTCCTGTCCGGCGGCATCCCGACGCCGAAGGAGGAGCTGTCCCAGCAGGACCTCTACCAGGCGATCCACCACGAGCTGGTGGCCTCGGCCCGGGCGACCCGGCTGGCCCGTGAGATCGCCCCCGGAGCACAGGTGGGATGCATGGTCATCGCCATGCCGACCTACCCGCTCACCCCGGACCCCTCCGACGTGGTGGCGGCGATGCACACCGCCCACGACAGCTACGCCTTCGGGGACGTCCACTGCCGCGGGGAGTACCCGGGATACCTGTTGCGCCGTTTCCGGGAGAACGGGATCGAGCTGGAGATCACCGACCAGGACCGGGAGGACCTGCGCCACACCGTGGACTTCGTGTCCTTCAGCTACTACATGAGCATCTGCGAGACGGCCGACCCGGCGAAGAAGATCGCGGCGGAGGGCAACCTCATGGGCGGGGTCCCCAACCCGACGCTGGAGGCCTCCGAGTGGGGCTGGCAGATCGACCCGCAGGGCCTCCGTGTGGTGCTCAACGACTACTGGGAACGGTGGCAGAAGCCGCTGTTCATCGTGGAGAACGGCATCGGGGCGGTCGACGAGCTGGTGGAGGTGGACGGCACGAGGACCGTGGTGGACGACTACCGCATCGCCTACCTCAACGACCACCTGGTCCAGGCCCGCGAGGCGGTCGCAGACGGCGTGGAGCTGCTGGGCTACACCACCTGGGGGTGCATCGACCTGGTCAGCGCCTCGACCGCGCAGATGAGCAAGCGCTACGGGTTCATCTACGTGGACCGCAACGACGACGGCACCGGGACCCTTCAGCGGTACCGGAAGAAGTCCTTCGACTGGTACCGCCAGGTCATCGCCACCAACGGGGCGCACCTGCAGTAGAGCCCGTTCGACCGCACGCGGTGGCACGTTCCCGTGCCACCGCGTGCGGGACCACGAGAGAAAGGAGGACGACGTGGAGGTCCTGCGTGTCTTCAACAACAACGTCGTCCTCGCCCGCGACGGTGCCGGCGGCGAGGTCATCCTCACCGGCCGCGGCCTGGGCTTCCAGGCCAAGCCCGGGCAGAGGATCGACGAGACCAAAGTGGTGCGGGTCTTCGTCCCCGACGACGGGCGGGACGCCGACAACTTCGGGGCGCTGGTCGCGGCGATCCCTCCGGAGCACCTGCTGCTGGCCGACCAGGCCCTGGAGATCGCCCGCACGGACATGGCCGCCCCGTTGACCTCGACCACGGTGGTGGGCCTGGCCGACCACCTCAGCTTCGCGATCAAACGCCTGCGGCAGGGCATCGACATCGAATACCCGTTGCGCGCCGAGGTCGCCCACCTGTACCCCGACGAACTGCGCGTCGCGCAGCGGGTCCTCGACCACGTCAACACCCACCTCGAGCAGCCGCTGCCGGAGGCGGAGGCCGTGCCGATCGCCCTGCACCTGGTCAACGCCGGGTTCGCCACCGGTGACCTGTCGTACACCTACCAGATGACGGGGGTCTTCGCGCAGCTGTTCGAGGTGCTCGAGCAGGCGTACGGCCGCCCGTTCGACCGCGACACCATCAACGCCGCCCGGTTCATCACCCACCTGCGCTACTTCTTCGTCCGGGCGCACACCGGCCGGCAGCTGGACGAGGGCGCCACCCGGCTCAGCGTCGCCATCAGGGAGGCCTACCCCGACGCTTTCGCCACGGCCCTGAAGCTCCAGGCGGTGCTGGAGCTGCGCCTGGGGGAGCCCCTCACCGAGGACGAGGTCACGTACCTGACCCTGCACATCGCACGCATGGTCGACGACCTCCGGGTGCGCTGACGCCCCTGCCGACCCACCGGACGATCGCCTAGCCGGCGACGAGCCCGTGACGCAGGAACGCGTTCCACACCCCGTCGTCGCGCACACTCGTCGTGGTCTCGTCGGCCAGTGCCTTCAGCTCGGGGACAGCGTTGCCCATCGCGATGCCCACGCCGCACACGTCGAACATCTCCACGTCGTTCCAGCTGTCCCCGATGCCGATCGCCGCCGACCGTTCGACACCGAGGTGATCGAGCACCGAATCGATGGCTGCCCCCTTGGTGGTGCCGCGCATGCCGATCTCGCCGTTGGATCCGGCGGGCAACGGCATGCTCCCGGGCACGACGTGGAACCGGTCCCCCAGCTCCTCCTGGGCTCGCGCGACCGTGTCCACCGCATCCCCCAGGAACACCGCCTTCGCCACACGGTCGAGATCGACATCAGCGAGATCCCGGGAGCCCGGCACGGCTTGGGGCGCGGTCTGCGGCTCGTCCGGCTCACCGTGGGCGCCCTGCCAGCGGTGCAGCATCCTGTCGAGCTTCTCCTGCACCTGCACTGACGCGTGGACAGCGTCATCGGTCTGCAGGAAGAAGAGGATCTCGCGGTCCTGGAAATAGGCGATGAGCCGCTGCACGGCATCGGGCGGCATGGGTGCCGCCACAACGGTCTCAGCGCCGCTGGTGGCATACGCGCCGCCGTTGGTGATCGCACCGTCGAAGCCGATGGCCTCCACCTGGGGAGGAATCGCCCCGGCTGCGCGTCCGGTGCAGAGGTACACGAGGTGCCCGGCCGCGCGCGCGCCCCGGATCGCCGCAACGGTCGAGGAGGCGACGCCCTTGCCGTGGTCGAGGATCGTCCCGTCGACGTCGAGGAAGGCGATGCGGGTGGAAGTCATGACGTTCTCCAACAGAGTCGTTTTCAGGATGCCGCAGGGCGCCGTGAGGACGACCGGACCGAGCAGCGCCAGCGAGTCGGCGACGCCCCGTCCGTCCCGACGACCTCGGCGTCCCGGTCGAGGAACTGCCGGGGCCGCCGGCGCAGGCGCAGGTGCTCCCGCCAGGGTGGTCGACGCAGACGGACCCGCAGCACCTGCTCATCTGCGCGGCCGAGGCACCGGCCGGGCCGATGCGCCCCCCACAGGGTATCGCCCGGCACCTGGACGCCGTTGAGCAACGCCGTCCCGCACAGGACGGGACGATCGTCGAGGAGGTCCCCGCTGCAGCACCGCGGTCGGCGCAGCCGATCAGGGCGTCCATGGTCCCGCGTCCGTGCCTCCGCGCTGCCGGTGCCCCTGGTCCTGGCCGGTGGCCCTGATACTGGGAGCATGAATCCTGTGCGACCGTCCTGCACCGCGGTGATCTTCTCCAGCCGGCGATCGGCGTCCACGCCCGGGGACGGGTACGACGAGACCGCTCAGCGCATGGAGGAGCTGGCCCGGCAACAACCCGGGTTCCTGTCGGTGGAGAGCGCCCGGAACGCCGACGGCTTCGGCATCACGGTGTCCTACTGGGAAACCGCTCAGCACGCCCGGGCGTGGAAACAGGTCACCGAGCACGTGGACGCCCAGCACCGAGGCGCCCGTGACTGGTACACGGACTACACCGTGCGCGTGGCCACGATCGAACGGCAGTACGGCACCGGGTCCGGCGGCTCAGGACAGCACTGAGCCGACCCCGGCGGCGGCACCGCCAGCGGAGGCCCCGGTCGATGCCGGCTCCCCGACGGGAATCCGCCCGAGGGGCCGGGGCGGATCCGCCGGCATGCCCCGTACCCGGCACGTCCCCTCGTCCGGCATCACGGGCATCGCCCTGCGTCCGTCGGCCACGGCATGCACGAGGGCTGAGCGTGGCTCCTCCCCCAGGAGTGCGTGGCACGGCCCTCACCATGACGGTGGGAGCGGCGAGCGAGCAACGGGAACGGCCGCGCCGCGGCAGTGCGTGTGCCGCAGCGCGGGACGGGTGCATCCTCGTCTGCCGCAGATTCTTTGGTGCGCGCTGGACGACCGCCGTCGACCCGCCCATGGCTGCGCCCGGTCCGAAGCCTCACCCCACGCGCCGGCAGGCGGGCTCGATGGTGTAGGTGAGGACCACCTCGTCGTCCTCGGGACGTTCCCGGAAGGAGCGGTGGGTGACGGTGGCCAGTACCGCGGTGACGAGCGCTTCGTCGTCCTCGGGTCGTTCCCGCTCGGGACTCCACCGGCTGGGACGACGCCCGCCGTTGCCGATCGGTGAGGCGCCGTGCCGGGTCGGCTCCAGGGGCTGGGCCGGGAACCGTCGAACGGTGCCCTCGATCCCCTGCGGTGCCGACGGTGCCGGCGGTGTCGTTCCGGAACGGGTACTGGTGACCGTGGTCATCGCGCTCTCCTACTTCGTTGTAGTGGTGTGCATGGTCGGCGCCCGCCCATGCGAGGCATGGGAAGTCCGGTGGAGTGCCCGTGGCCGGGCCCCTGATCCGTCACAGGGCCTGTGGGATCTCTCGGTGGCCCATGGGGAACCGGGCGTACTGGTGGAAGCCGAGGACTCCGAGAGCGGCAGACGACGCGCTGGTGAGGCATCCGCGCTCGCCCGCAGGTGCACCCGACCCTAATGAACCGGACCACGGACCGGAACCGCTCAGTGAAATATGTCGTCGCATCGGGACGCGGGAACCGGCAGGAGCGCGCGTGGTGCCCGCCTCGCGGCACAGGATCGACGTGGTCCGCAAGGGCACCGACCGCGTCGCGGAGTGCTGTCCGTGCCGGGTCCGGCCCGGCGAGGAAGCAGGCACTCCGCGTCGAAGGCGGTTCGGCCGTGCCGCGGTCGAGAACTCCCTCGGGTCACGCGAGGCCGAGGAGGTGCAGGACGACCAGGGTCCCGTTGACGGCGACGTGGAGGAGCACGCAGACCCAGAAGCGCCGGTAGCGGCTCCACAGGTACCCCACGACCACGCCGAAGACGCCCTGTGAGGCAATGACCGTCGTCATCCTGAGGTCGACGCCGAGACCGGCGCCGTGCGAACCGAGGTGCACCAGGCCGAAGACCAGCGAGGTCACCAGGATCCCGATCCACCGCCCGGCCAACGCCTCGAGCCGGCTCTGCATCCAGTAGCGGTAGAACAGCTCCTCGCCCACGCCGGCGGTGAGAGCGGTGACGGTGGCTGCGACGACCAGCGTCACCGGATCCGGCCATCCCGTCGGCGACGCTGGGGCCAGAGGACCGAACTGCGTCAGGACCACGTACAGCGCGGCGGGCAGGAGCGCCCAGAGCCAGACCGGAAGGCGGTGCTGCGGGCGAAGGATCTCCACGCTGGGGCCCCGGCGGCGGCGGCGCCACGCGAGGTATCCCGCGGGCACGAGGACCAGCAGGACGACCTTCCACAGCACGTAGTCCTCGGGCGGCCCGGGTACCAGTGCGGTGAGCGCGAACGCCGCCGCGCACAGCAGCAGGAACGCCACCTCCGTCACGACGCCGGACGGGTCCGCCGACCGTGGCACCGGGGTGGGCAGCCGAGGCGGGAGAAGCCGGGCGACCCCCAGGGTGATGACCGCGGCGGCCACCATCCCCAGCAGCGGAACCGCCTGGGCCCCCTCGTCCCGCGACGGCACGACGTCGCCGCCCGTGCGCCACCACGTCCAGGCGATCGCGCCGACAAGAACGGCCACCAGCGCCACCACACCGAGGAAGGATCCCCGTCGCCGGTTGCGCACCGATGACGGAGGCTGCGCGGATCTCCGCACGTGACCCCGCTCCTCGGGTGTCACCGCTCCTCGGGTGTCACCGGGAAGCGCTGCCGGTAGGCGGGGAGCAGGGCGGGGTAGTAGTCGCGTCCGAAGTCGATCGCGGCGACGTCCCCGCCCGTCTCGGCCGCCACCAGTCGGTCCAGGTAGTAGTCCCAGCCGGGGCCGATGTCGTGCGCCCACTCCGGTTTCGGCAGGATCTGGCCGAAGTGCAGGGTCGTTCCGCCGTCGTCCTCGGTGAGCCGGATCTCCACCCGCCAGTCGTGCTCCCCACCGTCCAGCCCCTCGCTGCGTGCTCGCGTGCGCAGCAGCCGCGGGGGCTCGCAGGCTTCGATGTGGTGCACCTCCTCCGGCATGCCGTCCTCCGCGGTCATCCGGAAGGTGACGCTGCCGGAGGCCGGGTCACCGGTCCAGGTTCCGATCCAGCGCCCGAGGCGCTCGGATTCCGTGACGGCGGCCCACACGTCCTCGATCGGAGCGCCGAAGTGGCGGGTGAGCACGATCCAGTCACCGTCCTGGCGGGTCTCGGGCCGGCCGGTGGCCTGTGGCGTTGTCATCCTGCGTCCTTCCTCTCGGTGCGGACGTGCCGGTCAGCGGCGCGCTCGCGGGTGGTGCGGCGGACCTCGAGGTCGAGTCCCTCCAGGACGTGCTCCGGGATCCGTGGTGTCCGGCCGCTGAGCTCCTCGAGCAGGGCGGCCACCGGTTCCAGGGCTGAGGGAACCAGCGTGTAGTGGCGTTCACGGCCCTGCGTGACCCCGGCGACCAGTCCTGCGTCGCCGAGCACTCTCAGGTGCCTGCTGACCGCCGGGCGGCTGATGTCGTGATCGGCCGCGAGGTCGACCACTCGCGCGGGCCCCTCGGCAAGCCGCCGCAGCAGCGCCCGCCGCACCGGGTCGCCCAGAGCCATGAACACGTCCACGACAACAATGGTAATCGTCCGGTTACCAATGCGTCCAGGGGTCCTCGGTCACGCCGCTCCGCGATGCCTCCAGGACGACACCAGCACCGGTGACCACCGCTGGGTCCGGCGACGCTCCTCCGTGACGGCCCGGGAGGAGCGGTGGCGGCCTGGTGCAGACGACCGGCCTCCGTCCGATCCGTCGAGCATCGGCCGCGAGGCCCGGGGGCGCTCGCAGGACGGTGTCCGGAGCGCCCGGTTTCCGTCCGACGGCGCGGCCGCGTACTGTGCCACAGCCGGGCGATCTCCCCGCGCCCGGAGGCCGTGGCCTTCCCCGCTTGCCCTTGACGTCGCGTCAACTGCGATGCTGGGTACCGGCGACGACGGGACGGAGGAGAGATGGAGTGGTCCATCCACGAGGTCACCCGGTTCACCGGCACCACCAGCCGCACGCTGCGCCACTACGGACAGATCGGGCTGCTGGCGCCCTCCCGCACCGGGCACGGCGGTCTGCGCTACTACGACGAGGACGCGCTGGTGCGCCTGCAGCGGATTCTGCTGCTGCGCCGGCTCGGGCTGTCGTTGTCCGCGATCGCCGATGTGCTCGCCGGTGCGCAGGACGTCACCGACGCCCTGCGCACGCACCTGGCCCTGCTGGAACGGGAACAGGACCGGGTGCAGCGTCAGATCGCCTCGGTCCGGCGCACGATCGAGAGGAAGGAAGGAGGCGAACACCTCATGGCAGAGGAGATGTTCGACGGCTTCGACCACACGCAGCACCAGGACGAGGTCGAGGCCCGCTGGGGCCCGGAGGCCTACGCCGCCGGGGACCGCTGGTGGCGCGCCCTGAGCCCCGAGGGCCGTCGGGCCTTCCAGGACCGCAGCCAGCAGCTGGTCGCGGACTGGACCGCGGCGGCGGGCCGAGGTCTGGCACCCGGCAGCGAGGACGCGCAGGCCCTCGCCCGGCGCCACGTCCAGTGGCTCGGCGCCGCTCCCGGCGCCGAGCCGACCGGCCCGGGGAGGGAGTACGTCCTCGGACTCGGTGAGATGTACGTGTCCGACCCGCGCTTCGCCGCCACCTACGGCGGCGAGGAGAAGGCGGGCTTCGTGCGTGAGGCGCTGAGGATCTACGCCGACCGCCACCTGTAGGCACGTCGCCGGCGCTCGGCACCGTCGGCGCCGCCGCCAGGGACGGCTCGTGGCCCCCCGTGGCTGCCCCCGGGGCGCGCGTCCTGCGGAGGGCCCTGCTCAGCTGTGCTCGGCCGGTGCGCAGCGGCGCAGGACCAGGGCGGTGGCGTCGTCCTCGAGCCCGTGGGCCAGAGCGTAGGCGGTGAGGCGGGCGACCAGCTCCCGGGCGGTGGCGCTGGTCCGGGCCGCCTCGGCGGCCTTGGCCAGAGCGGCAGGGATGTCGGGGAAGTAGTCGAGGAACCCGTCGGAGACCACCAGCAGCGTCTCCCCCGGCGCCAGGAGCTCCTGATGGGCGCCCCAGGTGATGCCGGGCACGGCTCCGAGCGGGGGCCCGGAGGAGACCAGCCGACGGCAACCGCCGTGGAGGTCGAAGATCACGGCCAGCCCGTGCCCGGCATCGACGTAGCTCACCGTGCCGGTGGCCGGGTGCAGGCGGGCGGAGAAGACGGTGACGAAGGTGTCGGTGTCGGCCAGCATCTTCTCCACCGCCGTCCCGACCCGGTTGATCGTCTCCTGCTGCTCGTTGTACCGGGAGGCCCCGTGCAGCACCGCCCGCACGGAGGCGGCCACGAGGGCCGCCGGAATGCCTTTGCCCATCACGTCGGCCACGTGCAGCTGCAGCTGTTCGTCCAGGAGGTACCAGTCGTAGAAGTCCCCGCCCAGCTCCCGGGCCGGGGTGCACCGAGCGGCCAGCTCGTAACCGGGCAGGTCGGGAGCGGTGTGCGGCATCAGCGCCTGCTGGATCTGCCCGGCCCGGTCGATCTCGTGCTGGGCCGCCAGTTCCCGTTCGACCCACCCGGCCATCTCCGCCAGGATCCGCCGCTCCCGCCCGTCCAGGTTCCGCGGAACGGGATCGGTCAGGCACAGCGTGCCCACCCGCTCCCCGCCCGGAGCCCGCAGCGGGTGCCCGGCGTAGAAGCGGATGTGCGGCTCCCCCACCACGAACGGATTCGCCCGGAACCGGGCGTCCTCGGCGGCGTCCTCCACCACCAGCGCCTCCGGGCGCTGGATCGTGTACGTGCAGAACGACTGGTCACGGGCACAGTTGCCCGCCCCGTCCAGCCCGACCTCGGCCTTGGTCCACTGCCGGTCGGCGTCGACGAGGTTCACCGCGGCAGCCTTCACCCCGAAGATCTCCTGGGCCAGACGCACCACCCGGTCGTAGCGCTCCTCCCGCGGAGTGTCCAGCACGTGCAGGGCGTGCAGGGCGTCCACACGTGCGGCATCCGTCATATCCATGCAATTCACTGTAGTCGCCGGGCTCCGCCACGCTGCCCAGGAGCAGGCCCGCGCCGAGGGACGAGGGTCAGCCGGGTCCTGACCGGCGACGCGCCCGGGGAATCCCTCGCGCAGCACGGAAGACGCCGGACACGGGCCGGCGGCCGGCACGAGCTCCGTGCCGGCATCGGGGTCTTCGGGACGAGGGCCTGCGGTGCCGCTCGACGCGCCGACGGGCGCCGGCCGGCCGAGGACCCGTGACCTCGTGGCACGAGACGGCTCGCAGGGGCCGCAGGCGCTCCTCGGGCCTCGGCTAGTGCCGGGTGATGCCCGGCGCGGAGTGCTCCGCACCGGACCGGTCGATGCGGGCGGTGGCGGTGGTGCTGCGCACGACGACGCGGGTGGGCAGCTTCTGCGCCCGGTCCGGCTGCTCTCCGCGCAGCAGGGCCAGCAGCAGGTGCGCGGCCTGCAGGCCCTGGTCCCGCACGGGCTGACGGACGGTGGTGAGGTCCACCAGTTCCGCCAGGGGGTGGTCGTCGATGCCGATCACGGAGATGTCCTCGGGCACGCGCAGTCCTGCGCGCCGGATGGTGCGCATCGCACCCAGGGCCATCTCGTCGGAGTGGGCCAGCACGGCGGTGGGGAGCTCGCGCACGCTGAGCAGCTTCTCCATGGCCTCGGCGGCCTGGACCCCGCCCCAGGTGGTGGTGACGACCAGCTCCTCGTCGATCGGGACGTCGTTGCGGGTCATGGCCTCGTAGAAGCCGCGGGTGCGTCCGCGGTGGATGGGCTGATCGGTGCGGTCGGGGTCGACGGCGGTGATCATGGCGATCCGCCGGTGGCCCAGGCGTAGCAGGTGCTCGGTGGCCTGGCGCACGGCGGCGGCGTCGTCGATGGAGACATAGGGGTACATGGCGTCCTGGCCGCCGGCGGCGACGATGGTGACACCCATCAGTTCCAGGCGGCGCCGTTCGTGGTCGGTGACCGGAACGGCGACCACCACGACCGCATCGACCTTCCGGCGGGCGGGCAGGTGCTCGAAGAACGCGTGGCGGCCCTCGGGGTCACCGACGTGGTAGAGCAGCACGTCGTGACCGGCCGCCCGCAGGACCTCCTCGAGGCCACCGACCATCTCCCCGAAGTACCAGCGGTCCAGGTGGGGCACGACCAGAGCGACGCTGCGGGTGGTACCGGTGGCCAGACGCGCGGCCTCCGGGGAGGCGACGTACTCCAGGCGACGGGCGACCTCGGCGACCCGCTCCCTGGTGGCCGCGGCCACACCGTAGGCGCTGTTGAGCGCCCGTGAGGCGGTGGCCGGGGAGACGCCGGCCTCGCGGGCCACATCAGCCAGGCTGACGGTTCTCGAGGAGTTCATGGCCTCAGTGTAAGTCTCTCGGAAGCGTTCTCTAATGAGTTCGCCATGAAGGCCAAGCAACACGGATGTCGACGATTTGGACTCTCCAAACTTACCGGTACTTGGGGTTGACACTCTCGCAGTATGACCTGGATCATATTCGGAAGCGCTTCCGAAAATGCGGGGCGCGGCGACCTTCCGGAGGAGGAAGTTCCATGACCGATCGTCAGATCGCCCAGGATTCTGCCCGTCTGACCCGCACGAGGGTGCGCGCGCTGGGGGCAGGTGCTTGTGCGCTGTTCGCGCTGGCGGCCTGTGCGCCTCCCGGTGGGAATTCGGCTCCGGCCGCTTCCGAGGCGGCGCCCACGGAGGTGTCCACCGAGCTGGGCGATGAGCCCATCGAGCTGACCCTCTACGACGGTGCCGGGCTCAAGGCCAAGGACGAGGCGCTGATCGAGGCGTTCGAGCAGAAGCACCCGAACGTGACCATCACCGGTCGCTATGACCCCGACGACGTGCAGGCCCAGAACGCCCCGCGCGTGCTGGCCTCGTCCGACCCGCCGGACATCGCCCGCGTGATCGCTCTGTCCGACGTGGCCGGAGACGGGCTGCTCACCAACCTCGATGCCTACGCCGAGGCCTACGACTGGGGTGAGCTGCCGGAGGGTCAGCTGGCCCAGTACCGGGTGAACGAGGACGGGGTGCGCGGTGAGGGCTCGCAGTACACGATGGCCGACGGTTTCACGATCACCGGCTTCTACTACAACAAGGAGCTGGCCGAGAAGGTCGGGATGGGCGAACCTCCGCAGACCATGGAGGAGCTCGAGAGCCTGCTGGCCGAGGCCAAGGACGCCGACATCGTTCCGATCATGGCCGGCAACCAGACCGGGCAGGTCATGACCAGCACTCAGATGGTGCTCAACAACGCCCTGGGGGCCGAAGCGGTCAACGACTGGGTCTTCCATGCCCCGGACGCCACGATCAACACCCCCGAGGCCACCGAAGCCCTGTCCACGATCCAGGACTGGGCCGAGGCCGGGTACTTCCCCGCCGACACCAACGGCACCGACGCCACCGCGGCGCTGGGGCGCTTCGCCAACGACGAGGCCCTGTTCT
>JAPSHS010000136.1 GCA_031179495.1 Kocuria sp. | reverse complement strand
AGCAGCGGCGCCGCGGAGTTCACGCCGCCCGGAGCCGCCTGGATCCGCTCGGCGCCGATGAGGGCCGCCGCGCCGAAGCCCAGGATGAGGGTGAAGAGGTAGAACAGGCCGATCAGGCCGATCGCCCAGACCACCGAGGTGCGGGCCTCCTTGGCCGTGGGCACCGTGTAGAAGCGCATCAGCACGTGGGGCAGGCCGGCGGCGCCGAAGACGAGGGCCAGGCCCAGGGAGATGAAGTCCAGCTTGCTGGTCTCGGAGGCCCCGTACCGCAGGCCCGGCTCGAGGATGGCCGGGTTGCCGGACACGGCGACCGCGTCACCGAGCAGCGAGGAGAAGTTGAAGCCGTACAGCGCCAGGATCCAGACGGTCATGACCGCCACGCCGGAGACCAGGAGCACCGCCTTGATGATCTGCACGTAGGTGGTGCCCTTCATGCCGCCCACGAGGACGTAGACGATCATCAGCAGCCCCACGACCACGATCACGAGCGACTGCCCGGCCCGGGACCCGATGCCCAGCAGCAGCGACACCAGCGCACCGGCGCCGGCCATCTGGGCCAGCAGGTAGAACGCGGAGACGGAGAGGGTGGAGATGGAGGCCGCGACGCGCACGGGGCGCTGGCGCAGCCGGAAGGACAGCACGTCCGCCATCGTGAACTTGCCGGTGTTGCGCAGGAGCTCGGCGATCAGCAGCAGCGCCACCAGCCAGGCCACGAGGAAGCCGATCGAGTAGAGGAACCCGTCGTAGCCCTGGATCGCGATCGCCCCCACGATGCCCAGGAAGGACGCCGCCGAGAGGTAGTCGCCCGCGATGGCCAGGCCGTTCTGGGTGCCGCTGAAGCCGCGGCCGCCGGCGTAGTAGTCGGCGGCGGTGGCCGTGGACTTGGAGGCGCGGAGCACGACCACCATCGTGACGACGACGAACGCGCCGAAGATGGAGATGTTGACCCAGGGCGTGCCGACCGTCTCCGTGGTGGTGGCCGCCATGGGCGCGAGCGCGGAGTGCAGAGGATTCATCGATCAGTTCTCCTGTCCGTGGGCGCCGCCGGGGGTGTCGAGAGCGGGCTCGAGGCGCTCCCGGATGGCCGTGGCTTTCGGGTCCAGCTTGCGGTTGGCGAAGGACACGTAGGCGCCCGTGATCGCGAAGGTCGTCACGAACTGGAGCAGGCCCAGGATCACGCCCAGATTGACGTTGCCGACCACCTGGATCGCGAAGAGCTGCGGGACGTACATGGCGAGCACAACGTACAGCAGGTACCAGACCAGGAAGACGACGGCGAGCGGGAAGACGAAGCCGCGATGGGTCTTGCGCAGCTCCTGGAACTCGGGCGACCGCTGGGCGGCCGGGAAGTCGACGTCGGCGACGAGGTCGTCGGCGTTGGTGGGTGGCTGATGGGACACGGGCTACCTCCTCATGTGATGCGCACCACACTAGGCCTTTGTATGCAGAGGAGCAAGACGAATCACCGCGAATTCCCAGTTTGGGGGTCCGGGATGACTTTCGCGGCCGGATCTGGACGCCTCGAGTCCCAAGCTGTATACACAGCGACCGCGGACGGACGCGTCAGCGCAGCGCCAGGAGGAGCTGGACGGAGCGGTCGAGGAATGCGTCCACCTGCTGCTCCTCGTAGCTGAGCTCGCCGTGGGCGGGCGGCAGGACGGCCCGGCGCAGCTCCGCCGGCTCGAGCGGGGCGGAGCCCTCGAGCCGGGCCCCGAGTCGCTCGCACAGGACGTCGACGTGGGCTGCGGAGTACCCCCGGGCCCGGGACCGCGAGGGGCGGCGGAAGCGCTGGGTGCGCGGCCGTTCGATCCGCCCGCGCACGACCTCGGTCAGGGCGGCGACATGCTCCTGCCAGGCCGCGGGTCCGCGGGTGCGCAGCACCTGTTCGCGCTCCGCGGCGGCGAGGGCGTCCTCCGCCGCGTCCAGGATCTCGTCGACGGCCTCGGGGCGGTAGCCGCCCCCGGCGGCCGTGAAGACCGCCGAGCGGACGTGGGTGCTGAGCAGGGCTGCCGTCCGGGCCTCCGGCCCGGAGCCGTCCAGCGCCTCCTGCACGGCGCCGAGGAGGGCGTCCACCTGCCCGACGTCGTAGCCCCGGGCGCCCGGGGCGCACCGGGGGATCCGGGCTGCGGTCGGCGGGGCGGCGCGGTGCTCGGCGGACATGGGCGGGTGATCCTGGGCCGGCCGGTCAGGCACTCGCGGCGAACAGCCCGAAGAGCAGATAGCCCGCGGGGACGGCGAAGAGGATGGAGTCGATCCGGTCCATCACGCCCCCGTGGCCGGGCAGCAGCGTGCCCATGTCCTTGATCCCGAGCTCACGCTTGATCATGGATTCGGAGAAGTCGCCGAGGGTGGCCGCCAGCACGAGGGCTGCGGCCAGGACGGCCCCCTCCCACCACGCGTGGTCGAGCAGCAGCACGGCGCACAGGACGCCGATGACCACGGACCCGCCCAGCGAGCCGGCGAATCCCTCCCAGGACTTCTTGGGGCTGATCCGCGGCGCCATGGGGTGTCGCCCCCAGACCACCCCCACCGCGTAGCCGCAGGTGTCCGAGCCGACGGCCAGCAGGATGACGGTGAGCACCTTCAGGGCGCCGGCGTCGGTGTGGTAGAGCAGCAGCGCGATGCTGAGCAGGAACCCGACCCAGACGAGGGCGAAGACCGAGCCCATGATCGACAGGATCATCCCGTCCCGGTCCCCCAGCGCCCGCCACACGATCACGAGGGTCAGGCCGACCACCACGGCCATCATGAGCGCCTCTCCCCCGCCGGCGAACGCGGCGACGGGCATGAGGACGCCCGCGGCGACCGCCGGGACGCGTGGGATGGAGATGCCGCGGTAGCGCAGCGACCGGCCCACCTCCCAGACCCCGATCCCGGCGGCGGTCCCGGCGAACAGGGCGAGCACGACGGGCTGGACGAACAGGCCCACGAGCAGGGTGCCGATGAGCACCACCGCGACGCCCACGGCGGCCGGCAGGTTCCGCCCGGCGCGGGAGGGAGCGGTGTGCCGCCGCTCCCGGGGGTGACGGCCCGGCCGGGGCACCGCACCGGGGATCGCGGGCGCGCGAGGGGGGAAGGCCTCCCCGGTGGATCCCGGGGAAGCCTTCGTCTCCTGGTGCCGTGGGCGCGGGTCCGGCATCAGACCTGCAGCAGCTCCGCTTCCTTGTTCTTGAGCATCTCGTCGATCTGCTCGATGTGCTTCTTGGTCACGGCGTCGAGGTCCTTCTCGGCGCGCTTGCCCTCGTCCTCGCCGATCTCGCCGTCCTTGACCGTCTTCTCGATCTGGTCCTTGGCGTGCCGGCGGATGTTGCGCACCGACACCCGCGCCTCCTCGGCCTTGTGGCCGACGACCTTCACGTACTCCTTGCGGCGTTCCTGGGTGAGCTCCGGCATGACCACGCGGATGACGTTGCCGTCGTTGGCGGGGTTGGCCCCGATGTCCGAGTTGCGCAGCGCCTTCTCGATGTCGGTGAGGGCCGAGCGGTCGTAGGGGGTGATGAGCAGGGTGCGGGCCTCCGGGTTCTGGAAGGACGCGAGCTGCTGCAGGGGCGTGGGACTGCCGTAGTACTCGACCAGGACGTTCGAGAACAGGGACGGGTTGGCCCGGCCCGTCCGGATGCCGGCGAAGTCGTCCTTGGCGCCGTCCACGGCCTTGGTCATCTTGGTCTTCGCTTCGGACATGATGTCTGAGATCACGTAGGGGCTCCTTCGTCGTGTCGCACGGAGTCCTCCGCGCGGGTCGGTTCCACCGGGGACGACGCCGAGGGCGCCCGTCCCGGGCATGCTGGCCCCAGTCTAGCGCCGGGCCGCGAGGAGGCCGGATCAGGCGGTGACGAGGGTGCCGATCTGCTCGCCCAGGACCGCCCGGGTGACGTTGCCCTCGCCCTGCATGCCGAACACGCGCATCGTCACGTCGTTGTCGCGGCACAGGCTGAAGGCCGTCTGGTCCATCACGCGGATGTTCCGGGCCAGGGCCTCGTCGTAGGTCAGCGCGGACAGCCGCTCGGCGTCCGGGTTCGTCCGGGGGTCGGCGGTGTAGACGCCGTCCACCCCGTTCTTGGCCATGAGCACCTCGTCGGCGTGCACCTCGAGGGCGCGCTGGGCCGCGACGGTGTCGGTCGAGAAGTAGGGCAGCCCGGCCCCGGCGCCGAAGATCACGACGCGGTCCTTCTCCATGTGGCGGATGGCCCGGCGGGGGATGTACACCTCGGCGACCTGCTCCATCTTGATCGCGGACTGCACGCGCGTGTCCACGCCGCACTGCTC
>JAPSHS010000135.1 GCA_031179495.1 Kocuria sp. | reverse complement strand
TGGCGAGCATCAAGAAGGGCCAGCCGGTGGTGGTCGTCGGCAAGCTCAGGGTCAGGTTCTGGGAGGGCGAGCACGGGCGCAACACGGCCGTGGACGTGGACGCCGTCTCCATCGGGCACGACCTCGCCCTCGGCACGGCGTGCTTCCAGCGCACGATCACCTCCTCGCCGGCCGCGGAGCAGGCCGGCCACGAGGCGCCGTCCGGGCACGGGGACGAGCCCGCCGGCGGGGCCGCGGCCGCCCCGGAGGAGGTCGGCGAACCCGGGGAGGACGGTCCGCCGCTCCCCGAGGACGTCGACCCGGCGACCGGCGAGATCCGCACCGGAGGGACCGACCCGGGCCGGCGCCCGCGCAGACAGCCGGCGAGCGCCTGAACCGCCCGCTCGGGTCCCTCGGTGTCCCGTCCGGACCCGGACCGGGGCCCTGCTGCCCCGCTCCGTCCCCGCCGACCGGCGGGGACGGAGCGGGGTAGCCTTGTGGGCATGGCGGAATTCATCTACACAATGTCCAAGGCCCGCAAGACCGTGGGCGACAAAGTCATCCTCGACGACGTCACCATGTCGTTCTATCCCGGCGCGAAGATCGGCGTCGTGGGTCCCAACGGAGCCGGCAAGTCCACCATCCTCAAGATCATGGCCGGCCTCGACCAGCCGTCCAACGGCGAGGCCCGGCTCAGCCCCGGCTACACCGTCGGCATCCTGCTGCAGGAGCCGCCGCTGAACGAGGAGAAGACCGTCCTCGGCAACGTGGAGGAGGGCGTCGGCGAGATCAAGGCCAAGGTCGACCGCTTCAACGAGATCTCCGAGGAGATGGCCCAGCCCGACGCCGACTTCGACGCCCTGATGGAGGAGATGGGCCGGCTCCAGGAGGACATCGACGCCGCCAACGCCTGGGACCTCGACTCCCAGCTGGAGCAGGCGATGGACGCCCTGCGCTGCCCGCCGCCGGACGCCGACGTCACGGTCCTCTCGGGCGGCGAGCGCCGCCGGGTGGCCCTGTGCAAGCTCCTGCTGCAGAAGCCGGACCTGCTGCTGCTCGACGAGCCCACCAACCACCTCGACGCCGAGTCCGTGCTGTGGCTGGAGCAGCACCTGAAGGACTACCACGGCGCCGTGATGGCCGTGACCCACGACCGGTACTTCCTCGACCACGTGGCCGAGTGGATCTGCGAGGTCGACCGCGGCCGGCTCTACGGCTACGAGGGCAACTACTCGGCCTACCTCGAGACCAAGCGCGCCCGCATGGAGGTGCAGGGCAAGAAGGACGCCAAGCAGGCCAAGCGCCTCGCCGACGAGCTCGAGTGGGTCCGCTCGAACGCCAAGGGCCGCCAGGCGAAGTCCAAGGCCCGCCTGGCCCGCTACGAGGAGATGGCGGCGGAGGCCGAGAAGACCCGCAAGCTCGACTTCGAGGAGATCCAGATCCCGCCGGGTCCCCGCCTGGGCAACCTGGTGATCGAGGCGAAGGACCTGCAGAAGGGCTTCGGGGAGCGCTCCCTGATCAAGGAGCTCTCCTTCTCCCTGCCGCGCAACGGCATCGTGGGCGTCATCGGCCCCAACGGCGTCGGCAAGTCGACCCTGTTCAAGACCATCGTGGGCCTCGAGGAGCTGGACGGGGGCGAGCTGAAGATCGGCGACTCCGTGAAGATCTCCTACGTGGACCAGAACCGGGCGAACCTCGACCCCAACAAGTCGCTGTGGGAGGTCGTCTCGGACGGTCTCGACTACATCAACGTCGGCAACGTGGAGATGCCCTCCCGCGCCTACGTCTCCGCGTTCGGCTTCAAGGGCCCGGACCAGCAGAAGAAGGCCGGCATCCTCTCTGGCGGCGAGCGCAACCGGCTCAACCTGGCCCTGACCCTCAAGCAGGGCGGCAACCTGCTGCTGCTCGACGAGCCCACCAACGACCTCGACGTCGAGACCCTCGGCTCGCTCGAGAACGCGCTGCTGGAGTTCCCGGGCTGCGCCGTGGTCGTCTCCCACGACCGGTGGTTCCTCGACCGGGTCGCCACGCACATCCTCGCGTGGGAGGGCAGCGAGGACGAGCCCGACAACTGGTACTGGTTCGAGGGCAACTTCGAGGCCTACGAGACCAACAAGGTGGAGCGCCTCGGCGCCGACGCCGCGCGCCCGCACCGCGTCACCCACCGCCGCCTGACCCGCGACTGAGCGGGCCGCACTCGGACCCGCCGACGCGGAGGAGGGGCCCGTCCGGCCGGAGAGATCAGCTCTTTCCGGCCGGTCGGGCCCCTCCGTCGTGGAGCAGCACCTGTCCCGGGGAGGTGCCGAGCGCCGGCGGGCACCTGGAGCCCGCCCGTGCGGTCAGGAGAACTCCGGGAAGCGCATCATGCCCTCCTGGGCGGTCGTGGCGACGAGCCGGCCGTCCCGGGTGAACATCCGGCCCACGCCCAGCCCACGGGCCGAGGACGCGTTGGGGGAGGACTGCACGTAGAGCAGCCACTCGTCGGCGCGCGCCTCCCGGTGCCACCACATCGCGTGGTCGAGGGAGGCCAGGTTCATGCCCGGCTCGACCCAGGTCTTGCCGTGCAGCCGCAGGACGGGCTCGAGCAGGGTGTAGTCGCTGGCGTAGGCCAGCGCCGCGCGGTGGACGTCGGGGTCGTCCGGCAGCGGCTTGAGCGTCTTGATCCACACCGCGTTGAACGGCTCACCGCGGGAGTCCGGCCGGAAGTAGATCGGCTCGGTGATGTAGCGCATGTCGAAGGGCCGTTCGTGGGCGATCGCCCGCGCCTCCGGCGCGTCGATGTGGCCCAGCAGCTCGACGGCGCTCGGCAGCGACTCGGGGTCCGGGAGGTTGCGGGGGGACTCGTCCTGGTGGTCCAGGCCCCGGGCCGGCACCTGGAAGGAGGCGATGGCCGAGAGGATGGCCTGGCCCCCCTGGTAGGCGTGCACACGGCGGGCGGAGAAGGAGCGGCCGTCACGGATCCGCTCCACGCCGAAGGTGATGGGCTGCGCCACGTCCCCGGCGCGCAGGAAGTAGGCGTGCAGGGAGTGGATGATCCGCTCCGGGTCCACGGTGCGCATGGCGGCCGTGGCGGCCTGCGCCAGGACCTGCCCGCCGTAGACCCGGCCGCGCGCGGGGGAGATGGAGTGGCCCACGTAGATGTCCTCGAGGGTGCGGGCGCCGCCGCCGTCGGCGAGGTCCAGCATGTCGAGCAGGGCCTGGGTGGGATCCAGGATGGGGCTGTAGGTCATGGGGCTCACTCTAGCCAAGCCACCGCACCGGCCCCGGCGCCGTCCGGAGCCGGTGGCGCGGTGCCGGGGCACGCCCGGGTGTGATGGGATGGGAGGCATGTCTTCGCTGCTGATCCCCATCCAGATGCGCTTCGGCGACATCGACAGCTACGGCCACGTGAACAACGTCACCGTGCTGCAGTACCTGGAGGACGCCCGCGTCCGGCTCATGGCCCGTCCGCTGCCCGAGGACGCCGCGGCGGCGACGTTCCGCTCGCTCGTGGGGGACCGGCAGACGGTGATCGGGCGCCAGGAGATCGAGTACGCGGAGCAGCTGCTGTACCGGCCCGACCCGGTGTTCGTGCGGGTGTGGGTCTCCTCCGTGGGCGGCTCCAGCTTCGTGCTCGACTACGCGGTGCAGGAGGAGGACGGCTCGCGGGTCTACGCCGTGGCGCAGACCACCGTCGTGCAGATCGACCGGGGGACCGGACGGCCCGTGCGCCTGGACGAGGCGCAGCGGGACCTCCTCGAGCAGTGGTCGGACGCCCCGACCCGCTTCGCCCGCCGGCCCGCCCCCGCCGGGGCCCGGGTCCGATGAGCCGCTCGCTGCCGCTGACCGATCCGCGCGACGTCGCGGACCTGCAGACCTTCCTGTCCCGCGCCCGCGGTGTCGACCCGCAGGGCGCGGCGCGCTTCCAGGCGCGCGGGCGCGCCGTGGGCGTCTACGTGTGCGTGCTCGAGCCCCACGGGCTGCTGGACACCACCCCCACGGTGCTGGGACTGCGCACGGCCGCACTGGCCCGGGAGCAGGTCCTCGACGTCACCGTCCCCCTCGGCGGGGTCCTCGACCGGATGCCCCGCCAGGGCCACGACGAGGCCGAGGTGGGGCTGCCGCCGATGGACGCCACCGTCTCCTGGGCCGGCATCGCCCCGCCCCTGAGCGGGTGGACGCCGGTCGGCACCGTCGCCGGGGACGCGCTGCGCGAGACGGCCCGCGCCGGGATCGCCGAGGTCGCCCGCACGGTCCCCACGGACGCGGGCGCCGCCGTCGTGGACACCGTGCGCTCGCAGGTCTGGGGCCG
>JAPSHS010000134.1 GCA_031179495.1 Kocuria sp. | reverse complement strand
GGCTGCTGGTGCACAAGTCCTCCCACCACTTCGACCTGGTCAACTGGTGGCTGGGCGACACCCCGGAGCGGGTCTTCGCCTCCGGCGGGCTCCGGTTCTACGGCCGGGACAACGCCGAGGCCCGGGCCCGCGCGGGCGCCCCCCGGCCCGACGGCCCCGCCGGGGACCCCTTCGCCCTGGACCTGCGCGCCGACGAGCGGCTGAGCCGGCTCTACCTGGACCACCAGCACCACGACGGCTACCGCCGCGACCAGGACGTGTTCTCCGACGGGATCACGATCGAGGACAACCTCGCGCTGGTGGTCGACTACGCGCGCGGTGCCACCCTGTCCTACTCCCTCAACGCCCACGCGCCCTGGGAGGGCTACCGGGTGGCCGTCAACGGGACCGGGGGCCGGGCCGAGCTGGAGGTCGTGGAGCGCGCGGCCGTGCTGCCGACCAGCGGCGGGACCCCGGTGGACCCCTCGGTCGCCGCCGGTGCGGACCAGGGCGGGGCCCGCCGGCACGGCGAGCGGCTGGTCGTCCAGCGGCACTGGGGCGCTGCGGAGGAGGTGCCCGTCCGCCGCGGCGCCGGCAGCCACGGCGGCGGGGACCGCCTCCTGCTGGCCGACGTCTTCCGGGGCCCCGGCGAGGACCCCTACGGCCGGCCCTCCGGCTACCGCGACGGCGTGGCGGCCGTCGCCGTGGGCATCGCGGGCAACCGGTCCCTCGAGACCGGTGCGCCCGTGCGGATCGCCGACCTGGACCTCGGCACGGCCGCCGCGGAGCAGCGCAGCGAGGTCCCGGCATGACCCGGGTGGTCGTCACCGGCGGGTCCGGCCGGCTCGGGCGCAGCGTCGTCGCCGGGCTGGCGGAGGCCGGCTACGACGTCGTCAGCGTCGACCGCGCCCTGCCCGCCGACGCCCAGCGGGCCGCCGCGCACCCAGCCGTCGAGCACCGGGCCGCGGAGCTCACCGACCCGGAGGCCACGCTCGCGCTGATGCGCTCCGTGGCCCCGGAGGCGGTGGTCAACCTCGCGGCCATCGCCGTGCCCTTCAGCGCCCCCGAGCACGTCATCCTGCGGACCAACGCCGTGATCGCCCACACCGTGGCCGCGGCCGCCACCGAGGCCGGCGCCCGCCGGATCCTGATGGCCAGCAGCCCCACGGTGCTCGGCTACGGCTCCCCGGCGGGCTGGCTGCCGCCCTCCTTCCCGCTGACCGAGCGGACGCCGCCGCGGCCGTGGCACGCCTACGGGCTGTCCAAGCACGTGGCGGAGCAGGTCGCGCAGATGTTCGCCGCGGCCCAGGGCGAGGCCGTGCGCTACGCGTCCTTCCGCCCCTGCTACGTGATCGCCCCCGAGGAGTGGGCGGGCGCGCCCACCCAGCAGGGCCACACCGTGCGGGAACGCCTGGACGACCCCGCGCTGGCCGCCCCCGCGCTGTTCAACTACGTGGACGCCCGGGACGTCACCGCCTTCCTCGAGACCCTGCTCGAGCGGATGGGCACGATCCGCAACGGGGACACCTTCTTCGTGGGCGCGGCCGACGCCCTGGCGCGGCGCCCGCTGGCGGAGCTCGTCCCGCAGTTCGTCCCCGGCAGCGAGGAGCTCGCCGCGGGGCTGACCGGGACGGCGCCCGCCTTCAGCATCGACAAGGCCCGCGAGGTCCTGGGCTGGGAGCCGGCGCGCAGCTGGCGCACCGAGCTCCGGGAGGGCGCCGGCGACCCCGCGCCCGGGCAGCTCGCGGGCGCCGGACAGCACGGGAAGGACACCGCATGAGCATCGCCGCCGTGCACACGGAGCTCATCACGGCCCGGCTGCTGCGCAGCTGGGGCCCGGAGGCTCCCCGCAACCACCTGATCGCCGTCACGGTCGTGGCCGACGACGGCGCCACCGGCACCGGCTTCTCCTGGACCCCGACCATCGGGGCGCGGGCCGTGCAGGCGCTGCTCGACGACGACCTCGCGGGCTTCGTCCGGGGCCGCCCGGAGCACCCCGAGGTGCTGTGGGACGACGCGTGGAAGTTCCTGCACGAGGGCGGCGCGGGCCTGACCGGCGTCGCCCTCGCCGGGATCGACCTCGCCCTGTGGGACCTGCGGGCCCGGCGCGCCGGCCTGCCGGTCGCCGACCTGCTGGGCCGGCGCCAGCAGGACGTGGCCGTCTACGGGTCCGGCGTGAACCTGCACTACGGGCTCGACGAGCTGCAGGAGCAGGTGCGCCGCTGGATCGCCGCGGGCTTCGGCGCGGTCAAGATCAAGGTCGGCCGCCCGGACCTGCGCGAGGACGTCGAGCGCGTGGCCGCCGTGCGCGAGCTGCTCGGGCCCGACCGGGGCCTGATGATCGACGCCAACCAGCGCTGGGACCTGCCCACGGCCCGCCGCGCCCTGGACGCGCTGGAGCCGTTCGCCCCGTCGTGGCTCGAGGAGCCGCTGCGCGCGGACGACCTCGAGGGCTACCGCCAGCTGCGCCGGTTCAGCCGGGTCCCGATCGCGCTCGGCGAGAACCTGCACAACGTCTACCGGTTCCGGGACTTCATCGCCGCCGGGGCCGTGGACATCGTCCAGCCGAACATCGTGCGGGTCGGCGGCATCACGCCCTTCCGGCGGATCGTGGAGCTGGCCCGCACGCACAACGTGGGGATCGCTCCCCACCTCCTGCCGGAGCTCTCCGGGCAGCTGGCGCTGACCCTCGCCGAGCCCACCATGGTGGAGGTCGTGGAGGACGCCGGGTTCGCCGACCTCGGCGTCCTCGCCGAGCCGTCCCCGGTGCGCGTCACGGGCTCCCGGCTGGAACTCCTCGACCGTCCCGGGCTCGGCCTGGTGCTGCAGCAGCAGTCGCTGCCCGCCGCGCAGGAGGCCCTGGTCTGACGCCGGTCCCCGCCGCGGCGCCGATGACCCCGGTGGCCACGGACGGTCGCTCGACATCGCACGTCCTCTCCCGGTGGCCCGCCGCACCGGCGGCTCACTCCGCGGGTGCCGGTGCGGCAGCGCGGCGCGCCTCCACGAGCCGGCTCCCGAGCCGGTCCAGCAGGGCCACGGCCTCCTCGAGACCGGGCGGGTCCTCCCCGAGGACGTCCTGCAGCACCTGGGTCCAGAGCGCGCGCAGCCGGGTCAGGTTCTCCGCGGCCGCGGCCGTGGGGTGCAGGCTGTGGGAGCGCCGGTCCGCGGGGTCGGGGCGGCGCTCGACCATGCCCTTCCGGACCAGGGTCCGCAGCGCCGCGCTGAGATTGCTGCGCTGCAGGCCGGCCACCTCCGCGACGGCGGCGGGGGTCGTGCCGGGACGGTCCTCGATGCAGCGCAGGACGTTGATCTCCGTGGCCGTCAGCTCCACCACCCCGGGGTCGTGGGTGTGGTGCTGCTGCAGCTCGCGGGCGGCGCCGAGCAGCACGAAGGCCAGGTCTGCCAGGGCCGGGGCGGTGGGGGGCGTGAGGGGGGTCACGGTCATGGCCCCAGTGTAGCCCGATATGGTTATGCTGGCATAACCATACTGACCATCCGGCGAGGACCCCCATGACTGCATCGACGAACCCCGCCACCGCGTCCGCGGTGGACGTCCCCCGGACCGGCGACCCGGCCCGGCACCGGCCGGACGCGCCCCGGCCGGACCTCAGCGGAGGCCTGCTGGTGGTGCTGGGGCTGCTGTCGGCCATCGCGCCCTTCGCCATCGACCTGTACCTGCCGGCCTTTCCCCTGATGAGCCGGGAGCTGGGCGCCACGGCCACGGCGGTGCAGCTGACGCTGACCGCCTTCCTGGTGGGGGTCGCCGCCGGTCAGCTGGTCTTCGGCCCGCTCTCGGACCGCTTCGGCCGCCGGGTCCCGCTCGTCGCGGGGGCTCTGCTGTGCGTGGCCGCCAGCGCCGCGACCGTCCTGGCCCCGACCGTCGAGACGCTCGTCGCCGCCCGGTTCGTGCAGGGCCTGAGCGGGGCCGCGGGCATGGTGATCGGCCGGGCGGTCGTCAGCGACCTCGCCACCGGCCGGGCCGCGGCCCGGGCCTTCAGCCTGATGATGATCGTCGGCGGTGTGGCCCCCGTGGTCGCGCCGGTGGTCGGCAGCCTCCTGCTGCGGCCGCTGGGATGGCGGGGCCTGCTGGGCGTGGTCCTGGTCCTGACCGTGGTGATGCTGGTGTCCGTGCTCGTCGTGGTGCCCGAGTCCCATCCCCGCGAGCGCCGGACCGGACGCGGCCGCACCCCCCGCTCCGGCCGGTCCGGGCTGGGCTCGCGCGCCTACCTCGGCAACACCGTGGCCTTCACGTTCGGCTTCGTCGTGCTGATGGCCTACATCTCCGCCTCGCCCTTCCTCTACCAGGAG
>JAPSHS010000133.1:2548-4298 GCA_031179495.1 Kocuria sp. | reverse complement strand
CCGGCCGGCCGCGACGCCGCGGAGGCCCTGCCGGGGACGGGCACGGCGTTCCTGCTGGGCCACTCCAGGGGCAGCGCGGGGACGGGCCACACACGGTGCCGCGGCGGCGTCAGCCGGGGCGGCAGAGGCACCGTGCGGTGCCGCGGGGCGGGTCGTGGCGGCTTCCGGCCCCGCGGTGGGCGCTGCTGCGCCGGCGGCCGGTCCGGGCGGGCCGGGACGGCCCGGGGCGGCGTGCGCCGGGGCAGCCACCGCGCGGCGAGCTTGCGGCCCAGGAGCAGCAATATCAGGCTCAGCCGGTGCAGCAGCACCGCCAGTCCGAGCAGTGGCAGGACCAGCAGCACGATGGACAGCACCGCGAGGACGAACTCCGCCGGAGCGGTGTCGAGCCAGGCCCGGGACGCGAGGGCGGCGTGCTGCCGCACGGAGTCGGCCGCCGTGCCGAGGATGAGCGGGAGGCTGGCCAGGATCCAGACCAGGGCGAGGAGCAGGGTGGGGACCACCGTGACCACCCAGACGGTCACGATCCACCGGGCGGCGGGCTTCATCTCGGTCACGAGCGGGTGGGTGGGCCGCCCCGGGAGCAGACCGGAGAGCACCGGCCGTACCCGCGCGAACAGGTCCGGCACCCCGGCCAGGTCGGCCAGCACGTAGTACCCGTCGAAGCGCAGCATCGGGATCAGCTGCTGGAGCATCTGCACCTGCATGATCACGACCACGAGCAGCGGGAGCCCGTGGCCGGT
This sequence comes from Kocuria sp., assembly GCA_031179495.1. Lineage (GTDB taxonomy): Bacteria > Actinomycetota > Actinomycetes > Actinomycetales > Micrococcaceae > Kocuria > Kocuria sabuli. Next base: position 3,558 of record JAPSHS010000133.1, on the reverse strand, counting down.
GATCAGGTAGGCCCCTCCGGCGGCGAGCAGGCACAGGACGTTGAAGTACAGCCCGCCGAGGTCCACGCGCAGCCGGCCGGACCGGTCCAGCCGGTAGGAGTCGGTGACGTTGGTGAAGAAGGCGGGAAACACGATGTAGATGCCGAAGCCGATCACCCCGGGCCGGCCGCCGCCGTAGCGGCACGCCGTGGCGTGGCCCAGCTCGTGCACCAGCGCCGCGAGCGTCAGCAGGGCGTACAGGCCCAGCAGCAGCACCGGGACCTGCAGCACCTGCTGCACGGCGTCCACGAGCCCGCCCCGCATCAGCAGGACCACGTCGAGCATCACGAGGGCGGCCAGGGTCATGGCCACGACCGCCGGGTGGAAGAGCGGTCGCAGCGCTCCCGCCAGGACGTTGACGAGGTGCTCCGGAAGGATCGTCCCGCGGAAGCGCAGGGACAGGAGCGGGTTCGCCCGGGGGTGCCGGACCCCCTCCTCGGACGGTGCCCCCGTGTCCGCGACGAGACCCAGCGGGCACAGCGTCCGGCGGATCAGCTGCTGGAGGCCCTCGGGAGTCAGCCGCCGGCCGTAGGCCTGGGAGACGTCCTCGGCGACGTCCTGCGGGTCCCGGTCGGGGGAGAGCTCCCGCACCACCAGGTGCAGGAGCTCGGAGACCTGGAGCAGCTGGCCGTCCCCGCGCTTGATCAGGTAGGTGGGGTCCACCAGGCCGGAGCCGGTGGCCGCGCCGAGCAGCTGCACGCCCTCGGCCCGGGCCCACCGCGGGGCGGGGCCGGCGGGGGACGCCGGGGCGGTGTCGATGTCGGTGGTCATGCTCGCCTCACTCGGGCCGGGACGGAAAGGATCCGACCACGCCCGGCGCCACCGGGTACGGCGGCGCCGGGCGTGGTCGAGGAACGTCGGCGCTACTGCGAGACGTCGATGTCCTGATCGGCGTAGCTCTCGGCCGACGAGTTCTCGGTCACCGCGTTCACGGCCTGCGAGACGTTCTCGGCGCTGACCGCGGCCAGGTT
>JAPSHS010000133.1:0-2448 GCA_031179495.1 Kocuria sp. | reverse complement strand
CTCCAGCTCTCCGAAAGTGACTTCGTTCATGGTGATTCACCTCCTCCCGTCGGTCTCGTCCAACTCGTCCGGCTATGACGATCAGGAGTCAACACGGGCCGCCGTCACAGCTCCGTCCCCGCCTCGTCTCGACACCGTCCTCCTCGCGTTAACTTCCTGTCTCCCGCCGTGCGAGCACCGGAACGGACGCCGAAGCGGCGCCCGCCGACCAGGAAACTGGGGGGCGCCTCACCGGGTACTCCGTGGTAGTCACTTCCAATTCGTTCACATGGGACCCCCCACCTGTCGGCCGGCCTCCACGTCCCCCACCATGGGAGCAGGCGGCACGGCCTTCGGCGCAGGCCGTGGGCCGGTCGAGGGGCAACAGGGGGATCAGATGACATTGTCGGAGACGCTGGAACGGGACCGCTCCCGGGGGGAGGGGACCCCTTCGACGGCTTCGCCCGGCACCGGCGCATGGCGCCTGCAGCTGCTGGGCACCTGGGCGCTGCACTGCGACGGCGTGGCCGTGCAGGTGCCGCACCGCGCGCAGCGCCTGCTCACGGCACTGGCGCTGCTGGACCCCCGGCCGCGGGCCTACCTGGCGGGCCAGCTGTGGCCCGACAGCACGGAGGAGCAGGCCGCGGGAAACCTGCGCAACTGCATCTGGAAGATCTCCCACCTCTTCCCGAACCTGCTGGACCGGCAGAAGGACCCGGTGCTGCTCCGGAGCGACGTCGTGGTCGACGTGCACCTGCTGACGGCGGTGTTCGACCCCGCGGGTGCCTTTCCCGACCCGCCCTACACCCAGGAGTCGATCGAGCTGCTCGGCAGGGCGGAGCTGCTCCCCGGCTGGTACGACGACTGGCTGCTGCACGACCAGGAGCGGACCCGGCAGCTCCGGATCCGCGCGCTGGAGCGGATGGCCGAGCTGAGCCTCGCCGCGGGCCACGCCGCCACGGCCGTCGACGCCGCGCTGGCCGCCGCCGCGATCGAGCCCCTCCGCGAGAGTGCCCACCGCCTGCTCATGCAGGGGCACCTCGCGGCGGGCAACAGGGCCAGCGCGCACCGCGTCTACGACCGGCTGCACTGCCGCCTCGGCGAGGAGCTGGGCATCCTGCCCTCGCCCGAGTTGAAGAGCCTCATCGCCAATCCCTGAGCACCCGGCCCTCCCGGAGCCCGCCGCCGCGCGGCCCGTGCGTATCCTGGAGCGGTGACTCCCCGCCTCGTCCTCGCCTCCCGCTCCCCCGCCCGCACCAAGCTGCTGGCCGACGCCGGGATCGCCCACGACCGGCTCGTCTCCGACGTCGACGAGGACGCCGTGGTCCGCGCGCGCGGCGTGACGGCGCCCGAGGAGACCGCGATGGTGCTGGCACGCGCCAAGGCGGAGGCGGTGGCCGCGCTCCCCGCGGCGGCCGGAGCCCTCGTCATCGGCTGCGACTCGGTCTTCGAGCTCGACGGTGCGGTGCACGGCAAGCCCCTCGACGCGGCGACGGCCACGGCCCGGATCCGCACGATGCGCGGGCGCTCGGGGGTGCTCCACACCGGCCACTGGCTGGTGGACACCCGGGCCGCGGCGGACGGCGGCACCGGCTTCAGCGGCGGTGCGCCCGCCGGGGCCGAGGTGTTCTTCGCGCAGATGTCGGACGACGAGGTCGCGGCCTACGTGGCCACCGGCGAGCCCCTGGAGGTCGCCGGGTCCTTCACCATCGACTCCCTGGGCGCGGCGTTCGTGGAGCGGGTGGAGGGCGACGTGCACGCCGTCGTCGGGCTGAGCCTCAGCACCCTGCGCACGCTGCTCGCCCGGGCGGGCGTGGGCATTCCCGAGCTGTGGGCGGCCCACCGCTGAGCGGAGCCCGGGCTTTGTAGGAGTCCTACAGAAACTCGGTCGCATTTCCGGCCTGCCGCCGGGCGGTTGGGCGATTGACGACGGCGGGGAATACAGTGCATCCGAGGATTCGACAAGGAGTGAGACGTGACCCCTAACAGCCCCGCGGACGGCGCCATCCGCCCCATCACCAAGGTGCTCGTGGCCAACCGCGGCGAGATCGCGGTGCGCGTGATCCGTGCCGCCCGGGACGAGGGCATCGCCTCCGTGGCCGTGTACGCCGACCCCGACCGCGACGCCGTGCACGCCCGGACGGCCGACGAGGCCTACGCACTGGGCGGCAGCACCGCCGCGGACTCCTACCTGGTGATCGAGAAGATCCTCGACGTCGCCGCCCGCTCGGGCGCCGACGCCGTGCACCCGGGCTACGGCTTCCTCTCGGAGAACGCCGACTTCGCGATGGCCGTGCTGGAGGCCGGCCTGACGTGGATCGGCCCGCCGCCGGCGGCGATCGCCAAGCTCGGCGACAAGGTCGCCGCCCGGCACATCGCCGAGAAGGTGAACGCCCCGCAGGTGCCCGGCACCACCGACCCCGTCGGCTCCGCCGAGGAGGTGCTCGCGTTCGCCGACGAGCACGGGCT
>JAPSHS010000132.1 GCA_031179495.1 Kocuria sp. | reverse complement strand
GTCGAGCTGACCCGGCAGGACCTCGCCGAGCGCCTCGACGGGTCCCTGCGCCAGGCCACCGGGCGCGCCATCACCTTCACCCGGCCCGACGCGCCCCGGGACCGGGACCCGCTCGACGCGCCCGGGCAGCCGGTGGGCATCCTGGTGGTGGCGATGCAGGACGGGGAGGTGACCTCGGCGGCCTACCGCGCCGAGTCCGGGGAGGCCCAACCGCTGCCCGACGAGGACGTCGAGGCCCTGCGCGCGGCGGGTGCCTTCGAGGCCGAGACCCCGGACGAGCGCGGCTTCGGGGACCGGCGCCGCTCCGTGGGCACGGAGCAGGGGCGGCTGAGCACCGTGGAGCTGTCGGTGGGCGAGTACCGGGTGGAGTCGGTCGCCCTGCCCCGGGACGCCGAGCAGGTGCTCGTGGTCGGGCTGCCCACCGCGTCCCTGGACGAGACCGTCGGGGAGCTCGTGGCCACCATGTCCGTGGGCAGCCTCCTGGCGCTGCTGACCACGGCGGTGGCCGGCACCGTGGTGGTGCGCCGGTCGCTGCGGCCGCTGGAGGAGGTCTCGGCCGCGGCCGCCGGGGTGGCCGCGCTGCCGCTGGGCTCCGGGGAGGTCTCCCTGGCCGATCAGCACCTGCCCGCCGGCCTGGCCGAGCCGGGCACCGAGGTCGGGGAGGTCGGCCACGCCCTGAACCTGCTGCTGGACAACGTCGACTCCGCCCTCACCGCCCGCCAGCGCTCCGAGACCCGGCTGCGCCAGTTCGTCGCCGACGCCTCCCACGAGCTGCGCACCCCCCTGGCCGCCGTGCGCGGCTACACCGACATGCTCCAGCTCACCGAACCCCTCACCGAGCACGGCCGGGCCTCCCTGGCACGGGTCGAGCAGCAGGCCCTGCGGATGAGCGCCCTGGTGGAGGACCTGCTGCTGCTGGCCCGCCTGGACGAGGGCCGGGCCCCGCAGATGCGCGAGGCCGACCTGGCCGAGCTGATGCTCGAGGCCCTCACCGACGCCTCCGCCGCCGGGCCCGGCCACCGCTGGTCCCTGGACGTGCCCGCCGACCCGGTGCTCGTGCGCGCCGATCCCGCCCAGCTGGGCCAGGTGCTGGCCAACCTGCTCTCCAACGCCCGCAAGCACACCCCGGACGGCACCGCGGTCACCGCCACGGTCAGCGCCGCCGACGGGTGGGCCCGGGCCAGTGTGGCCGACGAGGGCCCGGGCATCCCGGTCGGGTTCCAGGACCAGCTCTTCGAGCGCTTCTCCCGCCTGGACACCTCCCGGGCCTCCCGGGAGGGCAGCACCGGGCTGGGGCTGTCCATCGTGGCCTCCGTGGTGAGCGCCCACGGCGGCGAGGTCACCGTGGAGTCCCGCCCGGGTCGCACCGTCTTCACGGTCCGCCTGCCCCAGCACACCGCCTGAGCCGAGGACGCCGGCACGGCGGTCCCCGGGGCGGGTGCCCCGGGGACCGCCGTGCCGGGGGCTACGCCTCGCGGCGCCCTGCGTCCAGGACGAGCCCGCGTCCGGCGCCGGCCACCCACGCCACGCCCTGTTCCAGCGGGCCCCGTCCGTAGGCGCGCTGCCACGCCACCGCGAAGAGCGCGGCCACGCCCGCGTGGATGAGGAACCACAGCAGCGGCACCTCGTAGTGCAGCATCGCGGCCAGGGCCAGCAGGTGCGCGGCGTAGAGGGTCAGCGTCATGGAGCCCATGGCGCCCAGCGGCAGCAGCCAGGCACCGGCCTTCCGTGCGATCAGCAGGAAGGCGCCCAGCACGGCGGCGCCGGAGCCGAGGTCGTACAGGATCGCCACCGGGGTGTTGGTGTGCGGACCCGGGATCAGCAGCCACCACCACGTCGTCGCGGGCAGGACGGGGTCCGGGCCCCAGACGATGATCTCGTCGATCTGCTCCTCGCCCAGCCAGGGGGTGGAGCTCATCAGCTGGTCGTAGCCGCCGGACTGGAGGATCAGCACCCAGTAGACCAACCATGCCCCCACGGCCAGGACGAGGCCGGCCCCGAGCAGCCACCCCTGGACGTGCAGCGACCGCAGGTTGAGCCGGCCGATGCCCATCCCCGCGAGCAGGTAGGCCAGATAGGGCAGCGCGGGATAGGTGCCGGTGAGCAGCACCTGGGAGAGCACGGTCCCGGGGTCGGAGAGCACGTCGGTGACGGTGGGGTTGTGGACCTCGAGCGCGGGCAGCACGTCCCGCAGCGCCTGCATCAGCACGGGGCCGGCCACGGCGGTCACCCCGGCGAGGACGAACAGGGCCCGTGCGGGCAGGTGCAGGAAGGGCACGGCCAGGAGGAAGAACATCCCGTAGTAGACCAGGATGTCGTAGGCGGGAGGGTCCTCCGGCATGACCTGGTTGACGAGCAGGCCCAGCACGGTGATCAGCACGGCCCGGACGAGCAGTCCCACCCGGTCGCCGGTCGCCGTCCGGCCCCGGTGGGGCGTGCGCCCGCCGGAGGAGAACGCCAGTCCGACCCCGGCGAGCAGCGCGAACAGGGCCGCGGCGCGCCCGGCGAACAGCTGCCACTGGAGGGTGGGTTCGTAGGTCTCGGGGTTCCAGGCGGGCAGGATGTGGATCGACATCATCCCGAGCAGGGCGAGACCCCGCGCGGCGTCGACGCCCACGAGCCGTGGCTTCCGGATCAGGGGCAGCCCCGGGCCCTCTGCGGACGGCGGTGCCCCGACGGCGGGGTGGTGGACGTTGACCATGCTGGCGCGCTCTTCCTGTCGGACGTGCCGACGGGTCCCGCCCGCCGGCCCGGGCCCTCGGGCCCTCTCGTCCCCCATCCGACCAGGCACGATTGTGCCGCCGTTGTGGCGATCCTGTGCCGGGGCTGTCGAAGCGGCCGCGCAGGAACTCCCGTCCTCCGGGGCGGGATGAGGTCAGCGCCGCAGGGACTTCTCCAGCCCGCTGACCAGCAGCACCGCGCACGTGGACCAGATGGCGCCGGCCGGGCCCAGCGGCGCCGCGACCAGGCCCGCCAGCAGGGGCATGGCCACCTGCCCCACCCGGTTGCCGACGAGCCGCACGGCCAGCGCCGAGCCCCGCCACGTCGAGGGCACCGCGGTGGACACCAGCGTCATGGTGAGCGGCTGGCCCAGGCCCAGGCAGAACCCGCCCACGAACAGGAACAGCGCCGCCAGCCACGGCACGGTGATCACCAGGGGCGGCGCCGCCAGTGCCGCTCCCGCGCCGTAGAGGCTCACCAGCAGCAGGGCCCTGCGGGACATGCGGCGGGCGAGCCACGGCAGCAGGACGCGGGAGAGGATCGACGCGCCGCCGCGCACGGCCAGCAGGACGCCGATCCACGCCGGGGAGACCCCGGCCCGCTCGCCCACCAGCGGCAGGAACGCGGTGAGGATGTCGAGCATCGCCAGCAGGGAGAGCGAGGCCAGCATGTGGGACGGGATCCCCGGGACCCGCAGGATCCGCAGCATCGAGGCGCGCGGCGCCGGGTCCTGGACCACCTCCAGCTCACCGGTGACCGGAGCGGGCACGGCGTCGTCGGCCCGGGCACGACCGCGCTCCGCGCCGGTCGCGCGCAGGCGCAGGAGCATCAGCGGCACCACGAGCAGGGACAGCCCCGCCCCGAGCCACAGCGACACGGTGATGTCGGCGACCCGTTCGGGGGAGTCGACGTCGTTGCCCGAGCCCAGCAGCAGGCCCGCCAGCAGCGGGCCCAGCAGCTGCCCGGCGGAGAACGCGGCGGTGAACCAGCCGAAGCCCTTGTCGAGCTGGTCCTCCGGGGAGAACCGGGCGACCGCGGACTGGCCCGCGATGGTGAACAGCAGGTGGCCCATGCCGAGCAGGGCGCTCGCCGTCGCGACCAGCGCCACGGTGGGCGCGACGGCCAGCCCCCCGGCCCCGAGGGCCAGGACCAGGGCGCCGGCGATCACCATGGTCCGCAGGTCCCGCACCCGGTCGGTCATCCGCCCCAGCCACATCGCGGTGGCCAGGGGCAGGACCGCGTAGGCGGCCGTGACCAGGCCGATCGTCACGGAGTCGGCCTCCAGGGAGAGCAGCTTGTAGGTGGTGACGGGCCGGACCAGGTTCAGCGCGGTCTGCGTGAGCAGCGCGCCGGCCACGAGGAACCACAGCCACGTCCCGGAGCGTGGCCCCGAGGACGCCGGCATGCCTCAGGCGCGCCGGGGCTTGACCGCGATCACCGGGGCGTTGGCCTCGAGCAGGACCTGCTGGGCCGCGCTGCCGAGCAGCAGCTTCCCGACGGGGCTGCGGTGCTTCACGCCGATCACCACGGCGGAGGCGTCCACCTGCTCGGCGGCGTCGAGCAGCTCGCCCACGGCGTCCCGGTTGCGGGCGTCGGGGG
>JAPSHS010000131.1 GCA_031179495.1 Kocuria sp. | reverse complement strand
GGACGAGGCGGGGGCGGATCCGCTTGCCGCCGGTGCTCAGCCGGGCGACCTCGTCCCACAGCCGCGCGAAGCCGGGGTCCACGGCACCGGCACGGCCGGTGGACTCCGCGAGGAACCGGTCCAGGACAGGGGCCGGGACGGCGGGCGCTCCCCCGCCGTCCCGGCCGGCGCGTGCCCCGGCATCCGCACGGGCGCCCGGGGATCCCGATTCGCGCGAGAAGACCGTCACCATGCCCCCATTCCACCACAGTCCTTCGAAAATCGAACCGATCGTCCCGGTCATCCGGTTCGCGGGACCGGGCCGGGGTCCGGCGGAGCCGGGCCCGCCGCGGCGCTCACCCGGGGAGCGTCGCCCTCCGCCGCGCGCCGCCCGGCCCGGCGGACGGCGTCCGTGAGCTGGGGCATGCGCCGGCGCAGGACGGCGATCTCCTCGTCGCTGCAGTCCTCGAGCACGGCCAGGACCTCCTCGGTCATGGGTGTGAACATCTCGCGCCCGGCCCGGTGGGCGTGCTCGGTGGCGTGCAGGCTGACCTCCCGCCGGTCGCGCGGATCGACCGAGCGCACGATGTGCCCCGAGGCGACCAGGCGCTTGATGACCGTGGTGGTCGCCGATCCGCTCAGCACGAGCCGCCGGGCGATGTCCCCGGCCCGCACCGGGCGCCCGTCCCGGTTGGCCTGCATGACCTCGTTGAGGGCGTGGACGTCCTTGTGCGCCAGGCCGTAGTGGCGCCGGACCTGGTCCGCGTAGCGCTCGGCCTCGGTGCTGAAGAGCTGCAGCAGGAACAGGACGTCGAACCCCCGGTGCCCCCGGTCCGCGCCCCGGTCCGGCGGTGCGCCACCGGGCGTGCTCGTCGTGCCCTCGTCGGCCTGCATGTGCCGATTCTAGGGGCGGCTGCGAGAGAATGGTTCCATGACGGACAGCAGAGACGGGACCGGACCACCTTCTGCCCCCGGGCCCGTGGTCGTGTCCGTGGTCGTCCCGGCCCGCGACGACGCCGTGCACCTGGCCCGGTGCCTGCACCTGCTCGCCGCCCAGACCCGCCCGCCGGACGAGGTCGTGGTCGTGGACAACGCCTCGAGCGACAGCACCCCGGAGGTGGCCCGGGCAGCCGGGGCCCGCGTGGTGTTCGAGGCCCGGCCCGGCATCCCCCCGGCCGCTGCCACCGGCTACGACGCCGCCCGCGGTGACGTGGTGGTGCGCTGCGACGCCGACACCGTGCCCGGCCCGGACTGGATCGCCGGCCTCCTCGCCGCGCTCGAGACCCGCCCGGACGCGGTCGCCGTCTCCGGCCCGGGCCGCTTCCTCGGCCTGCCGCCGGGGGTGGGCCGGCTGCTCTCCGAGCTCTACATGAACCTGTACGTGCTGAGCACGGCCTCGGCGCTGGCCCACCCGCCCCTCTTCGGCACCAACATGGCGATGCGGCGGTCCTGGTGGCTCGAGGTCCGCGACGGGGTGCACCGCCACGACCCGGAGCTGCACGACGACTTCGACCTCAGCTTCCGGCTCGCCCCGGGGCACCGCATCCTGTACCGGCCGGGCCTGCCGGTGGGCATGTCGCCGCGGGCGCTGCGGTGCGGACGCCCCGCCGTGCGCCGGCTGGCGCGGGCCGGCCGGACGATCCGGCTCAACTGGGCCGAGGAGCGTCCCTGGGAGCGGTGGCAGGCGCGCCTGGGCCACCGGGCGGACCGGTGCGGCGCATGAGGTGGACGGTGCTCGCGGTGCGGTGGGCCGGTCCGCTGTCGGCGCTGCTCACCGCCGTGTTCTTCGACGCCGCGGGCGCCGCCGTGATGATGCTCGTGTGCCTGGGCATCACGATCACCTGGCGGGCGCGGCTGCCGGCGGCCCTGGAGCTGGTCACGGACCTGCTGCTGCTGGTCGCCGCGTGGAGCTCCGTGCTGCTGCTCTACGAGCGGCTCGCGCACTGGGACCTGGTCGTCCACTTCTCGGCGACGGCCGTGCTGGCCGAGCTCGCCTTCCGGGCCCTCGAGCGCTGGGGCCGGCTCAGCACGCCCGGTCCGGTGACCCACGTCCTGGTGCTCACCGCGCTGGGCACCACACTGGCCCTGGTCTGGGAGTACGTGGAGTTCGCCGGCTACGCCCTCGTCGACCCGCGCGTCCAGGTGGGCTACACGGACACCATGGGGGACCTGGCCGCCGGCAACGCGGGGTCCCTGGTGGCCGGGATCCTCGGGGCCTGGGCCCGGCACCGGGAGGACCCGGCGGCCGGGACCACGGCGGGCGTCGCCACCGGTTCCGCGCCCGAGCGCTCCCGGCGCGGACCGGCTCAGCGGTAGGCGACGGCGGTCCGGCCCTGCCGGTAGGCGATCGAGCCGCCCTGGTAGCGCTGGACGGTCGAGCCGCCGGAGACCTCCTCCGGGCCCACGGGGTAGCCCAGGCGCCCGCTCTCCCCGCCCCGCTCCGCGTGGGCACGCCCGATCGCCCCGCGCACGGCGTGGGCCCCCGTCGCCGGGGACCACAGGATCCTGCCGTGCTCGAAGACCTGGCGGGCACCGCCCGCGGGACCGCCGCGCTCGTTGTCCAGCGGGTAGCCCAGCACGCCCTGCTCCCCACCCATCGAGGCGTAGCGCGCGCCGACGGCCCCGTGCAGCACCGCCGCCCCGGTCTCGGGGCTCCACAGGGTCCTGCCTCCCTGGAACAGCTGGTGGACGCCGCCGGTGCCGTTGCTCCGCTCCCCGGAGCGGGGATAGCCCAGGAAGCCGCCGGCACCTCCGGCCCGCGCCCAGGCCCCGTGCACGCCACCGTGCACCCAGTGCGCGCCCGTGGCCGCGGTCCAGTGGATGGCCCCCAGCGCGAACTGCTGGTAGCACCCGCCCTGGGCGAGGCCGCAGACCTCGGACGAGCGCGGCTCCCCGGTCGCCGAACGGATCCGCTCGTGCAGCCGCCCGATGGCGCCCCGTGTCGTGTACCCCTCCTGCGCCGTCGCCCGGGAGACCGCGGCCACCGGGTCGACGAGCCCGGCTCCGCAGCCGCCCGAGCAGTGGCCGGGCAGCGGCCGGGCCGTGGCGACCAGATGGTTCCTGACCTGGGCCGGGCTCAGGCCCGGGGCGGCCTGGCGGAGGAGGGCGACGACGCCCGCGACCGTGGGACTGGCCATCGAGGTGCCGTACTTGCCGGAGTAGTCGCTTCCCGCCGGGCGGGCAGCACCGCTGTTCGTGGTGGACCAGATCCTGCGCGAGACGTCCCCGCCGGGGGCCGTCAGCGTGACGGCGCCCCAGTTGGAGTACCCGGCGCGCGTGCCGTAGGCGGTGGAGGAGGCCACCGAGATGACGCCCCGGCAGTTGGCCGGTGACTCGGTGCGCGCGTCCCGGTTGTGGTTGCCCGCCGCCGCCACCACGTTCGCCCCGCGGGAGAGCGCCCGGTCGACGCCGTGCTGCAGGACGGCCGGGCAGCTGGTGGAGAGGAAGCTGAGGCTCAGGTTGACCACGGTGGCCGGGTGGGGGTTCACCGGCACGTTCTGGCCGACGTCGTCGCCCGCGGCCCAGGCGACGGCCACGGCGATGTCGGAGACGTAGCCCTCGCCGCAGGCGCCGAGGGCGCGCACCGGCAGGATCTGCGCGTCGTGGGCGACCCCGGCCACGCCGGTCGCGTTGTGGGCACGCGCCGCCGCGGTGCCGGCCGTGTGGGTGCCGTGCCAGGAGGAGGACGTCGCCGGGGACCCGGGCCAGCACTCGTCCGCGCCCGCGTGGTCGCCCTCGTCCCGGGGGTCCGGGTCCCACCCGTCGCCGTCCCGCGACTGGCCCCGCAGCACGCCGCCCCCGAAGTGGGTGACGAAGTCGTAGCCCGGCAGGACGCCGGCGTCCAGGTCGGGGTGGGCCGTGATCCCCGTGTCCACGACCGCGATGGTCTGTCCCGCGCCGGTCGCCCGGTCCCACGCACGCGGCAGGCCGAGGCCCGCGGGCCCGGGCTGGAGGTTCCACTGCGACGTCGCGTAGTAGGGGTCGTCGGGCACCGAGGCGATGCCCACGAGGTGGTCGGGCTCGGCGTACTCGACCGCGGGGTCCTCCTCCAGGGCGCTGGTCAGGGCGTCGACCTGCTCACGGTCGAGGAACTCGTCCACCGCCACGACCTTCGCCGCGCCCACGCTCTCCGTGATCTCCTCGAGCTCCGGCGCCGCGTCCGGGCGCCCGCCCCCCGGCGCCGCGCCGTTGCGCTCGGCCTGCTCCGCGGCCGCCTCGTAGACGCGCTCGCGGACCTGCGCGGCGGGCTCCGCGCCCTCCTTGAACTTCACGACGACGCGGTCGGTCCCGCTCCGGGTCCCCTCGTGCCTCCCGGGCGCGGGCGGGTGCGGAGGAGCCGGAACGGTGGCCC
>JAPSHS010000130.1 GCA_031179495.1 Kocuria sp. | reverse complement strand
CCGGGAGACGCCCGAGGAGGCGGCCTTCCGCGCCGCCTCCCTGGCCCGCCTCGCCTACGCCGCCCGTGCGACCTCGTCCTTCCCCGGCGCGTTCGAGCCCGCCTCCGTGTGGTCGGCGCCGACCGAGGGGCGGCTGGGGGGATTTCCCCGCCCGGACCTGAGCCACGCGTTCTCCGCCCACCGCGCCGCCGAGGCGCTGCCCTTCCGGGTGGTCGACGGCGGCGTCTTCGACAACGTCCCCATCGACCGCGCCGTGGCGGCCGCCGGCACCCGCACGTCGCTGCGGCACGCCGAGCGCTGCCTGCTCTACCTCGACCCGGACCCGCCCGCCCCGCAGGAGGTCCGCTCCGGCGACCTGGACCTGCCGCGCCTGGTGCGCACGCTCGTGGCCACGGTGTCCCGGCTGCGCCGGCGGGAGACGGGCGACGACGAGGTCCTGGCCCTGTCCGACCGCCGGGACGCCCGACTGCTCGCCGACGGGCGGCTGCACTCCCTCGCCGCGCTGACCGGTGGCTGGGACCCGGCCTCCGTCGAGGAGCGGTGCCGCGCGTACGTGCGGTTCCGGGCCCGGGCGGACGCCGCCCGGCTGGGCCACCTGCTCACCCGGCCGGCCCAGTGGCAGCTGACCTCCACGCTTCCCCGGCGGGAGCAGGTGCGCGCCCGGCGCCCGACCGAGCTCGACCCGCTGCGGGAGGAGCTGGCGCAGCGCTACGACGCCCTGTCGCGCGGTCCGCTCACGGACCCGGACGCCGCCGCGGTGCTCGGCGGGCCGCAGGCCCTCGCCGACGCCGCGTCGTGCGTGCTCACGTGGGTCCGGTTCCTGGAGTGCCTCGCGCTCGGGCCGGGGGTCGTGCCGCCCCCGCTGGCCGCCCTCGACCCGGTGCCCGCCCGGGCCCGCGCCTACCGCGTGCTCGCCGCGGGCGGCCACGCGCGGGACCGGCGGTTCGCGGCGGTGCTGGAGGCCTGCGAGGACCCGACGGCCCCGGTGACGGCCGCGGTCCCCGCCTGGCTCGACGACCGGTCCCCGGCGCCCGGCGCCGGAGCGGAGGCCTGGCGGGAGCTCGACGCCGTGGTCGCCGAGCTGCGCGGGGTCCACACCGCCGTCGAGGCCCACCTGGGCACGGAGGAGCGGGCGTCCACGGCCCCCGGCGGGCGCGAGGACCGCGGGGAGGACTGGCGCACGGCCTGGCGGGACTCCCCGTGGTCCACCGTGCCCGGCGCCGGTCCGGGGCCGGGCGCCGCGGACCTGCCCCCGCTGCTCGCGGCCGCCGGGATCCCCACTGCGGTCTCCGGGATCACCTACGGGGAGATCCGCGGGGACCGCGCGCCCGCCCGCCCCGCGGACCTCGGGACCCTTCCGCGGACCTGGGCCGAGCAGCGGCTGCAGCGCGCCCTCGACGCCACGGAGGACCCCCGGGTCACCGACGCGCGGCTGCGCGCGATCCTGGCGCCCGACACCGGACGGCTCCCCGCGCAGGACAAGCTCGCCGGTGCCGGTCTGCTGAACTTCCGCGGCTTCCTCGCCGCCGAGTGGCGCACCAACGACTGGTGGTGGGGCCGCCTGGACGCCGCGGCCGGCGCGGCGGCCTTCCTCCGCGGGCTGCCCGCCCGGTCCGACCGCGCCGCCCCGGCCGGGCCGGTGGAGGACGTCCGGGCGGAGCCCGGTCCGGCGCAGGACGGGCCCGCAGCACACGGGCCGCCAGCACACGGGCCGCCAGGGAGAGACCCGGCGGAGAGCGGCCCGCTCGAGGACCGGACCGCGCAGGAGGCAGCAGCCGTGCTCCAGGAGAGCCTGCTGGCCGAGCTCGCCGACGGGAGCCGGCCGCACGCCCTGGCGGCGCTGGGCGCGGGCGGGGACCGGCTGGCCCGCCTGGCGCCGGGGTACCGGCTCTCCCTGGCCTCGCGCGGGCTGCGCGTGCTGGGCCGGGCCCTGGCCGGCACCCCCGACCTGCCCCGCGGGGCGTGGGAGCTGCTGCTGTTCGCGCTCCAGCCCGTCCTGGTGCTCGTGCCCCTCCTGCTCGCCCCCGTCCGCGCCGCCCTCGCGCTGGTGGTGGCCGCCGCAGGGCTCGCGCTGCTCCGGGGACCCGAGCCCGCCGACAGCACCGGGACCGGGACACTCGCCGCCGTCGCGGCGGCGCTGCTGGCCCTCTCGCTGCTGCGCACGGCCCGCCGCACCCGCCGCCGCTGGTCGCGGGTGCTCGAGGCCGCCGACGGCGTCCCGCCCGCGGCGTCCCCGGACGCGGACACCGGCCCGGACCGCGACGCCCCGCCGGACCCCCGGGCCACCACGCACACCGGCTCCGCCCCGCGGACCCGCACCGACAGCGGCACCGGCTCGGTCTCCGGCGCCCATCCCGTACCCGGCATTCCCGCGCTCGCCCGCACGGCCCGGGACGCCGCCCGGCGCCGGGCGGGGGCCTGCGCCGCCGCCGCGGCCGCGCTGCTCCTCCCCGCGGCGGCCGCGGCCGCGGGCGGGCACGTCCTCCTCGTCCTCCTGCTCCTGGCGGGCGCGCTCGGCTTCGAGCGCTGCGCCGCGGCCGTGGCGCTGCGGGTGCCGGGCCGGGAGCCCGTGGACGAGACGGTGCGCGCGGCCGTCGTCGTGCTCGCCGCCGTGGCCGCCTGGGCCCTCGCGGCCCTCGTCGCCGGTCCCCTGCCCGCCCCGGCCCCCGGCGGCGGACCGGCGCTGCTCGTGACGGCCGGTGCGCTGGCCGGGCTCGGGGCACTCACGCTCACGGGCTTCCTGCGGCCGGGACGGACCGTGCTCGTGGCCGCCGCCGCGGCAGCGGCCGGCACCGGGGCGCTGTGGGCCGCCGGGACGCTGAGCGGCCACCACGGCGCGGGCCTCGCCGCGGCCGTGCTCGGCTGGGCCGCGGTGCTGTGGTGGGCGCCGCGGGACGGGATGCTGCGGGCCTGGGAGCCCGCGGACGAGCTGCTCCCGCCCGGGACCGGACCACGGCGCGGATAAGCTGGGGACGATGAAACTCCTCGAGATCCTCTCCCCCGAGCTCGGCACCCCGGGCCACCCGTACTACCGCGGCGACTTCGCCTCCAACCCGCTGTCCGGGGACGAGGTCTACGAGGGGTTCCTCGGCTGGATCGCCTCGCGGGACATGGAGCTGTACCCGGCCCAGGACGAGGCCGTCCTGGAGTTCGCCGGGGGCTCCAACGTGATCCTCGCGACGCCGACCGGGTCGGGGAAGTCGACCGTGGCCGTCGCGGCGCACCTCGCCGGGCTCGCCGCCGGGCAGCGCTCGTACTACACCGCCCCGATCAAGGCGCTGGTCTCGGAGAAGTTCTTCTCGCTCGTGGAGATCTTCGGCGCGGAGAACGTCGGCATGGTCACCGGCGACTCCGCGGTCAACGCGGACGCCCCCATCGTGTGCTGCACCGCGGAGATCCTCGCCAACGTGGCCCTGCGCGAGGGCCGCGACGCCGACGTCGGACCCGTGGTGATGGACGAGTTCCACTTCTACTCCGACCCGCAGCGCGGCTGGGCGTGGCAGGTGCCGCTGCTCGAGCTGCCGCAGGCGCAGTTCCTGCTGATGAGCGCCACCCTCGGGGACGTGTCCCGCTTCGAGGAGGGCATCACCGAGCTCACCGGGCGGCCGACGACGACGGTCTCCTCCGCCGAGCGGCCCATCCCGCTGCACCACTACTGGTCCGAGGACCCGATCCACGAGGCCCTCGAGGAGCTGCTGAGCACCAACCAGGCCCCCGTCTACGTGGTGCACTTCTCCCAGCTGCAGGCCATGGACCAGGCCCAGAACCTGATGTCCGTCAACGTGCTGTCCAAGGAGGAGAAGGAGCGGATCGGGGAGCTCATCGCCGGGTTCCGCTTCTCGGCCGGTTTCGGCAAGACCCTCAACCGCCTGGTCCGCCACGGCATCGGCGTCCACCACGCCGGGATGCTGCCCAAGTACCGCCGGCTGGTGGAGCAGCTCGCCCAGACGGGCCTGCTCAAGGTCATCTGCGGCACGGACACCCTCGGGGTGGGCATCAACGTGCCCATCCGCACCGTGGTCATCACGGCCCTGTCCAAGTTCGACGGCGAGCGCACCCGCCGGCTCAACGCCCGGGAGTTCCACCAGATCGCCGGGCGGGCGGGGCGCGCCGGCTACGACACCGCGGGCACCGTGGTGGTCCAGGCGCCCGAGCACGTCATCGAGAACAACAAGGCCATGAAGAAGGCCCACGCGAAGTTCGGCGACGACCAGAAGAAGCTGCGGCAGGTCGTGCGGAAGAAGCCGCCGCAGGGCTTCGTGTCCTGGGGCCGGCCGACCTTCGAGACCCTCGTGGCCTCGGAGCCGGAGCCGCTGACCTCCTCCTTCACCGTGACGCACTCGATGCTGCT
>JAPSHS010000129.1 GCA_031179495.1 Kocuria sp. | reverse complement strand
CCACCGGCAACGAGAACGGCACCGACACCGGCTTCGGCGGCGGCTTCCCCGGCACGGGCTTCGGCTTCCAGGACATCTTCGACACCTTCTTCCAGGGCGCCGGCGGGTCCGGGTCGGGCCGCCGCGGCCCCGCCTCCCGCACCCGCCAGGGCCAGGACGCGCTCATCAACGTGCGGGTGTCCCTCAAGGACGCCGTCTTCGGCACCGAGAAGAAGATCACCGTGGACACCGCCGTGGTGTGCCCCACCTGCGACGGAACGTGCTGCCAGGAGGGCACCCGCCCGGAGACCTGCGAGGTCTGCCACGGCGCGGGGCAGGTCCAGCGCCAGGTCCAGTCGATCCTCGGCACCGTGGTCACCGCGGCCCCCTGCGCCACCTGCCAGGGCTTCGGCACCGTCATCAAGCACCCCTGCCACGAGTGCTACGGCGAGGGCCGCGTGCGCGACCGCCGCCCCCTCACGGTGAAGATCCCCGCCGGGGTCTCCACCGGCAACCGCATCCGCCTCTCCGGCCAGGGCGAGGCGGGCACCGCGGGCGGAGCCAACGGCGACCTCTACGTCGAGCTCAAGGTCGACCCGGACCCCACCTTCGAGCGGCAGGGCGACGACCTGCACGCCCGGGTCAGCGTGCCCATGACCTCCGCGGCCCTGGGCACCACCGTGACCCTCGAGACCTTCGACGGCGAGCGCGAGGTGCCGGTGCCCCCCGGCACCCAGACCGGGCACACCGTCACCCTGCACGACCTCGGCGCCACCCGGCTGCGCGGCGGCGGGCGCGGCGAGCTCTTCGTCCACCTCGAGGTGGAGACCCCCACGGGGCTGGACGACGAGCAGCGCGCCCTGCTGGAGCAGCTCTCGCGGCTGCGCGGCGAGGAGCAGGCCACCGGCACCACGCTGGACAGCCCGGCCGGATCCGGCGGCTTCTTCTCGCGGCTCAAGGACCGCTTCGACCGGTGAGCCTGCCCGTCTTCAAGGTCGACGCCGGCCGGCTCGGCGGGCTCGGTCCCGGGGCCGTGCTCACGGTCACCGGGCCGGAGGCCCGCCATGCCGTCACCGTTCGCCGCCTGGTCCCCGGCGAGCACCTCGAGCTCGTCGACGGCGCCGGCGCGCGGGCGACCGGGGAGCTGCTGGCCGCGGGCAGGGAGGCCATGGAGGTGCGCCTCGCCGAGGTGGGCGCCGACCCCGTCCGCCGGCCCCGGCTGGTGCTCGCCCAGGCGCTCGCCAAGGGCGAGCGCGACCTCCTCGCGGTCGAGACGGCCACCGAGCTCGGGATCGACGCCGTGGTGCCGTGGCAGGCCGAGCGCTCCATCGTCCGGTGGAAGAAGGAGCGCGCCGCCAAGAGCCACGAGAAGTGGGTGCACACCGTCGCGGCCGCCGCGAAGCAGTCGCGCCGTGCGACCTGGCCCGAGGTCCTGCCCCTGGCCGGCACGCGCGAGCTCGCCGCACTGGTCCGGGAGCCGGGCACCGCCGGACTCGTCCTGCACGAGCAGGCCACGGACGGCCTCGCCGAGCTGCTGGGCGCCCCCCGCACGCCCTGGGCGGGCGCGGAGCGGATCGTCCTGGTCGTGGGACCGGAGGGCGGCATCGCCCCCGCCGAGCTCGAGGCCCTGGCCGGCGCGGGCGCGGGCGCCGTCCGGCTCGGCCCCGAGGTGCTGCGCAGCTCCACCGCCGGGCCGGCCGCCCTCGCGGTGCTCAGCGCGGCCCTGGGCCGCTGGGCCGGAGCGTCCGGCTAGCGCACCGGACCGGGCGTGCCCGCCCCGGGACGAGCGGCACCGGGTCGGCGGGGGCGGCTCAGCGGGGAACGACCTCCACGCTGCTGCCGTCGTGCACGGGCTCGTCCTCGGCGGTGCGGCCCGTGACCCTCACCTCGTAGGTCCCCGGGGACAGCTCCAGCTCCGTGCGGAACCCGACGGTGCCGTCGCCCTGCGGCACGGTGGGCAGTGCCCCGCTCGAGACCGTCGCCCCGTCCTCGTCCGTGACCGTCCACCGGCACTCGCCGACGCCCTCCAGGGCGCGCCCGGAGAGCGTGACGGCGCCGTCGGGGTGCGCGCCCGCCCGCGGGTCGACGAGCCACAGGGGCGCCTCGAGGCCCTCGTCGGGCCGGAGCGGCCGGTCGAGCCGCACGGACCCGAAGACCTCCTGGCGGGCCCGGCCGTCGACGAGGACGACGACCTCGGGCCGAGAGCTCTGCGGCAGCAGTCCCGCGGTGCTCGCCGTGGCCGTGACCGTGTGCGCGAGCTGCTGCAGCGCCAGCCGGGCCTCGCCCTCGCCCAGGCGGGAGCGGAAGGCCCCGGACGGCAGGTCGACGGTGATGGTCCCGTCCGGGGAGGTGGAGCTGCCCACCTGGTCCACCGGGGACCAGTAGGTCCGGTGGTCCGGGTCCTCCGGGGCCGAGGTCGTCAGCAGCGCGGCCGCCGCCGCGATGGGGTCCACGGCCGCCGGGCCCTCGGCGGTGTCCCGGAACTCGCGGAACAGCCGCTGCTCCCCGTCGGCGGTGCCCACCCAGTAGAGCGGGACCTTCGTAGTGGCCACCGTGCCGTGACCGGTGCTCGTCGCACTGGGCGCGGTGACGGGTGCAGCCGCAGCGGCGGGCGCGCTCCCCGGGGCCGTGCCGCCCGGAGCCGGCCCCGGGTCGAGGCCGCACCCGGCGAGCACCAGCAGGCAGGTCGCGGACAGCACGGTCGCGCGCCGACGGCGCGCGGGAACGGACCCGCAAGGCTCAGCGGCCATGGGTACGCACACCTCGACTTCCAGGGGTCGGTGGGGGGATGCCGGCGCAGCCCGCCCGGGGGCCGCACCCGTCCCCCTGACGGAGGACCCGATCATTCCAGCACAGCGCCGGGAGCTCCCACGGCCGGGAGGCCTCGTCCACCGCGACCGATACCAAATCGGAATGTCCGCCCGGGCGTGCCCGCGGGGAGGACCCGCGCGGTATCCTGGAAGGAGGGCCGCCCCGTCCCGGGGACCGGCCCGTACCACGCACCCCCGCGCCGTGCACGTCGACGGCACCCATCGAGAGAGCGAGAGCACGGCCCCCGCGCCGGACCCATGACTGAGACGCTGCCCGGCACCACGCACCCCCTGACGGCCCGCACCGTCGTCACCTTCCCCGACCGAGAGACGATGGTCCGCTGCCTCGGCTCCGGGGACGACACCCTGCGCCAGGTCGAGACGGCGTTCCCCGGACTGGTGACCCGACCGCGGGAGCTGGAGCTCGGCATCGAGGGCCCGAGCGGGCCCGTGCAGATCGTCACGACGCTCTTCGACGAGCTCAAGGTCCTGGCCGGGCGCGAGACCGCGGTCACCCCGCAGGTCATCACCCAGTTGCTCGGGCTCATCGGCCGGGACCTCTCCGCCCGGCCGAGCGGAGCGCTGACCCAGAACATCCTCTCCAGCCGCGGCCGCACGATCCGGCCCAAGACCCAGCACCAGAAGGCCTACGTCGACGCGATCGACGAGCACACGGTCGTCTTCGGCATCGGCCCGGCCGGCACGGGCAAGACCTACCTGGCCATGGCCAAGGCGGTCCAGGCGCTGCAGGCCAAGGAGGTCTCCCGGATCATCCTCACGCGCCCGGCCGTCGAGGCGGGGGAGCGGCTCGGCTTCCTGCCGGGGACGCTCAGCGAGAAGATCGACCCGTACCTGCGCCCCCTCTACGACGCGCTGCACGACATGATGGACCCCGACTCCATCCCGCGGCTCATGGAGGCGGGCACCATCGAGGTGGCCCCGCTCGCGTACATGCGCGGGCGGACCCTCAACGACGCCTTCATCATCCTCGACGAGGCGCAGAACACCACGCCGGAGCAGATGAAGATGTTCCTCACCCGGCTGGGCTTCGGCTCCAGGATGGTGATCACCGGGGACGTCACCCAGGTGGACCTGCCCGGGAGCGCGTCCTCCGGGCTGCGCCAGGTCCAGCACGTGCTCGGCGGCGTCGGGGACGTCGCCTTCGCGGAGCTGACCGCGGAGGACGTCGTGCGCCACGAGCTCGTGAGCCGCATCGTCAGCGCCTACGAGACCTTCGACACGACCAACCGGCGGCGCAACGAGCGCCGCCAGCGCAAGGAGGGCACGCGCACGGCCCGGGCCGCCGGCAGCGCCACCGCCCCCGGCGACGAGGAGAGCGCCTGATGGCCGTCGAGTTCGACCTGCAGGCGGACCCGCAGGACGTGCCGCCCGCCGACCGGGAGGCCTGGGCCGCGGTCGACGTCGGAATGCTCGGCAGGCTCGCGGAGCACGTCCTGCACCGGCTGCACGTGCACCCCGACGCCGAGCTGTCGATCGCGGTCGTCGACGAGGAGGAGATGGCGCGGCTGCACGTCGAGTGGATGGACCTGCCCGGGCCCACGGA
>JAPSHS010000128.1 GCA_031179495.1 Kocuria sp. | reverse complement strand
TCTGGGCCGAGCAGGCGTGGGGCCGGTACTGGGGCTGGGACACCAAGGAGGTCTGGACGTTCGTGATCTGGGTGGTCTACGCCGCCTACATGCACGCCCGCGCCACCCGCGGCTGGACCGGCACCCGCTCGGCGTGGCTGTCGATCGCCGGGTACCTGTGCATCGTCTTCAACTTCACCGTGGTCAACACGCTCTTCGCGGGACTGCACTCCTACGCCGGGGTCTGAGCCGCTCTCGGCTCCTGCCCGCAGCACCAGCGCCGCGGCCCGCACCGACGACCGTCGGAGCGGGCCGCGGCGCTGTCCGCAGGTGCCTGCCCGCCGCGTGGGAGGGTCTCCGTGCCACGGCGGGCAGCACGCACACGAACGCCGACCCGCGCGGGGTGGCACCGGGCCCTGCGGTGCCCGGACGCCCGCGGGGTCACTCGCGCGGCGGGCGGTTCGTCCCGGGGGAGTCGTCGGACGGGTCGTCGGCACGGCCGGGGGAGGACCCGTCCGAGGAGTCGTCCCCGGGACCGTGCTCGGACGGGTTCCCGCGGGCCGCTCCGCCACCACGACGCAGCTCCTCCTCCCACCGGCGCAGCTTCTCGGCCTGCTCCTGCTGCCGGCGGCGCTGCTCGAGGTTGCGCAGGAACTGGGGGTCGTCGTCGGGGCCCCTCCCGCGCACGGGCCCGGAGGACCCGGCGGCGCCCCGGGGGCGGCCCAGGAACAGCCAGAGGAGGGCACCGAGCAGCGGGAGGAGGAGGATGACCGCGATCCAGCCCCCCTTGCGGAGACCGCGCATGGCGGTGCTGTCGGTCCGGGCGCACTCGATGAGGGAGTACACGATGACGCCCACGGCCAGTGCGGCCGCGCCGATGATGAGGATGGCTCTGCCCATGCCGACAATCGTAGGTGAGCTGCCTGGACGTCAGCTCGGCGCCGGGAGTTCTTCCAGGTCCGCTCGGTAGACTGACGGAGTGAATTTCCTGAAATACACCCTGCTCCGGTTCGGTCTGCTCGTGCTGGTCTTCCTGCTCAGCATGTGGCTGGGCGGGGGGCTGGTCCTGTCCGGGGTCGCGGCAGTGGCCGCGTCCTTCGCGGTGTCCTACCTGTTCTTCCCGCGCCTGCACACCGCCGCGGGGGAGGAGCTCCACCGGTGGGTCGCCCGGTCACCGCGGCCCCGCAACCGCGTGGCGCTCGAGGACCAGGAGGTCGAGGACGCGTACGTGGACCGGAAGCTGCGCGAGGACGGCCGCGGGGTCTGAGCGGACGGCTCAGAGCCACTGCCGCAGCAGCACCGCCAGCAGGAACAGCACGGCCCAGCCCACGTTGAGCACGCCGCACTGCTGGAGCACGGGGACGAGCCGGCGCCGGTCCTGCACCCGCAGCACCGTGGCCACCGGTGGCAGCGCCAGCGGCACGAGCAGCAGGACGATGAGCATCCACGGGTTGTAGGGCACCAGGAACAGCACCAGCAGCAGCGCCACGGCGATCTCGGCGGTGAAGACCACGCGGGCCAGCGGGTCGCCCAGCCGCACGGCCAGGGTCCGCTTGCCGACCTCCCGGTCCCCGGGCAGGTCCCGGACGTTGTTGGCCATCAGCAGCGCGCACGCGATGAGCCCCGTGGACAGCGCCCCGATCCACGCCTCCAGGTTCAGCGTGCCGGCCTGGGTGAGCGTCGTGCCCAGCACGGCCACGAGCCCGAAGTACACGAACACGAAGACGTCGCCCAGCCCCCGGTATCCGTACGGCGTCCTGCCCCCCGTGTAGCCCCAGGCGGCGAGCACGGCCGAGAGACCCACGGGGATGAACCACCACTGCCGGCTCACCAGCACCAGCAGCGCGCCGGCGACCGCGGCCAGGGCGAAGCTCAGCAGGGCCGCCGCCTTCACCTGCCCGGGGCGGGCCGCCCCGGAGCCGGTCAGGCGCAGCGGGCCCACCCGCACGTCGTCGGTGCCCTTGACGCCGTCGGAGTAGTCGTTGGCGTAGTTGACGCCGATCTGCAGGAGGAGGGCCACGAGCAGGGCGAGGACCGCCCGGAGGAGGTCGAAGGAGTGCAGGGCCTGGGCCGCGGCGGAGCCGGCGACGACCGGGGCGAGGGCCATGGGGAGCGTCCGGAGCCGGGCTCCCTCGATCCACTGGGCTGGCGTGGCCACGGGCTACCTCCGTCGGGGAACGTCTCGCGCTATGCGGGCCGCGGTGGGGGCCCGGGCCGCGCACCATTGTGCCACGGCCCCGGCGCGCTCCCCGCCGAGGCCGACCCTGCTCAGGCCAGCAGGCGGGCCACCGCCGCGCGGTCCGGCTTGCCGGTGGGCAGCATCGGCAGCTCCCCGGGCCAGGCCCAGCGGCGGGGCACGGCCGCGCCGCCGTGCTCGGCGCGCACGGCCTCCGCGAGCTCGGCGCGCAGCCGCCGCCGGTCGGTGCCGGGGGCCGCGACCACGGCGGCGCCCACCGCCTGGCCCCACTCGGGGTCGGGCACGCCCAGCACGAGCGACTGGCGCACCGCCGGGTGCCGGTCCAGCACGGCGGCGACCCGCCCCGCCGCGACCTTCACCCCGCCCGTGTTCACGACGTCGTCGACCCGGCCGTGCACCGTGAGCACGCCGTCCGCGGAGAGCTCGCCGAGATCGTCCGTGCGGTACCAGCGGGTCCCCGCGGCCTCGCGGAAGTGCCGTGCCGTCTGCTCGGGGTCCCCGGCGTAGCCCGCGGCGACCACCGCACCGCCCAGCCAGATCCGCCCGGTGCCCGGCCCGGCGGGGGTGCCGGGCTGCCTGCCGTCCTGCTCGACGTGCACCGACACCCCGTCCAGGGCCACGCCGTCGTACACGCACCCGCCGCACGTCTCCGACATCCCGTAGGTGCTGACCACCCGCACGTCGGCGTCCCGGGCGGCCGCGAGCAGCCGCGGGGACGCCGCGGAGCCGCCGAGCAGGACCGCGGAGAAGCTCTTCAGGGCCGAGACCGCGTCCCCGTTGCGCACCCCGGAGGCCGGCTCGAGGATCCGCTGCAGCTGGGTGGGCACCAGGGAGGTGAAGCGCACCGGGTCCTCCAGCCGCTCCGCGGCCGCGGCGAAGGCCTCCGGGGTGAAGCGCGCCGCGGGGTCCAGCACCACGGGGTCCGTCCCGGCGTAGAGCGAGCGCACGAGGACCTGCAGCCCGGCCACGTAGTGGGCGGGCAGGGCGAGCAGCCACTGGCCCACCGCGCCCGTGCGCACCGCGGTGGCCATGGACGACGCGGCGAGGGCGTCCCGGGTGAGCACCGTGCGCTTGGCGCGGCCGGTCGAGCCGGACGTGCGCACCACGACGGCCGGGCCCGCCCGCCCCAGCACCCGCGTCAGCGGGGACAGCAGCCGCAGCGGGTCCCCGGCCACGGGCCCGTCCAGGAGCAGGGCGTCGTCGGGGAGGATCAGCTCGGCCATCGCGGCCACCGCCCTAGAAGTAGTAGGGGAAGCCCGACCAGTCCGGGTCGCGCTTGCCCAGGAACGCGTCCCGGCCCTCGACGGCCTCGTCGGTCATGTACGCCAGGCGGGTCGCCTCGCCCGCGAAGACCTGCTGGCCGACCATCCCGTCGTCGGGCAGGTTGAACGCGAACTTCAGCATGCGGACCGCCTGCGGTGACTGGGCGGTCACGTCCCGGGCGGCGGCGATCGCGGCGTCCTCCAGCTCGGCGTGCGGGACGACCTCGTTGACCGCGCCCATCTCGAGCATCCGCTGCGCGTCGTACTCCCGGGCGAGGAAGAAGATCTCCCGGGCGAACTTCTGCCCGACCTGGCGGGCCAGCAGGGCCGAGCCGTAGCCGGCGTCGAAGGAGCCCACGGTGGCGTCCGTCTGCTTGAACCGCGCGTGCTCCCGGGAGGCCAGCGTGAGGTCGCAGACCACGTGCAGGGAGTGCCCCCCGCCCGCGGCCCAGCCCGGCACCGCGGCGATGACGACCTTGGGCATCGTGCGGATCAGCCGCTGCACCTCGAGGACGTGCAGCCGCCCCGCGCGGGCCGGGTCGATGGACTCGGCGGTCTCGCCCTCGGCGTAGCGGTAGCCGTCGCGACCGCGGATGCGCTGGTCCCCGCCGGAGCAGAAGGCCCAGCCCCCGTCCTTGGCGGAGGGCCCGTTGCCGGTGAGGACCACCGCGCCCACGTCCGAGCTCATCCGGGCGTGGTCGAGCGCGCGGTAGAGCTCGTCCACCGTGCCCGGGCGGAAGGCGTTGCGCACCTCCGGCCGGTCGAACGCGATCCGCACCCAGGGCAGGTCGCGGACGACGGCGCCGTCCCCGTCCCGCTCCACGCCGCGGTGGTAGGTGAGGTCCTGCAGGTCCTGGAAACCCTCGACCGTGCGCCACTGCACGGGGTCGAAGAGCTCCGAGACCTGCTCGGGGAGGGC
>JAPSHS010000127.1 GCA_031179495.1 Kocuria sp. | reverse complement strand
GGTGCACTCGTGCTCGTGGTTGAACGAGCACTGCCCCACGGTGCAGTCGGAGACGGGAACGAACTCTGTGGTGGCCATGACTGTTCCTCCTGGAGGTTCCACGGGACCGGAGCGACCCCGGCCGGACACCTCCAGGATGCGCCTGGCGAGCAGGAATGAACAGCACCATTTCCCCTGCGCACCTCCGGTCCCCGGACGCGGCCCCGGCGGGCCCGGGTCAGGACGCGCCTCCGACGCGGGTCGCCGGACGCCAGGAGATCACCGGCGCTTCACCCCGCGTCGGCCGCGTCGTCATCCCGCCCCCGTGGACTGGCGGGGCACCGTTCCCGCCCCCGAAGGAGCCCCCCATGCCCGCTCGTCCCGTTCCCGCCCTGCGTGCCGTGGCCGCCGGAGCGCTGTCCGCGGCCTCCGTGCTGACCGCCGCGGCGCCGGCCGCCGCCGCCCCCGACGCCGAGCGTCCCCTCGTGATCGGCCACCGCGGCGCCGCCGGGACCGCCCCCGAGAACACGGTGGCCGCGTTCAAGGACGCCCGTGCCGCCGGAGCCGACTACCTGGAGATCGACGTCCAGCTCAGTGCCGACGGCGTGCCGTTCCTGTTCCACGACAACACCCCCGCCCGGACGACGGACGTCGAGGACGTCTTCCCGGGCCGGGAGAACGACCCCGTCACGTCCTTCACCTGGGCCGAGCTCCAGCAGCTCGACGCCGGCTCCTACTTCGGCGCGCGGTTCGCCGGGGAACGGATCCCGCACTTCGACGACGCCGCGAGGATCGCCACCGTCAACACCGGCGTCTACATCGAGATCAAGTCCCCGAAGAACTCCCCCGGCATCGAGCAGGTCGTCGCCGACGCCCTGGCCGGGGACGAGGTGTGGGCGAAGCTGCTGGAGGCGGGGAAGGTCACCGTCATCGGCTTCGACGAGGGCTCCAACCGGGTCTTCGCCGAGCTCGCCCCCGAGGTCCCCCTGCAGCAGCTGACCGGTTCCGTCCCGGACGCGGCCACGATCGGGCGCTGGGCGGGATTCGTCGACTCGATCGGCACGAACTACCGCGCCCTGGACGCGGACGGGGTCGCGCGCGTCGACGCCGCCGGCCTGGACCTGGGCGTCTACACCGTGAACTCCCCCGAGGCCGTGCAGCACGTGCTCGACCTGGGCGTGGACATGGTCACCGGGGACTTCCCGATCCAGACCGGGCGCCTCCTCGGCGGGCGGGACCCCTACCCCGCGGACCAGGGCGTGGAGATCGCCGGCGCCGTCAACGACGTGCCGGGCGACGACGTCCAGTACGGGACCGGCGAGCACGTGGTGCTGGCCAACACGGGCACCCGCACCGTGGACGTCAGCGGCTGGCTCCTGCGCGACGCCGCGAACAACGTCCTGACCGTCGGAGAGGGCTACGAGCTGGCCCCGGGCGGGCGGCTGCGCGTGCACACCGGACCGGGGACCGACACCGGGGACGCCTTCTACCACGGCGGCACCTCCTCCGTCCTCAACAACGGCGGCGACTCCGTGGCGCTGTGGACGGACGAGGGCACCCTGCAGGACGTCTTCGCGAACTGAGCCGGGACCGCGGGCCGGTCCCGGACCGGCCCGCGGGGCTTCCGCGGGCGGAGGCCGGGCGCTACCGTGGGGCGCACGCTGTCGAGGAGGACCTGAGGAGAGGCAGGGACACCGGCCATGGACCCGGTCATCGAGATCGCCGACGACGACCTCTACGGACTGATCGACGCCCTCACCCACAGCGACTGGCAGCCGTCGCGGGGCAAGTTCCGGATCAACGTGGTCTACCGCGGGCACGCCCTGGCCGACCAGGACCTGCACACCAGCCTGTACCGGCTCCGGGGCGGGTCCAGCGACCGGATCGAGCCGCACCTCCTGCGCAACTTCCGCAAGTACGCCGCTCGGGACACCTCGCCCGGGGACTCCGACTGGAACTGGCTGTCCGTGGCGCAGCACCACGGCCTGCCCACCCGCCTGCTGGACTGGACCAACTCCCCGTACGTCGCCCTGCACTTCGCCACGGCCGACCCCCGCTGCTACGACGCGCCGGGCGCCGTGTGGTGCGTCGACTACGCCGCGGCCCACGAGCTCCTGCCGGCGGAGCTGCGCCGCGAGATCCGGTCGCACGAGGCGGGACTGTTCACCACCGACATGCTCACGCGGATCGCGTACACGCTGGAGGACTTCGACCGGTGCCTGAGCGACGGCGCGCAGGCCGCGCCCCTGTTCTTCGAGCCGCCGTCCCTGGACGAGCGGATCGTCAACCAGTCGGCCGTCTTCTCCGCGATGCCGGGGGCGACCGCCTCCCTGCACGACTGGCTGGGCGAGCACCCGGAGCTCTACCGCAAGGTGGTCATCCCGGCGGGGCTCAAGTGGCGGATCCGCGACCACCTGGACCAGGCCAACGTGACGGAGCGGGTGCTCTTCCCCGGTCTCGACGGGCTGTCCCGGTGGCTGCGGCGCTACTACGGGCCCCGCCCGGAGATGCGGCCGGGCGAGGGCCCTGCCGCGCCCGGGATGACCGAGGGCCCGCAGGCCCCGGTCGACTGAGCTCCCGCGGGCTCACCAGAGGTGGCGGCAGGCGCCGTTCTGACAGGAGAACCCGGGCGCGCGCCCGTCGGGCAGCATCATCGCCGGGGACGCCAGTTCCACGTCGCGCGCCGTGTCCCAGTCGTCGGGCATGATCTGCACGTAGACCAGTTCGAAGCCCGTGGCGCCGCAGCGGGGGCACGGTGCGGTGGTGCCGCGCAGGCCGTCGGACGGGGTGGTGCTCATGGCGGTCCCCCTGGGGAGGAACAGGCGCCGGGCGCTCCGGTGCCGGTGGGCCCAGTGTAGGTCCCCGGGCGTGCGGGGCCCCGCTCAGGCGCAGGAGACGGTGAACACCCGGGCGTCCCCGGACAGCTCCACGGCGGTGGTGGCGCCCCGGTGGAGCAGCGACTCCCCGCCGCCCAGCGCCCACTCCCCGTCCGGGGCGCGCACCACCACGCGGTCCCCGGCGGCGAGGAGCACGGCGGTCCCGCGCAGCTCGAACGGCACGCTGCGGTCCGGCACGAGCTCGTGGGCGACGAGGGACAGCCGCTCGTCCCACAGGGGGTAGACGCGCGCGCCGTGCTCGTCGGCCGGGGGCTCGACCACCTCGGGGTCGGCCTGCACGTCGGCCAGCACCGCGAGCAGCTCGGGCACGTCCACGTGCTTGCCCGTCAGCCCGGCCCGCAGGACGTTGTCCGAGGAGCTCATCACCTCGATCGCCGTCCCGGCGAGGTACGCGTGGACCTGCCCGGCCGGGGTGTGCAGCGACTGCCCCGGCCCCAGGTGCACGTGGTGCATGCACACCGCCACCAGCAGGCCGCGGTCCCCCGGGTGCCGGTCGTGCACGTACCGGACCAGCGCGGCCACGGGGTCCTGCGGGCCCGCCGCGGCCGCCGCGGCGACGGTCGCGTCCACGGCGGCCGCGGCGGCCGCGTCGTCGAGCGCGAGCACGGACGGCAGCACGGGGCGTTCGCCGTCCGCGGCGGCGCGCAGCCACTCCAGTCCCAGCCGGTCGGCCGTGGCCCGCAGCCGCTCGGTGGGCTGCACGCCCGTGAGCAGCTCCACCTCCGTGAGCGCCACCACGGTCTCGGGCTTGGCGGAGCGGTCCTTGTAGTTGCGCGCCGGGTCGTCCAGGGGGATCCCCGCCCGCTGCTCGCGCTCGTAGCCCTCCTCGGCCTGCTCCGGCGAGGGGTGGACCTGGATGGACAGGGGGGCGTCGATGGCCAGGATCTTGAGCAGGAAGGGCAGCTGCCCGCCGCGCGCCGACGCCGGGAGATAGCCCTCGGGGTCCTCCTCGACGAGCCGGTCCAAGGACTGCTCCCTGCCGTCGACGAGCACCGCCGACGGCGCGGAGGGGTGCGCGCCGACCCACAGCTCGGCCTCGGGCTCGGGGCTCGGCACGGGGCCGCCCCGGAGGCGGGCCAGCACCTCGCGCGAGCCCCAGGCATAGTGCTGGACCGGATTGCGCATGCGAAGGATCTCACCCATGCCCGTCATCCAATCACAGGACGGGCCGGCGGATGGGCGACCGGGATCGGCCGTGGCCTAAGATCAGCGCTTGTGACTATCGATCTCTCAGCTTCGTTCAAGGCCTACGACGTCCGCGGCATCGTGGGCGAATCCATCACCGCGGAGACGGTCCGGGCCACCGGGGCGGCGTTCGTGGACGTCCTGGACCTCGCCGGCCGGACGGTCCTCGTGGGCGGGGACATGCGCCCCTCCTCCCCGGAGTTCATGGACGCCTTCGCCGAGGGCGCCGTCCGCCGGGGCGCGGACGTCCTGAAGATCGGGCTCGTCTCCACCGACGAGCTGTACTACGCCTCCGGGAC
>JAPSHS010000126.1 GCA_031179495.1 Kocuria sp. | reverse complement strand
CCGGTGGCCGGGGCCGGCTGCACCCTCGCGGCCGCCGTGGCCGCCGAGCTCGCCAAGGGCGCCGAGCCGCTCGAGGCCGCCCGCACCGCCAAGGCCTTCGTCTCCGCCGGCATCCGGCAGCGCCTCACCTCCCGGGCGCCCTTCGACTCCCTCTGGCAGGGGGGCTCGGCCGCCGAGCAGTGAGCCCGCCCGCCCGCGGGCGGCCACCGTGCGAGGCCGCGGCCGACGACGTCCCCACGTCGCCGGCCGCGGCCTCGCTCTGCTCCGGTCCGGTCCGGTCCTGACCCTCGGCGGTGGCTTTCCCGGCCCTTTCCTGGACGTTTCCCCAGACCTTCACGCCGGGGGAACCGAAACGGCGGAAAGGGTGTTGTCATAGTCGGACATACCGTCACCAAGGATCATTGAAGTGTGCATACTTTGATGACATGCAGAGATAAGGTGTCATCATGCCTCGTATATCAGCGGCGAGCAACGCCGCGCAGCGGGAGAACACCAAGCGGGCGATCCTCGACTCCTTCGGGCAGCTGCTCTACCAGCAGGGCCTCACCGGACTCACCATGACCCACGTGGCCAAGAACGCCGAGGTGGGGCGCACCGCGGTCTACAACTACTTCGCCGACATGGGCGAGCTGCTCGTGGCCTACGCCCTGGACGAGACCGAGCGGTTCATGACGGACCTCCGCCGGGACCTGGAGGGCGTCGCCAACCCGGTCGACCGGCTCGCCGTCTACATCCGCGCCCAGATCGAGGACCTCGCCCGGCGCCACCTGCCCCCGGGCCCCACCATGCGCACCGTCCTGTCCCCGGAGGACTACCAGAAGCTCGGCGAGCACGTGGGCGAGCTGCAGGGCCTGCTGGCCGCGATCCTGCGGGACGCGATCGACCGGTCCTACCTGCCCGAGGGCGACATCTCAGAGCTCGCCTCGCTGGTCCACGGTTCCCTGACCGCCGCCGCGGACCGGGGGCAGAACTCCGACCAGGACCGTGCGGCGCGGGAGCAGCACATCCGCTCGACGGTCCGCTTCATCCAGCAGGGCCTGGGCGCGCAGTTCGACGCCGACGGCCGCCCCGTGCAGCTGCCCGCCGAGCGGACGCCGCTCAGCGCGGCGTCCTGACCTGCCGCCCTGCGCTCCCGGCCCGCGGGACGGGCGGGGAGCCGAGCTCGAGCACCCGGGCGTGCAGCACGGTCCGGTGGTGCAGGGCGGTGCGCAGCGCCCGGTGCAGCCCGTCCTCGAGGTAGAGCTGGCCGCGCCAGCGCACCACGTGCGGGAAGAGGTCGCCGTAGAACGTCGAGTCCGCGTCGAGCAGGGTCTCCAGGTCCAGGGTGGTCCTCGTGGTGATCAGCTGGTCCAGGCGCACCTGACGGGGCGCGATGCCGGACCAGTCCGAGGGCGAGACCAGGCCGTGATCCGGGTACGGGCGCGAGTCCCCCACGGCCTTGAAGATCATGGAGCCATCCTAGGGGCCGCTCCCGGACAGGTGCGAAGGCCCCGCAGGCCGGCCTGCGGGGCCTTCGCACCGGAGCCCGTGGCGGCTCAGTTCCTGGTCACGCGCACGGCCCCGGTGACGGCGGTCCACTCGATCCGGCCGCCGGTGAACTCCTGGGCCGCCCCGCCCGGGGTGCGGTACTCGTCGGAAGTCGGGTAGCCCAGGCCCCGCTCGTGGCCGAGGGCCGCCCAGCGATTCCCGATGGCCCCGTACTCCTTGACCGCCCGCGCCCCGGTCGCGGACGACCACAGGAGCTTGGTGCGCTTCCCGGCGGCGTCGAACACCTGGTACGCGCCGCCGTCGGCCGTGCGCGCCTCGTCGGAGGACGGCGGCCCGTAGCCGGTGGCGTAGCCGGCGGCCTCGAACGCCCGGCCGATGGCTCCGCCGTAGTCGACCACCCGGGTCCCGGTGGCCTGGGACCAGTAGACGGCCTTCTCCCTGCCGTCCGTGCCGACGAAGCGCTGGTAGACGGACCCGTACCCGGAGGCGTGCTCGGCGCTGACCGGGGTGGCCCAGGAGGACCCGCCCAGGGCCTTCCACCGCGACCCGATCGCGCCCTTGAGCTCGAAGCCGTTGAGCTCGCTCGCCCCCGCCGCCGGGGGGACGGTGGTGCCGGTGGTCGGGTAGAGGCGGTCGACGTCGTCGCCGACGAGTCCCGGCAGGTTGTAGTTGGTGTGGTGCAGGCCGGGCAGCACCACCCGGTCGGCCTTGGCGAAGCCGGCCTTCTGATAGGCGGCCGCGCCCTTGCCGGCGGCCTCCAGGGCCGACCAGCTGGCCGGCTGGGTGGCGCCGTAGCTGTCCTGGGAGCCCACGTACCACGTCGGGTCGGTCGCGCGCAGCGCGGCGTCGGGGGCGGTCTCGAGCCCGCCGTAGTAGACCCCGCCGCCGCCGATGATCGTGGCGCCGCCGCCGCGGATCCAGCCGGCGCGGTCGGAGAGCACCTCGGTGGAGATGAACTCGGCACCGCCGGAGTAGCCGGCGAGGTGGATGCGGGTCGTGTCGACGCGCTGTTCGGCGATGACCTTGGCGGCCAGGGCCCGGAACCAGTCCCCGACCGTCTCGCTGTTGGCGGTCCAGGAGCGGTTGGCCGGGGCGACGGGCACGACGAGGATCATGTTCTTCGCCGCGGCCCGGGCGGCCATGGTCTTGAGCATCGTCGCGGTCGGGCGCTGGGCGTAGTACTGGCCGTCACCGTCGAAGTAGAAGACGGCGCCCACGGCCTTGGACCGGTCCACGCCCGCGTCGTAGAGGTGGTACTGGGAGGAGATCCCGGCGGCGGCGTAGGGGGTGTTGGTCGTCGAGGCGTGGGCCGGGACGGCGGTGGCGGCCACCGTCCCGGTCATCAGCACGCCGGCCAGGACGGCGGCGGGCAGGGCGGACGAGGGCAGGCGGAACGAGGGCAGCTTCACAGGAACCTCTTGGGGGGAGAGGGATGGGGGAATGCGCGCAGCCGGGGGGCAGCTGCGGGTGCGGCGGGACAGCCCGTCCCGCCACAGGAGCAGAGTATTGCATTAGTGAACGCCATGGGGAGGAACGACGTAAAATGACGAGCGCCCCCTGTCGTGCCCGCACTTCCCGAGGAAAGACCACCCCCATGCCCGTGCGCCCCCTGGCCCTCGCCGCCCTGCTCCTCCTCGCCCCCGCCCCCGCGGCCGCCCAGCCCGACGCCGCCGACGCCTCCGTCCCCGCACCGGCCGTCGAGTCCCCCACCGGGGCGGCGCCCCAGGACCCCGCCCCGGCCGAACCGGCCGACGCGACCGGGCCCACCCCGGTGGAGGCGCCCACCACGGACCCGGGGACCGCCGTCGTGACGGAGCCGGGCGCCGGTGGAGCACCGGACGGCCGGACCGAGGAGCAGTCCACCCCCGAGCTCCCCGCCGGGGCCGGCACCGGAACGACCCCGGACGCCGCCGCACCGGGCACCCCGGCCGGCACTGCGGCAGAGGGGACCGCCGACGCCGGGGCACGCGCGGACGCGGGCCGCACCGGAGAGGCCGCTCCCGCCCCGGCCTCCACCCGGCCCCCCGGGCCCGCGGACCCGGCACCCCACGGCCGGTTCGTCGAGGACGGGGCGCCCGCGGCCCAGGCCATGCCCGGAGTGGGGGAGGTGGCCCCCGGCACGGTCACGCGGATCCCTCTGGGCAGCCTCACCCGTGTCCCCGCCCAGGACGCTGCCGCCGCACCGGGGCAGGCCGCGCTCCTGGCGGCCCTGGGTGTCGTGACCGCCGGCACCGTCACCGCAGTGGTCGTGCGCCGGGCCCGGGCGCGGCGCACCGGCTCCTGAGCAGCGGACTCCCGAGCAGCAGATCCCTGAGCAGCCGGGCCCTGCAGCGAGGGATCCCGGGGCGACAACCCCCTGTGCCGACGGCACCAGGGGGTCCGCCCGGGCCTGCGCACCCCGGGGCCGCGGCCGCGGGGCACGACGGCTCTCCGGGACGGAGCACGCGAAAGAGCCCCTGACCGGGTCTCCCGGTCAGGGGCTCTTTCGCAGGTGCGGAGGATGGGGGATTTGAACCCCCG
This sequence comes from Kocuria sp., assembly GCA_031179495.1. GTDB lineage: Bacteria > Actinomycetota > Actinomycetes > Actinomycetales > Micrococcaceae > Kocuria > Kocuria sabuli. Next base: position 435 of record JAPSHS010000126.1, on the reverse strand, counting down.
AGGGCGTGAACCCAACACGCGTTCCAGGCGTGCGCCATAGGCCGCTAGGCGAATCCTCCAGGCACGCACATCCCGACGACCTCACGGTGCCGGAACATGCGGAGTCCAGCATAGCCCAACCCCCCGGGCATTGCCGAATCCACGATGCCGGCGCCCGGTTTCGGCCTGCCCCCGGCATCGGCTAGACTCTCTGACAGCCCCTCGCGTGGCGTCATCCTGTTGAACTCCCCCAGGGCCGGAAGGCAGCAAGGGTAAACGGGCTCTGGCGGGTGCGCGAGGGGTCTTTTCGTCCCCTCGGCCCGGCCCGGCCCCCAGCACCGGGACCCGGCCCCGCCCGTCGGATTCCGTCGCTAAGGTGGCTCTGTGACTACCGCCCTGTACCGCCGCTACCGCCCGGAGACCTTCGAGGACGTCATCGGCCAGGAGCACGTGACC